>JAJZAV010000256.1 GCA_021799255.1 Bacillota bacterium
CAATCAACCTCTTAAATTGGAGTAAAAAGGAATTTTCGAATCGCGGACGAACCTCTGAAGACAAGATTTTCTTTGGGGGTGAACGTGGTGCAGCACGATGAATTGGCAGACCAACTGGATGACATCTCCCCATTTCCTCCCTCGCCCGGAACAGAAGACTTCCATCGGATCCAAACTCCTGCAATGCGTCCTATCGATGGCCCGACAAATCCGGCCAAAGCCGTGACGATTGTAATTCTCGCCTTTGTCAGCCTCTTCTCGGGGTTTCTTGGATGGATTCTTCATCGCCCCCGCATCGAGATAAGCCCTTCGCAAACGCTCGCGTCTTCAAACTCAGAGGCCAATCTTGGAGCGCAGGAAACGAATTCCACCTATAACATCCTTGTTGACGTTCAAGGAGATGTGGTGCATCCAGGAGTCGTCAAGGTCGCTGAGACCGCGCGGATCCAGGATGCAATTCAGAAGGCCGGAGGGTTCCGCCATTCCGGTGATGCGTCACTCGTGAACGCTGCGGCACAATTGGAGGATGGCGAAGAAATCGTAGTTCCTAGCATCGTGAACGCTAGTTTAGAGGATTCGTCCGCCGATGCCAGTCCCGCGTCTGGACCGGTTTCTAGCGCTAGCCCAAGTTCGGGTTCAGTGCAGATGCTGGACTTGAACACCGCGGGAGAAGTGGCGCTCGACACTCTTCCGGGCATCGGACCGAGCCGCGCCAGAGACATCATTTCCTATCGAGAGGCGCACGGCCCGTTCCCATCGGTGGACGCGCTGCAGCAGGTGCGAGGCATCGGTCCAACCATCTTTCACGAAATATCCCCCTACGTCTATGTAGAGGGCGAGAAACCCTGAAACCGAAACATGCCTATGAACTCGGTCTCGGTGCCACCGCCTCATCCTGCACGGCATTCTACTACTTGTGCCGAAACACTGCATTCCCGGCGCTTCCCGTCGTCTTTGTATCCTGCGCTGCAGCGTTTGCAATCTTGCTTGCCACATTTGGGGCAAAACGCGTGGTTACGCAAAACTCGAGTCGCCGGCCGCGCTTCGTACGGAGGTGGGTGCCCAGACCCAACGTACCAGGAGTTTGGATAGCCAGCGTAGGGGTCTTGGTTGGAATGGCCATCGGTTTGTTTCAAGGGATGGAACACCCCTCCAATGTTGATTTCCTTCTGGGGCGTTCCCTACGGGTCACAGGAGTCGTTGCCTCGGAGCACGCCATCAAGGGTGGAATATCATGCGTAGTCCAGATGGATCACGTGGAGGACCTAGAGGACCCGAGTTCACGGGTCATCAGCACGCGCGCGAAGGCCAGCTTGGTCCTGTTTGGCGTCCGAGGCGCTCATCTTGCGCAAGGAGCACAGCTATCGATGCAGGGCGTATTGGAACGCCCGCCCATATCGGATTCCAAAGGCTTGCCGCTGCGCGACCCGATGCAAAAGGTCGGCATCCGCTACGAACTCTCTGGCCGTCTCGTTTCCATCCTGTCGCAGAATTCTCCATGGACGGCGCGAGCTCATGCGCGCATCGATGCGTCCGTAAAGTTGGCGGATCCCTCACACGGGTCGAGTCTGCCGCTCCTCGACAGCATCGTATTTGGGCAACCGCTCACGAACAGCGGACTGCGCCAGGAGTTCCTCGCCGCAGGACTGCTTCACGTGCTCGCTGCCAGCGGGGCCAACGTGCTGCTCGTCGTAGACGGATTTAGCGTCGTCGTGAAACCGCTCTTTCGCCGGCTGCGTTTCGGAAACGCATTATGGACGGGACTCATCCTTACGGTCATCTGGGGCTTTTGTGCGCTTTGTGACGACGCGCCGTCCATCGTCCGGGCGTCGCTCATGGTGTCGTATCGGCAACTCGGCCTGGCATTCGGACGAAGTCCCGACACCCTCTGCGCGACGCTGCTTGCCTACACGGTAATGTGCGCGAAGGGGGCGGACGTCGTGTCCACCACCAGCAGCGTCCTCTCGTTCGTAGCCACCATCGCGGTTTGGCTCGCGCTTCGTAGAGGAAGCGGATTGACGGCTCGTTCAACGATTCCCTCCAGGCAATGGGTAAGACGAGTCCTTCGTCACGTCGTCACCAGCATTCGGATCACGCTCATGGTGGAAGCCGCAATGTTCCCGCTGTCTATCTCGTATTTTGGACAGATTACCCCGTACGCGGTGTTGTCCAACGTTGTCGCGGAACCTGTTTTGGCCCTGCTTTTGCCTTTGTCTGCTGCCTACATGGTCTTGGCGCTCGCGTATCCCATCATGCCTTTCATGAGAGTAGCGTGCACGGTCCTTGGATTTTGCGACGCACAACTCCTGCGATTCATTCAAAGGTTTGTCGAGACCGTTTCGGCGTGGAAGTGGGCCGTGATTCATGTCCCACCCTGGACCCTTGGATCCGTGTTCGCCTATTACTTCGTGACAATTTTCACAATTTGGGCCTGGAACCATCGCAAACTCACGATTCTATGGTATAATCCAATTGAACTATTTGTGATTAATTTCACGAAGTCGGTGTGCAAAGGCCATAGGAATAACGGACCATTCAAAGTTCATGCGTGTAATCCGGATGAACCATTGAATGGGAAGGGGGATGAGGATGGGCATGGACAACATTCTGGTTCTAGGCGCAGGGTACGCCGGTGTCATGGCCGCAAAACACCTCGATAAGGCAGGAGAACCGTTTACTCTTGTAAGCATGAACGAATATCACTACCTGACGACGTTGCTGCACGAAGCCGCAGGCGGGCGGCGAAAGCCGAAGGAATATGCGGTGCCCATCTCCCACTTGCTGAAGAGCCCTTCTTCGAAATTGGTTGTCGACGAAGTCATCGCGATTGATAAAGAGCACCGAGTTGTGCACACGCGCGGTGGAGAACGGTCGTATGAATGGTTGGTGGTTGCGCTCGGGTGGATCCCGGATTACTTCGGAATTGCTGGGTTGGCCGAGCATAGTATGACTCTTACGAATCTCGCGTCGGCCGCGCGAATCCAGGAGCATATCGTGAGCGAGTTCGCTCGTTACGAACAGGATAAAGATCCAAATCATCTGTGCATCGCAATCGGGGGTGCCGGACTCACAGGCATTGAGCTGATGGGCGAGATTTTGGACTTCGTTTCGCTCCTGTGCATTCGCTTTGGAGTAGACCGGCGCCTCGTACAGGTTCACAATATCGAAGCGTTGCCTATGATCCTGCCTCAGATCTCGGAAGAACTCCGAGGCATCGCACAACAGGTGCTTGAGGAAAAGGGAGCGAAGCTACACACGGGTACCCGCATCGTTCGAGTGACGCCCGGGGTCGTATGGTTGGAGGATGGAAGCAACATTTCGGCGGGAACCATCGTTTGGACCGGCGGAGTACGCGCGAATCCGTTGCTGAAAGAAGCCGGGCTTACCGTCGACAGAAAAGGCCGCGCAAAAGTGAACGCCTTCTTGCAATCCGTTGACGATGACCACATATTTGTCGGGGGCGACTGTTCCTGGTACGAAGAAGACGGAAAGGCCCTGCCCACTTCGGCTCAGTTGGCTGCGCAAATGGGCAGGACGCTCGCCCTAAACGTGCGTTCCATCGCACACGGGCGTACAATGAAGACGTTCCATCCCCACCTGCAGGGCACCCTTGCTTCGCTAGGAAGGGAGATTGGTATCGGAGACGTTGGCGGTGTGGCCGTTTCTGGGATGCCTGCCGGACTGCTGAAGGAAGCGACGAAAATGAAATACATGTGGCAACTGGGGGGCATTCGCCTCGCAGCAACGAAAGGTGTGGAAATCGTTCACTTATGACGAGTTGGTCTCTTGCCATGAGCGCCATAGAGCGTGAGCCGCTCAATGCCATCTACGTGTTGCAAGGTGACGAACCTGCGCTTCATGACACCGTGATTGATGCTTTGAAACGCCGGCTCACCGATATCACCGGGCAGACTATCGGAGTCGTGCGGTATTGGTTCGATGACGACGGAGGGGACGAGGCCATCAGGGCCTGCCAATCGGTCACGTTGTTCGGCGGACAAGACGTCGTTCTATTAGAGAACTGCCTTTTTTTCTCTTCGGCTAAGGTGAAGTTTGACTCAGCCCGGTTCGAAGACTACCTGTCTCATCCTGTGGAAGGTAGAGTTCTAGTCATTACGGTACCGACGGACGGTTTTGACGAGCGCAAGAAAATCACCAAAAAGGCAAAAACGCATGCACTGGTGGATTGCAGAACGCCCAAAGCGGATGCCGCCATCCTGATTCTGCGCGAACTGGCACAGGCGAAGGGGATACGGATTGATACCCCGTCGTTAGCCGAAGTTTTTCGTCGGACTCAGCGAGTGACAAGCACGCTTCGGGAACTCGAAAAACTCTCGCTGTTCGTCAACGGGGCTCCCATCACCCCCGACGTCGTTGAAGAAGTGGTTGCTCCACCGCTCGAGGACAACGTGTTTCGCTTCGTGGAAGCAATCATGGAAGGCAACGCTGCCCGTTCTTTTCATGATCTCTCGGATCTTCTCTTAACTGGGACCGATCCGCTCGGCCTTATGTCCCTTTTGTCACGGCAGCTGCGGCTCATGTGGTTTGCGAAGTGGGGAAAGGACAACGGGTTGTCCCAGGGAGACATTGCTTCAAAAGTGGGTGCTCACCCGTATTCCGTAAAGGTTGCCGGGACTCAATCGAGGAACGCTTCGCTCACGACGTTGGAAGACCTCTTACTGCTCGTAGCCGATGCCGAGTTCGCGATTAAGTCCGGTCGCAGGGACCCCCATCAGGCGCTTGACTGGGTCATCATGGCGTGCCTTGCGAGTAAAGGGGCTCGTCCACGGGCAATCTAGATGCGTCGCAACTCACAGGGGGGTAGACAACGTGGCCCGAAAGAAGCGGATTCTGGTTCCCGGTGCAAAGGACGCCCTGGATCAATTAAAGCGTCAGGTGATTCAAGATCAAGCCCAGGGTCACATGGCGTCCAGCGATAACGGTGTGAAGGAAATCGCCAAAACCAAGGGCATTCCATATTCGAATACCGACAATGGTGAGCTTACGACCAGACAAGCAGGCAAGCTCGGGGGTAGCATCGGTGGACCGATGGTGAAACGGTTGATTGAACTCGCTGAGCAGAACCTTGAATCGCGGCAGTGAAGGGTCTTACCAGATAAAAAGATGACTTACTCTCGTCCTCTCGTCGCAAACACAAAAACGACCCAATAAGGGTCGTTTTGCAGTCATTCGCAAGCTTATTTTGCCGCTTGGAGGTTGTTAAACCGGCGAGTCATACGAGACTTCCGACGACTTGCTTGGTTGCGGTGAATGATTCCCTTAGTAGCGGCTTTATCCAAAGCGCGGGTCGCAATCTTCAGCGCTACGCCAGCACTCTGTGCATCATTCGTGGCCATGGCCACCTCAAACTTCTTCAGCGTGGTGCGCAGGGAGGACTTGAGCGACGCGTTGCGCAAGGTGCGCTTCACGGCAATGTGTACGCGTTTCTCCGCCGACTTGATGTTTGGCACGGTCTCA
>JAJZAV010000257.1 GCA_021799255.1 Bacillota bacterium
GTATTACTTAGCCGAGGAGAGTTGGTCGATGCGCCACATCGAAGCGGTTGTTCGCTTGGTGCAGGCGGATTCACCGTCGGCCACTCTACATTTGCAGGGGGACGTTTTCGCGCGCCGATCTTACGGGTTTCTGTGGGTAGGTAAAGGCAACCCTCAGGGGGAGGCAAAACGTTACCATCTTGCGTGGACATTAGAGGAAGGCGCGACCCTCCTCGGTGTCAACGACGGACAGGCAAATTGGGAATTTCGCTGCCAGCAGTGGGTCAAGGGCGACTCTATGAGGACATCGTCGCCTTGGGAAACCCGGATCCCGGGGCTCGGTAGTCTGGTGGTGAGAACGGCTAACGTCGGAGAGCGCCTTTCTCCGCTCGGAATGACGGGGACCAAAAAGGCGCAGGATGTGTTTACGGATGCCAAGGTGGAGAAAGCCGTGCGTTGGTCTTGGCCGATACTCTGTGACGATTCGGGGAACGTCGTGTGGGTACCCGGCGTGTTGCGCACTTCACACGCCCTTCTTTCGGACGACGATTCGACGGGATGGACGCTTCGTGCGCGCCGAGCACCTGAGACACGCGAATTAACAGCTTTCTCTGACACATTCCCGGGCTTCGTTGACATAGAATAAACCCCGAGTGGCGGAGGCTAGTGATGCACGCAGACTTAGAGAGCATGTTGTTCACTGAAGAAGAAATTGCGGCGCGCGTCGCAGAATTGGCCGCGCAGATCAGCCGCGATTACAAAGAGGAACCTCCCCTTATGGTTGGCATTTTAAAAGGGGCGGCGCTGTTTATGGCTGATCTGGTGAAACGGATTGACCTGATGCTGGAGATGGACTTCATGGCCATATCGAGCTACGGGGTCTCGTCGAAGTCAACGGGCGTAGTGCGGATTGTCAAGGACCTCGACAGAGAGGTTCAGGGTCGTCATGTTCTTCTCGTCGAGGACATCGTCGACACGGGGCTCACCCTCAAGTATTTGCACGACTTAATGGTGCGCCGACAGGCGAAGTCCGTGAAGGTTGTGTCGTTGTTTGATAAACAGGGGCGCAGAGAAGTCGAGATTGAACCGGACTACCGCGGTTTCATGGTCCCGAACGAATTCATCGTGGGCTACGGTTTGGACTATGCGGAGCATTATCGCAATCTTCCCTATGTTGGTGTTCTCAAGCGTGAAATCTACATGACATAAGGTAACTTCGTGGTGCAATGTTGCGGTGCTTGCCGCACCCATGATGTAACCGTAAATTTGCCTGTGGTACAATGGTTGCGCCGCAACCGAGAGGAGGCAAGGCATGAACAGGTTTTACCGCAACGTTGCTTTGTATGTAATTATATTCCTGGTTGTAGTGGGAGTTCTAAATTACATATCAGATTCAAACCATACAAAGACGAATCTGTCCACCACCGTGTTCATGCAGGATCTGGCGAACCACCAGATTGCGCCGGGCGCAGTGGTGACTCCTGAGGGGCTCACCGCCACCATCGATGGGACCCTGAAGAACGGGACTCCCTTCACGACGCGGGTCCTGCTCGACGGTTCTCTTCGCACTGATTTGGATCAGGCCGGACTCGTTTACACGACGAATCCGGAGCCGAAGGCGTCCATCTGGGTCGCTTTCCTTGAGTCGATTTTGCCCTTCGTGTTCATGATTGTCGCTTTCTTCTTCCTGTTCAACCAAGCGCAGGGAGGCGGCAGTCGGGTCATGAACTTCGGCAAGAGCCGAGCCCGGCTGTACACGGAGGAAAAAAGGAAAGTAACCTTCCGAGATGTTGCGGGGGCTGACGAGGAGAAACAGGAGCTCGAAGAAATTGTGGAGTTCCTGAAGGATCCCAAGCGGTTCTCGCTCCTCGGTGCGCGAATTCCAAAAGGCGTGTTGTTGGTTGGTCCACCTGGTACTGGTAAAACGCTCTTGGCGAGGGCCGTCGCTGGAGAGGCCGGAGTGCCCTTCTTCAGTATCAGCGGCTCAGACTTCGTCGAGATGTTCGTCGGCGTAGGCGCCTCGCGCGTGAGAGACTTGTTTGAAACCGCGAAAAAGAATTCTCCCTGTATCATTTTCATCGACGAGATTGACGCGGTCGGTCGGCATCGCGGCGCGGGCCTCGGCGGCGGTCACGATGAACGTGAGCAGACGCTGAACCAGTTGCTCGTCGAGATGGACGGGTTTTCGGGGAACGAGGGCATCATCATCATCGCGGCCACGAACCGCCCGGACATCCTGGATCCTGCGTTGCTCCGTCCGGGACGCATAGACAGGCAGATCATCGTCAATCGCCCCGACGTGAAGGGCCGCGAGGAGATCCTTCGGGTGCACGCGCGGAATAAGCCGATGGCAAACGACGTGAAGTTGGATACGCTGGCCAAGCGGACGCCTGGGTTCACGGGTGCGGATTTGGAGAATGTCTTGAACGAAGCGGCGCTTCTCGCGGCGAGAAAGCGCGACACGCAGATAGGCAATCGCGATATTGACGAGGCCATCGACAGGGTCATCGCGGGACCTGAGAAAAGGAGCCGCGTCATTACGGAGCATGAACGACGATTGGTCGCCTTCCACGAGGCGGGGCACGCGGTCATCGGCTACTACCTGCAAAGTGCAGACACGGTGCACAAAGTCACCATCATTCCGCGTGGCATGGCCGGCGGGTATACGGTGACGTTGCCGAAGGAAGATCGATACTTCATGACGGAGCAGGATATGCTGGATAGAATCTGCGGCCTGCTCGGCGGTCGCGTAGCGGAGGAGATTGTTCTCGGCGAAGTGAGCACGGGTGCCTCAAACGATCTGGAAAGGGTCACGGCCATCGCCAGACAGATGGTTACCGAATACGGCATGAGCAAGGAACTCGGGCTCATGCAATACGGAAGCCGCCAAGGTCAAGTGTTTTTGGGTAAGGACCTTTCCTCCGAGCAGAATTACAGCGACCAAGTGGCTTATAAGATTGACGAAGAAATGAAGCGCATTGTGGAGTCTTGCCATGAGAGAACGCGGGCCATTTTGACGGAGCGTCGAAACAAACTCGACGCGCTCGCCGAACTCCTGCTTGAGAAAGAAACTGTGGATGAGGAACAAATCCGCGAGTTGATGGACCGGGAGGAGTTGCTCTAAACGAGGCGGTCACCACGCTGCTTCGTTCTGTTCCGAGAAAAGCCCTGTGCGGTTGCTGCAGGGAAATCGAATGGATTCAAAACCTCGAGAAAGAACTCGGGGTTTTTTTACGAACACAGCGCCCTGCTTCTCGGGCGCCAAGAACCTAGGGGACGTGAGGAGGAGATCTTATGGACAGCATCATGGTGCTTGACGTCGGAAACTCCAACACCAAGATTGGGATTTTCGTAGGGCCCTCCCTCGCGCACCACTGGCGCATTTCCACCGTGCAAGAGAGGACGACGGATGAACTGGGCATGGTCATTGCAGGACTGGTCCAGAGCGCTGGCGTAGTGCGAAATCAGCTCGCGGGTGTCGTCATCAGTTCGGTGGTTCCCCCTATCATGCCGGCCATAGAACGGATGTGCAAACAGTATTTCGGGATATCGCCGCTCATCGTCGGACCGGGAGTTCGCACGGGGCTGGACATCAAGGCTGATAGCCCAAGAGAGGTTGGCGTGGACAGAATCGTGAATGCCATCTCCGCGGTTGCTCAGTACGGGCCGCCGCTCATCATCGTCGACTTTGGGACGGCGACGACCTTCTGCGTGGTCGATGCGTTAGGGCACTATGTGGGCGGAGCCATTGCTCCGGGGGTCAGGACTTCCGCAGATGCGCTGTTTGAAAGCGCGGCAAAGCTGCCGCGGGTGGAACTCGCGCGTCCGAAGACAGTGATTGGGAAGAATACGGTCACCGGGGTGCAGTCCGGCGTGGTCTACGGCTTCGCCAGCCTCGTGGACGGCATGGTGGAACACATCGCGCGCGAACTGCCTCTACCATACACCGTTGTGGCAACGGGCGGCTTGGCGGAACTGATTGCCCCTGAGTCAAAATGTATATCGCACATACACCCGCTTTTGACGTTGGAGGGGCTTAGAATCGTGTGGGAACGTAACCGTGAGAGGTGAATGAGGACGATGGGCGACAAATGGATTCGAGCTACAATTTTTGGGGGGTATGGCCGAGTGGTGGCCGCGGTGACGACGGAACTTGTGGGCGAACTGCAGCGTCGCCATCAGACCTGGCCCACTGCGACGGCCGCATTGGGTAGAACGGCGACGGTCGGAGCGATGATGGCGTCCTTCATGAAGGACGAGGAGCGGTTGACACTTCAAATTCGGGGCGATGGGCCACTCGGCGGAATCACGGTGGACGCGGATACGACGGGGCGCGTGCGCGGATACGTACAGAATCCCAAGGTCCATTTACCTCCGAACGCGTTAGGCAAGCTCGACGTGGGCGGGGCGGTGGGAAGCGGATCGCTTTACGTGATGAGGGACATGGGAATGAAGGATTTTTACAAAGGCAGCGTCGAACTTCAAACCGGAGAGATAGGAGACGACTTCACCTATTACTTCGCGGTTTCCGAACAGACACCTTCGGCAGTAGCCGCCGGGGTGCTTGTGAATACTGACAATTCGGTGATTGCTGCAGGAGGGTTTATCGCGCAACTGCTTCCCCTCGCCACCGACGAACACGCGGTACAATTGGAAGAGCGTATCAAGAGCATCACGTCGGTCACGGATCTGCTGACCTCCGGTGTCGACGCACAAGGCCTAATTCGTTTGCTCGACAAAGAAGCGGCGTCCTTCTCGTCGGGAGACATCCGATTTGAGTGCACCTGTTCCAGGGAAAGGCTTCGAGGCGTACTCAAGAGTTTGGGACAAGCCGAGGTGGAGGCGATGTTGGATGCCGACAACGGAGCGCAACTGATCTGCCATTACTGTAACTCCAGTTACGATTTTACGGCGGAGGATCTGGAGGACATACTCTTGGAACTGCGTGGTGGCGAACATTGATGGACAAAACGACCACCTTGGTTATGGGAATCGTGAACGTGACTCCGGATTCCTTCTCGGACGGAGGGCGCTTCTTGGAGCCGTCGCGCGCGTTGGAGCATGCCCTGGGCCTCGTGAGCGAAGGGGCCGACATTCTGGATATCGGCGCGGAGAGCACGCGACCAGGGCATACGCCTGTCAACTCGGAGGATGAATGGAGTCGACTTCAGCCCTTGTTGAGCGAGATTGGGGCTCATACTTCCGTTCCTATTTCCATAGACACGTACAAGGCATCCACCGCGCGGCGAGCCGTTGAGGCGGGTGCGTCCATCGTCAACGATGTGTGGGGCGGCCTGGCGGACCCCGAGATACTCGCTGTGGCAGCCGAGGCCAACTGCACGTACATATGGATGCATAATCGACCGTCGCCAGCGGCCGAGGACGGATTTAGGGTTCTTCTGGACGAGACCAGGGCAGGGATTGAAAGGTGCC
>JAJZAV010000017.1 GCA_021799255.1 Bacillota bacterium
GTCACCATCAACAATGCGCCCTTGCGGTGCTCCAGGTAGGTTTCCAACCAAAGGGCGGTCGTGTCGTCGATATGGTTCGTCGGCTCGTCCAAGACTAGGAGATCCGACGGTTGAATCAAGGCGCGGGCAAGCGCCACCCGCTTCTTCTCCCCACCCGACAAAAGATCGGCAGACGCGTGGAAGTTGTGGATGGACAACTTGGTCAAAATGGTCTTCGCTTCGTACTCGAGCTGCCACGCGTTGGCCGCGTCCATTCTCGCTTGGAGGCGCAACAGCTTATCCACGGCGGTCTGTGATCCGGGAGACGAGGCGGCATCCTCCACGGCCGATTCGTAATCGCGCAGCAAGACCATGTCCGGTGAATCTCCCGCAAAGACCTGCTCCAAAACCGTCACGCCCGGCACGAATTCGGGCTCCTGAGGGAGATAGTGTACGGTGATCCCGCCGCTCTTGGTGATGGTCCCGCTGTCTGGCCATTCCTTTCCGACCAGCATTTTGAGAAACGTGGACTTGCCTTCGCCGTTGACGCCGATGAGCCCGATTCTGTCCCCTTCATCAATCCCGAAGGAAACGTTCTCGAGTATCGTCTTCTCGCCATAGCTCTTATTCAGGTTTTCCGCGGAAAGAATGTTCATGACTACATCTCCATCGACGGCTAGTATCTACGAGTGAATCGCGGGCGAGGCGAGGGACGCGAGATCGAACGGCGTCTCCTGGTATACGTAGTAATTCAACCAATTGGAAAACAGAAGATACGCGTGCGACTTCCATCGGTGAACCGGAAGGTTTTCGGGATTATCGGCTGGGAAGTAATTCACCGGCAGTTGAATCTCCAACCCCCGTGATTTGTCCCGCTCGTACTCTGCCGCGAGCGTGGATACGTCGTATTCGGAGTGGCCCGTCACGAAGATTTGCCTGCCGTCGCGGCTCGCGGCGATGTACACGCCCGCGTCCTCCGAGTCCGACACTAAAACCAGGTCGTCGATGCCGGAGATGTCCTGTTGCCGAACCTCAGTGTGCCGAGAATGTGGTGCAAGGAACTCCTCATCGAACCCGCGCACGAGCGGGATGTCGGCAAGGACTCGGTGCTTGTAAACGCCGAACATCTTGGAGTCGAGCGGGTACTTGGGAATTCCGAAATGGTAGTACAGGCCCGCCTGCGCCCCCCAGCAAATGTGCATGGTTGAGGTCACGTGATCCTTACTCCACTCCATAATGTCCGCCAACTCTGGCCAGTAACGCACCTGCGAATAGTCGAGGTGTTCAATGGGAGCCCCAGTGATGATAAGACCGTCCCAGTTCTTGTACTTCACCTCGTCGAAGGTCTTGTAGAACGCCGTTAGGTGCTCCTGCGACGTGTTGCGAGACTCATGCGACGCGATTCTTAACAGCGTAACTTCAACCTGCAGCGGGGAATTCCCGAGCAGCCGGAGGAGTTGAGTTTCTGTCGTTTCCTTCACGGGCATAAGGTTCAATATAAGGATCCCAAGTGGGCGAATATCCTGATGAAACGCTCGATTCTCACCCATGACGAAGATGTTTTCTTTTTCTAAAATGGCCTTGGCCGGCAATTCATCCGGAATCTTAATCGGCACGGGTAGCACCTCCTATACTCTATCCATAATCGGCGGGACAACGTCATCGGGTCGTATCAGCCATTCATACCATACAAAGGCGCTTACGTCCACTTCGCCGCCCATAGTTTCATGTCGTGCAAGATTTGGTGCAGATCCTGCCCCTTTGGCGTCAGCGTGTACTCCACGGTAACCGGTACCGTCGGATAGGCGTGGCGTTCCAGGATTCCACTGGCTTCGAGATGCCTCAGAGTGTCCGACAGCGACTTGGGGCTGATGGTTCGAATTTGTCGCTGCAGTTCACCGAACCGCTTGGTACCCTCAAATAACTCCCGCAATACGAGAAAGGACCACTTTCCTCCGATGACTTCCAAGGTCTTTTCGATGGAGCACTCGATGTGCTCGGGTACCTTGGGTATGTAGTTATTCGCCTCAACTGCGTCGCTTCTCGTCACTGGCGCATCCCCCACGATAGCTAGTTAAGTTTCGTATAGCATATATCTTCATTGTAATAATATCAAAACGAACTCACTACTTTCGAATTGATAAAAAGTACATTAAAGTATGTATGGCAAGCAGACAATGCTTGTGAGCAGCATCGGCAAGTAAACTACAATACACAGAAGGAGATGAACATCGTGGAGTATACATATCTGGGTAGGACGGGAATGAAGGTTAGCCGCTTGTGCCTCGGGACCATGAACTTCGGCCCGGTGACCGAGGAGAAAGACGCGTTCCGGATCATGGACGCGGCCCTTGACGCAGGCATCAACTTTTTCGACACCGCGAATGTGTACGGCTGGGAACACAAAGGTTGGACCGAGGAGATCATCGGACGCTGGTTTGCCCAGGGGGGCGGCCGCAGGGAACGCGTGGTCTTGGCCACGAAGGTGTACGGCGACATGGACAAAAACGACGGGCCCAACAACGCCGGTGGCCTATCGGCGTACAAGATCCGCCGCCACCTTGACGCTTCGCTCCGGCGCCTGCAAACGGATCATGTGGAGTTGTACCAGATGCATCACGTGGACAGGAACGCCACTTGGGACGAACTGTGGGGCGTGTTTGAAAACGTCGTTGCCGACGGAAAGGTCGGTTACATCGGCGCGAGCAACTTCGCTGGTTGGCATCTGGCCGTTGCGCAGGCGGCCGCGAAAGAGCGCCATTTCCTCGGCCTCGTCTCGGAGCAGCATCAGTACCATCTGCTTTGCCGTCTCCCTGAGCTTGAGGTTCTCCCGGCGGCCCAGGGCTTAGGACTTGGCGTCATCCCATGGAGCCCACTCGCGGGCGGACTCTTGGGACGCAACGCGCTGAACAAGGCAGGCAAGCGCAGCGCCAGCGATCGCGCCGAGGAAAGCATACAAAAGCATAGGCCCGCCCTGGAGGCGTTCGCGAAACTTTGCCAAGAACTCGGCGAGCCACAGGACGTGGTGGCCGTTGCTTGGCTGCTAGCCAACCCAGCGGTGACCGCTCCCATCATCGGACCGCGCACCGTGGAGCAATTCGAGGACGCTCTGCGCACGCTGGAAGTGAAACTGGACGACGCCGTCCTGGCTCGGCTCGACGAGATCTTTCCGGGGCCAGGCAAACCCGCTCCCGAAGCGTATTCCTGGTAATCTTCAGCTTTTTGAAGGCCCCCCTGGTTACAGCCTGTTTGGGCCCTGAAAAAGGCGAGGCCGTCCATCTCGACGAGAGGACGGCCTCGTTGTCTGTGCGATAGCCCTCTGATAGACCTCAAACCTCAGATAGACCTGGCTTTTCGGTTGAGCTCAATTCAGTTCGACGCCCTACAGGAGAACTTCGCGTCCCGTTTCGGCCGATTTCGTAATCGCGGCCAAGATCTCGACGACGTCCCTTCCTTGCTGGACCGTACTGCATGGGGTTTCACCCGACTGTACGCAATCCACGAAATGGTTCAACTCGCGGTTGTACAAATCCCCGACGGCGACGTCTGGCGTCTCCGTAGTCAGAACTCCGTGTTTGACCCCGTAATAAGCGAGCGGGTCCAAGGAAATTCCTCCCTCGCTCCCAAACAGCTCCACCTTGAGCGCGCTATCCTGCGGCCCGTTCAGCGCCCACGACACCTCGAGTTGCAGTGTGAATCCGTTTTCGAAACGAATGAAGGCCGACGCAAGGTCTTCCGTCGTGAAGATCTCGTTGTTTTCATTGCCCGCAGAACTTGCACGCCAAGTGCGGTTAAAGTCGAGCTTGTTCTTGTTACCGATGCCCTGGGCCATGATGCCTGTCACCGACTTTACCTTCGGCGTTCCCGCCAGCCACCATGCAAGGTCCAGAGCATGAACCCCAATGTCCATGAGCGGTCCCCCGCCCGATATCGCGAGATCCGTAAACCATCCGGTCGGCGTGCCTCGACGGCGCAAAATGCGCGTTTTCCCGTAATAGATATTCCCGAGAGCTCCCGATTCCACGTAGCGTTTCAGAACGGTCGCGTCCTGGCGGTAACGATTCGACATGCCCACCATGAGAATCTTGTCCGATTGGTTCGCCTTAGCCAGCAGCTCGTCGGCATCTTCCAGTTTCACGCTCATGGGTTTCTCCAAGAGCACGTGCACGTTGGCGTCCAAGGCTTGCTTTGCCAATTCCACATGAGACGTGTTCGGCGTGCAAATGCTCACTGCGTCCAAATTCTCGGCCGCGAACATGTCCGCCGCGCTCTTGTAGACGGTTGGCTTTTCCACATTGTGGTCTTTCGCGTACTGCCGTGCAATCCCTTCGACTCGCTCGACTTCGGGATCGGCAAAGGCCACTACCTGAACGTCTGCCCGCTTCGCGTAATTCGGTAGATGCGCTACTTTCGCAATGGTCCCGACCCCGATTACGCCAACCCTCAACGTTTTCATGATTCCATCTCCCCACCCGTATGTAAGCCCTTAATTCGGCGGCGAATCTACCCGCTGATTCCATGGTACTGCAAGTGAACGGGAGAAATAAACACCCCCCGCCGTTCCTTCAGCCAATATCACCTGGTGACTCCAGACTGGCCAGCCAATAGGCGGTTTACTTCATCGAGACGGGGACTGCCCTCCCAATCTCCCTTCCACTGCGTCGCAAGCGCTCCCAGCAAATTCGCTCGCGATAAGGAGTCAGGCAGCAGGTCACGAAGTGCTTCATCCGTCCATGCGCCCTGATGGGTCAAGAGGACCGATAGGAAACCTGCGGCGAATGAGTCTCCGGCCCCAACGGTGTCGACGATCCGCTCCACGGCGTACGGCTTCCCTTCGAATCTCCCGCTCTTCGTGTAGGCGACGGCTCCCTTGGCTCCGAGCTTGATGCAGACGACCCGAGGCCCCATATCGAGGAACGCTCGTGCGAATTCGTCCACGGACATCGAACCTAAAAGGAACTCGGCTTCCTCGATGCCGGGGAGAAACACATCGCATCGGGGAATCAGGGACAACAAGGTGGATCTCGCCACCTCTTCGGGCCAAAGTTTACGGCGAAGATTCGGATCGAACGAAACCGTAAGACCTTGCTCTTTGGCTTTGTGCGTGGCCTTGACGACGAACTCCGCCGTATTCTGCCCGAGAGCGGGAGTAATGCCCGTCACGTGCAGGTGCCGCGCTCCTGCAAACCAAGCGGGCTGCAAATCTTCTTCAGAAAGGAGGCTGGCGGCGGAGTTCTTCCGGTAATAGTACACGTTGGGATCTCCGTACCCTTTGAACTCCTTGAAATAAACCGCGGTCGGTGCCGTCTTGTCTCTTACCACGAACGACGTGTCTACTCCCTCGCCCGCAAGCGTAGCTAGAATTAAGTCTCCAAATGGATCCGTTCCAAGCCGACTGATGTAGCGCACCCGAAGGCCGAGCCTGGAAAGGGCGATGGATAGATTAGACTCGGCGCCGGCGATGGATCTGGAGAAGAGCGGTGAGTATTGCAAGGGGCCATCCGACATGGGTTGAAAGAGCACCATGCTTTCCCCTACCGTGACAACATCGACGACGGGTTTTTCCATCGCGCTCACGCTGTGGTAACCCCTTTGGCCCTGCTGACAAATTGCCTGGCGACGTCTTCCATTTGCTTGAAGTCCCCGTTCGCAATCAACTGCTTGCTCACGAGATTCCCACCAATCCCAACCGCGAATGCCCCCGCCTTGAGAAAGTCCTGGATGTTGTCCAAGGTTACCCCGCCGGTGACCATCATGGGGACATGAGCCAAGGGGGCTCGAATTTCCTTCAGGTAGGACAAACCGAGCGATCCCATCGGGAACACTTTGACGGCGCTCACCCCAAGCTGATGCGCACGAACAATTTCCGTCGGCGTCATAGTGCCTGGCCACACCTCGAGGCCAGCAGCTTGACCATACCGGACCATCGCTTCATCAAGATTTGGAGAGATGAGATACTCGGCCCCCGCATTGACGGCATCGCGAGCCATCTGATCGTTGAGAACAGTCCCGGCGCCAATCCGCAAGCGTCCCTCGTAGCGCTTGCGAAAACGTGTGATCATCGATAAGGCCCCGGGCGTGTTCATCGTAACCTCTAGGAAGACGATGCCGCCCTCGACTAGCGCTTCCGCCGTCTTGTCGCCCGCCTCGTCTGGGATGCCTCGGATGATGGCGACGACCTTCTCCTTCGCGAGTCTGTCAAATAGCTCTGTCACAACGGTTCGCTCCTTCACGGGTTGTGCATGATTTGTGCATGATACATGCCTGCCGCCTTCATACTCGTTCAAACCCAATCTGGTGTCAAGACGCGCAAGGAGTAGCACACCTTGGAACAAGGCGCTAAGGTGAGTACCTTGCCCCTTGATTCCACAGCAGGTAGTCGGTCACCCCAAGTTGACGAGCGGCGCGAATTTGTGCCATCACGTCTGTGCGCCCATACGGCACCCTCATATCGAAGTCCTGCAGCCAAGGTCGGAGAATCGCTGTATGGTAGCCTTTTTTTTGCAGCTGCCGATTGCGGGCGAGGGCATCGAGCAATCCGTGGCGGACGGTAGCGTAGGGCTGCGACTCAGGCACTCTAAGGCCGTAAATACCGTGGCCATAATGAGAGGGATACATCATCGGGGAGAGCACGTCGACGTACGGCGACATCTTCTCCCACACTTGGCCAATGCCCATGTCGTCCGACGCGGTGGTCACGAGACCAAACACGTCGGCAGAGATCTGCGTGTTTGGAAGGTTTCTTCTTGCGTACTGGAGAAACGCGCGGATATCGTTGGATTTCGTCACCCCATTCGGGTTGGCGAATACGGCGCTCCGATACATCTTTGGTGTGGCATCGGGAAACCGCACGTAGTCCCACTGAATTTCATCGAAGCCCACTTGACGCGCCCTTTTTGCGATGTCAACGTTGTACTTCCACACGGGTATCCTATAAGGGTCCACCCACGGAACCCCTTTTTGCGTCCACGTTCCACCGCTTGAACGACGAATCGCCCAAGCCGGATGCGTCCTCGCGAGGGTTGGGTCCTTGAACACGACGATGCGCGCGATAAGGTACACGTGCTGGTATCGAAGACTGCGGACCATCCTTTGCATGCGGGGCCCTAATCGAACAACGCCATGATCATCCTTCACGTCAATCACCATGGCATTCAATCCGTGCGTTTTCATGAAGGTGAAAAGGTGGCGGGCTCCCTTCGGATTCATGGCAGCAGGCGAGACGTAGATCCCCCGGACGTGGTCCAACGCGAGGGGCTGAGTGAATCTGACGCCGACCGACGGGGCGGGCTTGGACGATGGTTTCGACGATGGTTTCGACGATGGTTTCGACGATGGTTTCGACGATGGTTTCGACGATGGTTTCGACGATGGCTTGGACAGTGGCTTGGACAGTGGCTTGGACGATGGCTTGGACAGTGGCGAACTGGCCCCTTGTGAATGGCGACCGGCTGTCTCTTTAGCGGCGTTTAACATACTCGTATCCTGACGAGGAAGATGCTCATTTGAGGATGAGTCCTGAGGCGGCTTATTCGCGCGTTGGCTCTGTGATGGTGATGCCGATAAAACGGCCGTACCCGCGCTCCCGTTTGAATTCCGCGGCGTGTTTACAGTCCCGCAAGCCGTAAGCATAACGATAAGGCCAAGGCTTCCCACGTAGTGCTTCATTTGGCGCACCCCCGACGCCTAGGGTACCCACAAGCCGTCGATTTACCATCTCATCAAGCAAACCCGCAAAGGCACGATGCCGCTACGGGTTTGCTGGAATTGCGCTGTGGGAGGCCGACCGACGCACGATGGCCGTTCCTCGCTACATTTCGGAGTTCGGAACAACACATTATAGAAAGACGATTGGCTAGCCACATTCGTTGCGCGAGTGCTAATGCCAACGAATCAACTGTCTCTGGCGGCCGACTTTGCATTCGCAAGTTCGGTGTTCCCCTGTTTAGCCACGCATAGCAAGAAGTAATCCATGCTATCGACGAGGGCTTCCCAACTCGCTCGAACTACGTTCTCTGAAACGCCGACCGTGCACCACACTGCAGATCCATTCGTGGATTCAATCAAGACTCTTACCTTCGCTGCGGTGCCGTCCTTTTCACCGAGCACGCGCACCTTATAGTCCGTCAAATGCATCGTCTCAATAATGGGGAAGTAAGGCAGGATTGCCTTTCGCAAAGCGTTGTCAAGCGCGTTGACCGGCCCATTGCCATCGGCCACGGCATGGACCGATTCGCCGTCCACCATCAGGCGTATGATGGCTTCAGAACTGGACCCGAACTGGGATGACTGGACTTCCACAACTCGCATGGAATCGATGGAGAAGAGTTCCTTGTAGCCGCCAAGAGCCTTAATCAGCAACAGCTCCTGCGAGGCCTCCGCCCCCTCAAACTGATAGCCTTCGTGCTCAAGCTTCTTAATATCTTGAAGCAATTCACGAACCGCTTCCGTCTTATCTTTGACGTCCAAGCCGAGAGAATTTGCCCGATGCTGAAGGTTGGACAAGCCAGCGAGTTCGGAGACGAGAACGCGCCTTGTGTTTCCCACCTTCTCAGGGTTGATGTGTTCGTACGTGTCAGGATCCCTAAGGATGGCACTCACGTGGATGCCTCCCTTGTGGGCGAAAGCGCTTTGACCAACGAACGGTTGATGACTATGCGGCACCAGATTGGCCACTTCGCACACGTAGCGAGACGTCTCCGTCAGTCGAGTGAGGTGTTCGGCGCTTGGCAGACAAGATTTCCCAAGTTTTAACTCGAGGTTCGGAATGATGGATGCGAGGTTCGCGTTACCGCAGCGTTCCCCGATGCCATTGATGGTTCCGTGCACCATCGTGGCTCCCTCCATCACAGCCGACAAAGTGTTGGCGACTCCAAGCTCACAGTCATTGTGCGCGTGGATACCAATCTTCGCTCCAATCTCCTTCTTCACTTCCCGAACAATTTCCGCAATTTGATAAGGCATGGTCCCACCGTTGGTGTCGCACAAGGTAACCCAATCCGCCCCGGCGTCGGCCGCGGCTCGCAAAGTAGCGAGCGCGTAATCCCGATTATGAATAAATCCATCGAAAAAGTGCTCGGCGTCAAAGATCACTTCGCGACCGTTGTTCTTTAACCAAGAAATGGTATCCGATATCATTGCGAGGTTGGCGTCCAGTTCAATCCGCAAAGCCTCATGCACATGGAAATCCCACGACTTTCCGACAATGGTCAGTGCGGGAGCCCCTGACTGAAGGAGAGCCTTCACTCCTTCATCCTCCGCAGCGGTCGTTGAAGGACGCCTCGTACTCCCGAAGGCAACCAGTTTCGCGTTCTCCAAATCTAACTCATCGAGAGCACGGCGGAAGAATTCCTGATCCTTCGGATTTGCCGATGGAAAACCACCTTCAATGTAGGCGACGCCCAAGTAGTCCAATTTCTGCGCAATGCGCAGTTTGTCCGATACGGTCAGACTGACACCTTCACTTTGAGTTCCGTCGCGCAGCGTCGTGTCCAATAGCAAAACTTTGTCCATGTCCGCTCCTCACCCACAGTCTGATGGCTCATCATCGATAAGTAAATTAGGGTTCACTTTCTATCCTATCAGTTCATGGGCGCACAATCCAGACCCGAATGCAAAGAGTTCAGAAAGTTTTGCATTCACTGCGCATTCACTGTGCGCTGATTGTGCAAATCCACACGCAAATTCACCACAGCCTCAACACGCCTTCAGCATTCGATCCATTTCGACACGCCGAAGGCATGATTCCTTTCCTAAATCCTCTCAAAGCAATTCATCACCGAGTTCTGTCGGTCACCCGGACGCCTTGTCCAAGCCACTTTTTCCTCACCGTATACACGAGCAACCAGAAGGCCACCATTCCGCTCAGTCCGACCGCAATCCAAGTAACCAAATGGGTAGCAATGCCCAAGTAGATCAAGGCCGCTCCGACGTAGTACGGGATGACGGAAACCGCGGCCGTCCAAGTGAAACGCCACAGTCCAACGGACGGGATGGTACCCACTACATAACTTACGAGAAAGCCAGGAATCGGAAGGAGACGCACGACCAATAAGCCTAAAGTTCCCTTTTTACGAATCCACTGGTCAATCACATTAAACCGACTGTCGGACAGTACCGCCGTCAACAGCGGCGTTCCCACGAGTCGCGCCACGACGTACACAATGATGGTGCTGACGATGGAGCCCAGCCAGGAATAAAGCACTCCTGGTCCGACGCCATAAATACGCATGTAAAGAATTAAGAGGCTCTCGGACGGAATCGGCGTGACGCAAAGCACAGCCATAAACAGGATGGCTGCCACGACGCCCGGCACTCCCCAAGAGCGAAGCGACAAAGATAACGTATTATGCCTATCGTAGTAGAAAAAAAGAACAACACACACAACACCAGCGATACCGAGCGCCGTGGTCCATGTCTTCTTCGTATAAAAGCTCTTTGTGGACACAAGCATACTCCTGCCTGGGTTCGCAGTCCCCATGTTGAATTCCGTGTTTTTCTATCGAGCAGCTCTCAAAACGCCGCGCTCTAAAGCAGCCACCAACCCCATAACATGAGGGTTTCAGCTTTATTGTACTACATACCCGAGCACGAGTGGTTACAGAACGATTTCACTCGCGTCCAAATATCGCCGAACGACGCATGGTCCCAGTAAGCCTGCGTCCTCTACTTTACTGTCGTTCGCAGCAATCAACAAGGGCGCTTTTTAGTCCATTGCGTTCATGGAGTCACCTCATTTCCGATATGACCACCACGGATAGGGCCGCGGGCTCACGCACTACACCACATCTAGCGTCCAAAAAGCTTCTGCAAATTACGAAGAACTGAGCGATAATAGATGGTGACAGCATGAGAAATGGAGGACATGCAATTGGCAACGGACAGGATCCATGTGAATCAGATGGGCTATCGACCCCAGGATACAAAGCATGTTTTTGTGAACGACCAGCCGGGGGAATTTCAGGTGGTGGACTCGAAGGATAGAGTGGTTTTCACGGGCATCCTGGAAGGTCCCACGAAAGACGATGCCAGTGGGGACACCGTGTATCGCGGGGACTTTTCCAATCTCGTTAACGAGGGAGAATACCGGGTCCTTGTTACTGGCATTGGTTCTACCGCGCTGTTTCCGATATCCAAGTTCGCATATCAAGACATCCATCGGGCGCTTCAGAAGTTTTTCTACTACCAGAGATGCGGGATGGAACTCACCCCCGAGTTTGCGGGCGAGTGGGCTCACAAAGCGTGTCACCTCGCGCATGGAGTCGTGCATGAAGAGCCCGACGTGCATTTGCCCTCGTCAGGAGGATGGCACGACGCGGGAGACTATGGCAAATACACCGTTGCTGCGGCCAAGGCCGTCGCGGACATGCTTCTCGCATACGAGTTCTTCCCCGACGCGTTTGCAGACGAAGTGGGCATTCCGGAGTCGAAGGATTCAATGCCTGATCTGCTCTCGGAAGTAAAGTATGAATTAGATTGGATGCTCAAAATGCAGCGCGAGGATGGGTCCGTTTTTCACAAGGTAACGACGCGCACCTTCCCCGGACTTGACGTCATGCCAGAGGAGGATCACGGTGATCTCGTTTTCTCTCCCGTTTCCTTCACGGCCGTAGGCACGTTTGTGGCGACCATGGCCATGGCAGCGCGATTGTACCAGTCCGTAGACCCAGAATATGCGAGGCTCTGCTTGTCCGCAGCGGAAAAATCATGGAAGTGGCTCACAAACATGACAGACGTGCGTGGATTTCACAATCCGCCAGACATCAAAACGGGCGAATATGGAGATTCCGTGACGGCAGACGAACTCTACTGGGCAGCGGCCGAAATGTATAGGACTACCGGGGATGAACGGTTTCACGAGACGGTAAAGCAAGCGTTGTCGAATCCGAACTTCCCCATTCTTGAGCTCGGCTGGGCGGACGTGGGAGGGTACGGTTCGCTCGCGTATCTTCTGTGCGACCAAAGCGCCGTGGACCGAGGGATCTACAAGACTCTGCTTGATGCTTGGCTAGCCCGGGCCGATGAACTCGTGGACCGAGCCCAAAAGGACGGTTACGAGATCACCCTTTTGCCACAAGATTACATTTGGGGCAGCACGATGCTCCTTATGAATCAAGCAATCCACTTGATTGTGGCAAATCGTTTATCGAAGAACGAGAAGTACACCCGGTCCGCGACGAACAACTTCAACTACCTCCTGGGTGCCAATCCCCTTGGCCAGTGCTACGTAAGCGGGTTCGGCGAGAAGCCGCTCATGAATCCACACCATCGCCCGTCGGTCGCAGACGGCGTCGATATGCCTGTACCCGGGATGGTTTCCGGCGGGCCAAATGCCAATTTGCAGGACAGCGCGGCAAAACAGGCGGCTTCAGGGCAGCCACCAGCCCGATGTTTTGTGGATGATAAGGAGAGCTATTCAACGAACGAGATAACCATTTACTGGAATTCATCGGCAGTGTTTGTTTCCGCCAGCCTTTGCACAAACAACGGATGAGACAGTGCGAAATCACGGGGGAGGTCAATGACTTTCGAGAGGATTCCCTCCCTCGCTTCACCGGGCGAGTTAGGAACTGACCTCGTGACATCAAAGCCACGAGGTCAAGGTCCTTCTGTTGGTTGTCTACTCGCCAATCACAATCTCTTCGCCAGGTGACAGCGGATTTACGTGCAATTCGTCTGGCGCTACCACCTCTGAGTTTGCACCCGCAACTTTTGTTGAGCCGTTCCAGCCATGCATCACGATGGACCACGGCTTGGTGGCGCCGACCAAGCGAGCGCGGATGACGCCTGCGCGGCGTACCAGCTTAAATCTGGCCTCTTCTTCACCACGCTCGTTCAGCACGGGCGTCTCGATGGAGGCGTCCTCATCGAGCGCGAACGCGTGGAACGTGATCCCGTCGGCGAAATCGTACGACGGAGTCGTCGTCTCATGCCCGACAGGAATGATGCTGTTTGGCCGCACAAACAGGGGGAGTCCCATATAGTCGTATTTCTCCTTGCGCCACGTTCCTCCCTCTACCCTCTCGTTCGTAAGGAAGTGGGTCCACGCTCCCTCGGGCAGATAATAGGTGACCTCTCCATCCTCTCGAAAGATGGGAGCGACCAAAAGAGAATCCCCCAACATGTATTGCCTGTCCAAGTACTCGCAAGCTGGATTGTTTGGAAATTCGAGGATCATGGCGCGCATGACCGGCACACCCGATTCCGTCGCCTGTTTGGACACGCCGAACAGGTACGGCATGAGGCGGCACTTCAGATTGGTGAAATGTCTGAGAACGTCGACCGCCTCGTCGTCGTAAAGCCAGGGAACTCGATAGGATGAACTGCCGTGCAGACGACTATGGCTCGACAATAGACCAAACGCAATCCAGCGTTTGTAGATGTCCGGCGATGACTTGCTTTCAAACCCACCGATATCATGGCTCCAGAATCCAAACCCGGACAAGCCCAGCGACAGCCCTCCGCGCAGGCTCTCCGCCATCGACTCGTAGTCGGCGCTGCTGTCTCCCCCCCAATGAACGGGGAACTGCTGCCCGCCAGCGGTAGCGGATCGAGCAAAGACGACCGCTTCTCCAACACCCCGTTTTTCCTTCAACACGTTGAACACCACTTGGTTGTACAGAAAACTGTAGTAGTTGTGCATTTTCCTGGGATCCGATCCGTCGTAATAAACGACGTCCGTTGGGATGCGTTCGCCAAAGTCCGTCTTAAACGCATCTACGCCCATGTCGATGAGACGTCGCAGGTGCGCGGCATACCATTCGCAGGCATCCGGGTTGGTGAAGTCCACTAGCGCCATGCCTGCCTGCCATCTATCCCACTGCCACACGTCTCCGTTCGGCTTCTTGATCAGATATCCATTTTTCATCCCTTCTGCAAACAGGCGCGATTTCTGCCCGATGTAAGGGTTCAACCAGACGCAGATGTGCAAGCCCTTATCTTTTAACCGACGAAGCATCCCTTCTGGATCCGGAAACACCCGCCTATCCCATTCAAAATCCGTCCATTGGAACTCGCCCATCCAAAAGCAATCGAAGTGAAAGACGTGAAGAGGCACGTTGCGCGCTGCCATCCCGTCCACGAAGTGGCTGACCGTCTGTTCGTCGTAGTCTGTGGTAAACGAAGTCGTCAGCCACAGCCCGAATGACCAAGTTGGAGGCAACGCGGGGCGGCCCGTCAACTGCGTGTATCTGCCGAGGACCTCCTTCGGAGTGGGGCCATCGATGATGAAATAATCGAGAGACTCGCCGTGAACGCTGAACTGCGCGCGCGACACCCGTTCGGACGCAATCTCAAACGAGACCCGCTCGGGATGGTTCACAAACACGCCGTAGCCGCGGTTGGTCAAGTAGAACGGAATGCTCTTATACGCCTGCTCCGTTCCTGTCCCGCCGTCCTCATTCCAAATCTCGACGGTCTGACCGTTCTTCACAAAAGGTGTGAAGCGTTCGCCCAATCCGTAGACGTTCTCACCAACGCCAAGCTGAAGTTGCCCGCGCATGAACGGACCCGTTTCGCGCGCCTGCAGGGAGGCCAGGAACACGCTGTCGTCGGGGTTTTTCGCGCCCGCAGTCATCGACCATTCCTGCGTGAGCGCACCTCGGTCTGTCGTTATGTAGGCTAACCCCCCCAGGGGTACGGCGGTCAGCAACGTGTCCTTGTGGTAAAACTCGATTCGAAAGTCTTGTCCTTTCGACACTATTGCCGACATATCCCCGGTCCGAAGCCGAATGGCGGCATCGTCCTCAGTGACGCTTACGTCCTTGGCATGGCATTCATGGAAGACGCTTTGTGCGAAGGCAGGACCGGCATCGACGGCTCCTTCGAAGTGAGTGGTCCGAACTCGGATCACGCCAGGCATTGGGGAGGACAGCCGGACGGTGAGCACCGGACCGTCGAGCGTGTCCCCGCGATGGCGAATGTGCTTGCACGGAACGTACAGGGTGACTAAGTCGGTTTCAAGGAGCGCGTCACGGACCTCCATGCCCGGACGCACGTTCATTCCCTCACGGTTCAACCAATTTCCGTTGCTGAACTTCATGCTGTGCATCTTCCTCTCCACTCTGCGCTTCGCAGAGCCATTACGTTACAGAATCTTCTGGGTGCCAGAGCCTAAGGGCGCAAGCTCGCTGCCGTCTGCAATATGGCGACACCGTAGGGAGACAGGGACAGCGTCGCTCGCTGGTCCATTCCCGTCACAAGATCCCGAAACACGTGCCCATCCGGCAGTTGCACGGTCTGTGTTGCGCTCGTGAAATTCATGACGAACACGGTATTCGTCGTGCTGTCTACCCGCTTTGCCGCACTTACCCCAATCGGCAGGTCACAGTCGAGGGCCCTCCCGATGGAAAGGTCCTTTATAACCTGCCCATAGAAGTCAAACAAGAATGCGTCGCTCGTGCGTGCAGCGATGTAATAGGCTCGTCCCTTTCCCCACTGATTCACGGTAAGCGCGGGTTGCCCCGCGTAGAAATCGTCGCCGTAGGTGGCTAGGACTTGTGCGGTTTGCGCATGGATCTGATCCGCGAACGTGTGGATCTCGTACTCGCCTCGAAGCCCGAGCGAATTGTTCTCTACCATACACAATCGGTTCGTGTCGCCGTCGTAGAGCGCATCCATCTCTTCGGACCAAACGCCCGTCACCTCGCGCAGTGGGCCTGGAAATCCACCGAGAAAACAGAGATCCGTGTCGTTGACGATCCCACTCCAGTACGTGGTGACGAACGTGCCTCCGTTCGCGACGAACTGTTCAATCCGCTCGGCCACTCCCTCGCGAATCATGTGCAGCATCGGCGCAATGACCAATTTGTACTTTGAAAGATCCGCGTCCATGCTGACCACATCCACGGGAATGCCCCGCAACCAGAATGATGAATAGTGGGATTCGCACGTAGGAACATAATCGCGGCCCTTCTGGCGTGGTCCGGCGGCATCCTCAATCACCCAGCGATTCTCCCAATCGAAGATGATGGCCGTTTCTGCTGGAACCGTAGTGCCAACGACCGAATCGAGCTTCTCAAGCAGTTCCCCCACACTCGTCACATCGCGAAACACGCGGGTGTTCTCATGCCCGGCATGGTCCACGACCGCCCCATGAAACTTCTCCATGGAACCGCGGCTCTTGCGCCATTGAAAGTACTGTACGGTGTCGGCTCCATGCGCGACGGCTTGGACCGACGACAGCAAGTGCATAAGAGGGCGCTTCAACTTGGACACCGCCTGCCAGTTGGTTACCGAAGGCGTGCTCTCCATCAGCATAAAGGGTTGACCACTCTTTAAAGACCTCATCGCATCGTGCGTAAACGCGACGCTGGCGGCCAATTTCCATTCGTCTTTCGAACTATGCCACCACGGGTAGCTATCCCAGGAGACGACGTCGATGTGCCGAGCTAGTTTTTGGTAGTTGAGCCCAGGGAACGTACCCATCAGGTTTGTCGTGATGGGTACGTGAGGCGTATGCTCACGCAGAGGAACCATTTCATGTTCCATGAAGTCGATGGTCTGATCCGTAACAAATCTCTTCCAGTCTAGGTTCAGTCCGTGAACAGACGTCTCTCCACGAGGTCTTGGGGATTCGATTTGCGACCAGTCCGTGTACGTGTGGCTCCAAAATCCTGTCCACCACGCCTCGTTGAGCTCATCGAGACTGTGATTGTACTTTTGTTTGAGCCAGGTACGAAACGCCTCCTGGCAGTAGTCGCAGTGACACTCCCCGCTGTACTCATTGGACACGTGCCAGACGAGCAATGCCGGGTGGTCCTTGTACCGCTTCGCGAGAGCCTCGTTGATGATATGCGTCTTTTCCCGATACACGGGGGAGGTGAAACAGTGGTTGTGCCTTCCTCCGTGAAGATTGCGCCGACCGTCCGCATTCACTCTCAACACCTCGGGATACTTCTGCGACATCCACGCGGGACGCGCGCCACTCGGCGTCGCGAGGACGGCGTACATCCCGTTTTCAGCCAGTTTATCCATGATGGTGTCGAGCCACGAGAAGTCGAAACGCCCTTCCTCGGGTTCTAGGCTGACCCAGGAAAAGACGCCAACCGTCATGACGTTGCAATGTGCGAGTTGCATGAGGCGCATGTCTTCATCCCAAATCTCCGGCGTGCGCATCCACTGCTCCGGATTGTAATCCCCGCCATGCATGAAGTGCGGCAACTTAGGATTGATAGGTGGGAAACGCTTCGTCATCGAACGGACACACCCTTCTGAAAGAGTCTACACAAGTATCCAACACGTCCCGCCAAGGAATCTAGTACTATCGTGACCGTAAGTGATACGATTTTGACGCCCGAGCTCTTTTCGTCCTATGAACATCCAGCCTTGCAAATCATCCCCCCATGGCGGTTGCTGGGGGGACGATGGTCGAATTCGATTCTTGGTAAGCTGCCTCACGCTGGATGTTCTTCGAGCCACAGCACGCTTGTTACTCCACGCGGATAATACTTGCTCCCGATGATCTCGCCGGCTAGGATTTGATCACTCCAACTCCAGAACGAGAACGTCGGATGCGTGAGCCACTGCACGTGCGCAGCGTCGGCGGCTTGACCGCGTTCGTCCCACTTCCAACCCAAGATTTCACGGGCCACGTATTGACATAAGTAGATCTTGCTAAGCCACGAGTTGTTGCTGGTGGAAGAAATTTTCCATCCCCCGTCCGGGAAAATACATACACCCTCAACCAACACGGTTTTAAAGTGTTCCGAAAGGGTCCGAATGAGTTCGCCGAAACGGCCGTTCGGATCCAAGGCTTCTTTACAATTCGTGTAATACGGGAAGATCAACCCTTCAATCGCAGGGATGATCTTCGAATCGTTGTTCTCGCCCATTACGGCAGGGATGTACCCCCCATCGGTCCGAAACGAGACGACAGTGGCCGCGCATTTCTCAGCCTGGCCGTCCGCCTGCTGCGCCAAATCTTGCTTTCCGTTTTCAGCAAACAATTTCGCGAGAGCAACGTACGCCGCCCAAGACTTCACGGCCAGATACAGGTTGTTGCGGGCCTGGCCGAGTGAGACGTCAAGGCTGTCGTACGTGGTGATTTCCGCTCCGCCCATCGTTCGACTGCTGTCGAGACCCATCACGCCATTTCGCTTCTCCGGATCTGGATGATCCCGATTCAACATGCTCTCGAAACAGGCCTCGAGAAGAGCCAAGTTCCTAGACAACCACGGTTGATCCTTCGTTTGCTCCACGTACACGGCGGCGCACAGCACCCAGTTCACCAACTGCTCGTGCGTCATGTGCGAGAAGCAACCGTCCAGGCCGTACAATTCGTAGGACGAATAGTGCTCGCGCGAAAACGTGTTCGCAACGCCCATGTCGTGTGTGAAGCTGATTCCGCCGGGGTATTCCTTGTCGCTGCCTGGGAAGCGAACGGTGTCTTCGTAGCTGTATCGACTCGCGAAGAGGTCTAATTCGTTCTTGACCGTCCACGGATTCATCCTTAACTCGAAGTACATTTGATCCACCGTCAAATCGAATGTGTTCATCATGCGATACTCGCCTTCATTAACGACCCAGACGGGCTCGCCGTCCCTCTCGAGAAGCTCGGTGCAGCCGTAGTAACTGCGGATGGCGTGCGCCATCATGAACTGCTGGTCAGCAGAGAGGTGAGTTGCATCGTCAATCATATGATTCGCAGATTGCGAGGACAGGGCGATGTCGTCAAATCGCTCCACGGTATAGGAAGCCACGGACTCGATGTTCGGGAAATACCGGGTGTAATAGTACGAGGTATCCATACCTGACGTCGCAACCCCGCCGCGATAAAAGCAAAGCGCGAAGCGGAACGTCCGCTTTGCACCAGCGGGAACGTCCATGATGAGCGCGCCGACTTTACCCAGTCCGAAGGTCCAGTTTTCTTCCTGGGGAGTCGTCAGGATGGCTTCCATGCTGAAGTGAAGGGCGGACTTGACAGCGGGATCGTCCGTCGCAATGGCTGTGAGGCGACCTTGAGCAACGCCCACGAGATCCGACGTATCGTCGAGCTTGCGCATCGCCGTGTACGGGTCCGATCCCTCGTACCCGAAGAAGGCTCGACGCGGCCTCTCCCCCCGAGAATTGTCGATGGTAAGCTGAGCCATGATGGACGGCGAGAGCACCTTCTTGATGTCCTCAGGCAACGCGGTTTTGGGATCCGGAATCGGCAGCACGGGCGAGAACAAAGTGAACGTAAGGTCCCCGGCGCGCCACGTATCGGTGCAGAGACTGAAATCCCTTTCAACGTCGGTCTCGGAAAACGGGCGAATAAGTTGCGGACCATCCTTCGCGAAGGAGGTGTTCTCTACGTCGTAGCGCTGACTTTCATCGGTCGCTGCCGCAAAGAAGGGCAGGGCCTGGTATCCTTGACCGTCAGCCGACTCTAGTCCAACAAAGACGCTTTTCTTGGGAGGTTGACCCAGTTCCAAGTCGAATCCTCCCGATGCGCCTGGAAATCCGAGTGTGAAGCTCGCGTACGCTCCCATAGGTGAGTGATGGGCGTTGAAGAACGTGTTTTTCGTCACTGTTGTTTGATCTCCTGTCCTAATGCGTGTGCTCGTGCCGACGTCGATTCGCGCCACACCGGATGAACCGCAATGAGCACCTTTTCCACGGTCAAATCGGGATGCCCGTGCCTTCGCAACAACATCTCGACCGCACGTCTGCCCATGACCTCTTTTGCCACGTGGATGGTGGTAAGCGCGGGGTCCGAGTGAGAAGCTTCATCGATGTCGTCAAATCCAGTCACTGACACCTGCTTTGGAACCGAAACGTTCAGATCCTGAAGAGCTGCCATCGACGCAAGGGCGATGTCGTCGTTTGCGCAGACGAGGACTGTTGGCGGCTCCTCGCAGGCCATTAGCTCAGCCATAGAGGTTCTGACTTGTCTTCTCGTATCTTCCATAACGAGAGAACTTACTTCTAAGAGGCGCGAGTCTTGCATGAGTCGGACCCCCGAGTCCTCCAGCGCAGCGCGAAAGCCCAGAAAACGATCCCGAAAACTGTGCGCAAAGTTTGGCTCTCCAACAAATTGCAACCGCGTGTGTCCCTGAAACAAGAGTTGTCTCGTCAACATGAAGCTTCCCTCGAAATTGTTCACGAACAGCGTGTCGCAGTCAAGAGCGGCGTCCTCGTGGTCTACCATTACCAGCGGCAAATCCAGTTTGCTTACACCGAGCAAGAGCGCGGTTGAGCTCATCCCGACGACAATGACGCCGAGTACCCCTCTCAGGTTGACCAACTCTCGAAGGCCCTCCTCGGAGTGCTCGGTCGTAATGATCATCGAGAGATTATACTTTTTGAGCTCGTCTGAGATTCCATCGACGATTCTCCCCCAGTAATGGGAGTCCATGTTCTGCATGCGAATATTGGGCATCAGCACCATGACGGATCTCTTGTCAGATATCCGGGGTTTCTCCCCGCCAACCGCAATGACGGACGGTACCCGATTCTGCAGCCTCGGCTGAGAAAAGTAACCCATGTTGGTCGCAACCGCGACGATTCTTTCACGGGTTTGTTCGCTAACCCCGCTTTTCCCCGACAACGCCTTCGACACGGCGTATTTGGAGACACCCGCGCGACGAGCAATCTCGTCCATGGTGACTCGTCCGCTCATTGAATCATGGTCACATCCCTTAAAAATGGCGATGGCTCGCAGAGTGTAAAATACCACGTTTATCGTACTCTATGAGCGCGAACCTTTCCACGCATGAAGGGCACATTTCTTTGCATTACGAGATAGGATCATCAGGCTCTGCCTTGCTGCAATTGGTGCATCTGGTAGTAGCGCCCCTGCTTTCGAATCAGCTCATCGTGAGTTCCGCGCTCCACAATCGCCCCTCTATCCAACACGAGGATAAGATCGGCGCCGCGAATCGTCGACAAGCGGTGGGCGATGATGAAGGTCGTCCGGCCCCGCTTGAGCACGTCAAGCGCTTCGGAAATCACGGTTTCCGTTTCCGTATCGATGCTGGAAGTCGCCTCGTCCAGCACCAGGATGGCCGGGTTGAAGGCGAGTGCCCTGGCGAACGACACCAACTGCCGTTGGCCCGCCGACAGGGTGCTCCCCTTCTCAAGCACCGCTTCATCCCATCCGTTCTGTAATCCAGCGAGCGAAACGTCGGCTCCCACGTTCGTGAGCGCGGCCTCTACCGCTTCCCGGGTGATTTTGGGATCTTCGAGGCTCACGTTTGTCGCTATCGATCCGGTGAACAAAAACGGATCCTGCAGCACAATCCCCATGTGCTGTCGCACATGCTGCCTCGGCAACTGGCCAATGTCCATGCCATCGATGGTGATGCGGCCTTTCTGCGGATCGTAAAAACGGAACAAAAGGTTCATGATGGAACTCTTGCCGCTGCCGGTATGGCCAATGAGGGCGACGGTCTGACCCTGTTTCGCGTGAAAGGAAATCCCACGGAGGACATCGTGCTTTCCGTCGTAGCTGAAATAAACATCGTCAAAGACGACATCGCCGCGATACCGCTCAATGTCACCGTCCACGACGTCGATGCCGTCCATGTCCAGAAGCTCAAAGACCCGCTCTGCCGACACTCGGGCCTGCTCAAGGTTGGCGAGTTGATTCACCACCTGCTGAACCGGCTGGAACAGGCGACCGATATAATCGACGAATGCGTACAGGACGCCGAACGAAATGAGTCCGTTCAGGTGGAGTGCCTTCCAGCCGAAGTACGAAATGAGGGCGATGAGGAAGGCTTGACGCAGCACGTTACTAAGGTTGAATCCGGTAGCCGAGTTGATGCCAAGGAGTTTCGTTTGACCTTTGTAAAATTCGTTGTTCAATTCGTCAAACTCTTCCTCGGTTCTCTTCTGTCGATTGAACGCTCGAATGACCGGGATTCCCGAAATCGTCTCGTTTAGCATTGCGTTGATGTCGCTGAGAAGCGATCGGATTCTGTGGTTCGTTGTCACGGCATAGCGACGGTACACGTACACCCAGGCGACGACAATCGGAAGGAGAATCAAGCAGATGAGTGCTAGGGACACGTTCAGGATGAACAGGGCGACGTAGATGCCAACGAGGGTGACGGCCGACGACACCACCGTTGCTAGGATGGTCATGTAGAAATCGCGGATGGTTTCGGTGTCGTTCGTGATGCGCGAGACAATCTTTCCTGCCGGAACGGAGTCGAAGTAGCGAATGGGAAGACGGTTTATCTGGCGAAACACATCCCGGCGCATGTCTCGCAGAATTCGGTTTGCCGCCACTTGCAAAAGGAAGCGCTGCTCGTACGTGAATGCGGTCGACAGCGCGAGCAGAGCGAAATACAGGCCGGCGAGGCGCCACATTTTCGGAACCTCAGGCTTGTAAAAGTCGAACAATTGGGCGGTCGTCAGCCTCGTCGCGGGAGCTCTTACGGATTTCCCGGCTTCGCCGACCGTCAGCACGTTATTCTTGATTTTGGGGTCAGAAATGAACGGCAAGGCCCGGTCGACGAAGTAGAAACTGCTCCCCACTTGCACGAGAGTCATCGGATGCCCCTTCGGCTCGCCCGGTTGAAAGTAGGCTTCGCGCTTGTACCACGCGTTACGGTAGGGTACCGCGTCTCTCGTGTGGGGTGCCGTCTCGTACCACGTCTGTTCGATGCCCGTGATGTGTTGATTGATCATCGTCTTCGCGATGAAAGGCCCTGCAAGATCCGCACCGACGGAAATCGCGAGGAGGAGTAGGGCCGCAAGAATGGTTCGCTTGTACTCTACCGCGTAGCGGACAAGCCTGCGATTCACGTTCATTGTACGGCCCCTCCTTCCCCAACGACGGTTCCGTCTTCATCGACGGGGCCGTTCTCGGCCTGCTGCCTGTCGAATTGTTCCTTGTACCAGCCCCCGAGGCGAATCAGTTCGTCGTGCGTCCCTCGCTCGCTGACAATTCCGTCGTCCAGAACGATGATCTGATCCGCATGCGCGACCGCCGACAGGCGATGCGCGGCGATGATGGTGGTCTTGCCCGTTCGATTGAGACGAACCGATTGAATGATGTGGGCCTCCGTCCGAGCGTCGACGGCCGACATGGCATCGTCGAGGATGAGGATCTCCGGATCCACCACCAGCGCGCGCGCCAAGGCAATGCGCTGTTTTTGCCCCCCGGAAAGCGACACTCCCTTCTCTCCAACCAGCGTTGAGAGACCTTGCGGAAGAGAAGCCAAATCTGCCGTGAAGCTGGCCATCTCGAGTGCCTGTGCCACCTCTTCATCAGTCGCGGTTGGTGCGCCGAAGCGCACGTTTTGCTCCACCGTGCACGAGAACAGCGTGGGCTCTTGTGGAACGTATCCGAGCCACCCGTGAACGACGGATAAAGGGATCTCCTCCATCGGGACCCCATTGACCGTCAGCCTTCCCCTTCCGGGTGGGTACTCCCGCAGGATTTGGCGAATGACGGTTGTCTTTCCGCTTCCCGTGCGTCCCACAATTCCGAGGGTCTCTCCGCGAGCAATGGTTAGATTTACGTCCGTCAAGTTATTCGTCGACGATAAAGGGTAGCGAAACGTGACATGGTCAAATCGGATGACCTCTGGCACCAGAACCCGAGATGGTTCCACTGAAGCGGCGGACAGATCCGCGACATCGGGTTGGTAAGACAAGGTCTCGGTCACTCGGTCAAGCGAGGCATTGCCTCGTTGCATTACGTTGATGAGTTCACCGACGGCGAGCATGGGCCAGATGAGCATCCCAAGATATACGTTGAACGAAGTCAACTGACCGAGCGTGATTTGGCTCTGAAACACCATGTACGATCCGTAGCCAAGCCCAATCAGATAGGTAATGCCGATGAGCAACTTGATAGAGGGCTCAAAGAGGGCATCAATCCTGGCGACGTGGACGTTCTTCTGAAACACATCCTCGGTGGTCGCCTCGAACCGCCGCTCCTCGGCCCGTTCCTGCACGTAGGCACGCACGACGCGAATCCCCGATATGGTCTCAAGCACTCTATCGTTCATGTCCCCAAACGCGTCCTGGGCGGCGGTGAACCGTTCGTGGACCAGCTTTCCGTAGCGCGTCATGAGGACCGCAATCACCGGCAACGGGACGAGCGACAGGAGGGTGAGTTTCCAACTGATCAGCGTGCCCATGGTCACGAGAATCGTCGCTGAAAACGTTGTTGAATCGATGAGCGTAAGGATGCCGAAACCGGCCGTTTGCGACACGGCGTTCAAATCGTTGGTCGCACGCGCCATGAGATCTCCCGTGCGGTTCTTCTCAAAGAACGTCGGCGTCATGCGCAGGAAGTGGTTCATGAGCCTCTTTCTCAGCGTTCGCTGAAGAACGTTGGCCCCACCAAACAACTGAAACTGCCACGTGTAGCCGAAAACGTACATGAACACGACGAGCGCCGCGTATAGTCCAAGCAAGCGAAGCAACCGATGCGCCGTGAGGGAACCCTGGTTCATCTCGTCGATGGCGTGCCCAATGATGCTCGGGGGCGCCACTTCCACGAAGTTCAACACGAAGAGAAGCGTCAGGGCGATTCCGTAGCGCCATCGATGCTCCCAAAAGAACCAGCCGAGTTTCTTTAAAACAACAAACATATCGTAGTCTCCCACCCGTCAAAAAGGGCACACCGCCCGCGCGATGTACCCTGGACTTGATGGAGCAATATTCTGTTCTAGGCTAGCATGGCCCAGACGATTGTGTCAACGATGGAGTGCATGGCGCGAGCATCCTGAACGTGCCTTTTATTGCGCCTATTTTTTAGCGCCTATTCCCGCTCCCGCTCCACGGTTACAGAGACGTCTGAAAACACCCCGGCAATCGGAGCGTTTGGTTTCACCACCGTGACATCTACGCGAGTGAGCAAACCAAAGTCGCGTAAGAGAACCGTTGCAATGCGCTCGGCCAAGGTCTCAATTAACTTCACTGGCTCGCCCTGAATGACATCTTTCACCACGTCGTACACCGACGCGTAGTTTATCGTTTCTTCCAGGTTGTCCGTCTCTCCGGCGCGACGAAGCGACAAGCACAACGTGACATCGACTACGAAGCGTTGCCCAATGACCGTTTCTTCCGGCAGCGCACCGTGATACGCGTAGAACTCCATCCCACGAATACGAATGCAGTCCAATCGGCACACCTCTTTTCAAGTTTGTATCTGGTCTAGCGTTAATCCTCCACCCGCTTCAATGACGGATCCAGACACATAGTCGGACAGTTCGTCGCACAAGAAGGCAACGACGCGAGCCACGTCTTCCCCCACCCCGGGACGACGCGAAGAACCCGCGCCATCACCCGTGTACCCGTTATTGTGGACGGCGACGTCGTGAGCCTGTGCAGCGTTTGCAGCGTTGAAAATTTGCTCCTGACTCGTGGCCGCGTCGATGGTCATGTCTTTATGTTCTCCACGGACGTCCCCCGGGCAAACCATGTTCGCCGTAATGCCATACTGAGCCTCCTCCTGCGCGAGGGTTCGCGTCAGGGACACGAGGCCAACCTTAGCGGCGGCGTACGCGGATCGGCCATACCAACCCGCTGCACCACTAGCAGAGGCGAAGCCAAAGGTGACAATTCGCCCGAAGTGGCGTTTGCGCATCATGGGCAACGTCAATCGGCACAAGTAGAAGACCGATGATAGGTTGCCATCCAACATCCGCCGCCAATCCTCCGTAGAGTGATTCACGAGCGGCTTGTGATCAAATATGTAGGGGCCTGCGTTGTTCACCAATATGTCAATGGGCCCTAGTTGAGTTACAACTTCCTTTACCATGCGTTCGCAATCCGATTCCTTCGACACGTCCGCCTGCACGGCAATCGACCTGACTCCGAACGCCTGAACTCGGCGGACGACATCGTGGGCCTTGTTCGCATCCTCGCGGTAATTGACGACGACGTCGTGACCTCTAGCGGCCAGCGTCAATGCCGTCTGGACTCCAATTCCAGTCGCGCTGCCTGTGACCAATGCGACGCGTTTGTTTGTCACTCGAGTGTTCTCCTTCCGTACGTCGAAAGACCTAAGAATCGGAGACAGTTCGTTAGGGCGTCTATGGTTTCTTCCCTCTGGCGCAAGAGATGTTCTGTGTTCCATGAACCCGTTCGCAGATCCGTCCAGATGAGCATCAGCATCCAGACCGAATGGACGGCAGAGTAGGAAAAATAGCGTTTGATAAACTCGCGGGAAGTGCACCCTCCGCCAAACTGTCTCTTCTCCTCTGCATACAGCGTAAGCGCTCTCACTCGAAATTCGTTGTCGATAGGCTGCTTTGGAAATTCGGGATGCGTCTTGTCCAGCAAACTGTATAGGTCGCAGAACGGAAGATCCATGTGAGCGTTCTCCCAATCCAACACAATCAGGCGCCCATCGAAGATGCCGATGTTTCCGATGTGGTAGTCTCCGTGACTCACGACGAATTCGTCGTTCCAACCTTCGATGTCACGGAAGCAAGCCACTACGGACTGAAAAAAGCCACTTGGAAGCGAAAAGTCCCGCTCCATGGAGTCTGTGATGGACCAGTTGTCTCGGATGTACGAAACAATCGTCTCCAGCGAATTCCCCGTCCATGCGGAAAACTCGTTAGGAACCACGTCCGCGGCGAGCCGATGCCAACGAACCATGACCCGCACGGCAGCAAGGTAATCGTTTCGAGAGAACTCGTGAGATAAGTTTCCTGCGTCCTCCATAATACTCCAATAAGTTGTCAAATTGGACGAATCCGCTGTCAACAGGATTCGCGGAATGCGAACTCCTTGCACTAACGGTAGCAGGTGATCTTGCACCCACACCTCTCGCGTTGCCGTCTCGGGATAAGTGGCCGGTTTGAAGATAAAGCTGACTGGGCCGTCTTCCGCCCTCAGCACGAAACGTTCCACGTCGCGACCGTTTCTCCCGTGATACACGGTCTCACGGCAGACGATCCGCTCATCATTCAGTCTCCCGTCCTCCGTCACCACGTCCGTGAATAGGCCCTGAGAAGTCGGCATTCCCGCCCCCTCCCTTCGCCTCGAAAACCAACCGCAAGGTCATCAATGTAATACAAGGTGTACGACTTTTCAGGTGAATCTATTGTAT
>JAJZAV010000258.1 GCA_021799255.1 Bacillota bacterium
CTGAAGGCGGCGGGTGTCTCGCTCGGCATTGCCACGGGGCGCCCGGGCACCGAAACGAGGGTTCCCCTCGAGTTTTTCGGTTGGCTTGAGGAGTTTGAGCCGAGTCGCATCACGACGGCCTCCGATGTCCTGAACACGGAACTGGCCATCCCGTCGGCTGCGCCGTTGGCCAAGCCCAATCCGTTTTCTTACCTGCGTAGCTACCTTTCGAGCCCGGACGCGTCCGAAGTGTTGAATTACCCGTTGCCCATCGACGCATCCGTTGGGGAAAGGACGCTCATCGTGGGCGATTCGGTGGCCGACTTGTTAGCTGCCCGAGCGATGGGGTGCAAGTTTGCCGCGGTGTTGACTGGCCTGGAGGGTCAGCGCGCTCGGACACAGTTTGAGGAGCGCGGGGCCGATTACATCCTCGACGACGCGTCGGTTGTGCGCGACGTCGTTTTGCCGGGCTAATTTCCTCTGCGGCGGCGGACGAGCGAAGTGACGGGGAAGTGAGGCGGCTCGCGGGAGACCATCCGCGAGCGTGCGACCTCGTCCTTGACCTTGCCTTGACGGAAAATTCGCACCTCAGTTTCCTTGAAATTCTTCGTTCCACGCCCTTGAAAGGGCGACATGATTCGTGCTAAGATAGCAAACGTCCCTCAGATGACAAGTTGTTGTGAGAGGGCAATCGGGAGAGATGTCCGAGATGGTCGAAGGAGCACGATTGGAAATCGTGTAGGCGGCTTAACCCCGTCTCGAGGGTTCGAATCCCTCTCTCTCCGCCAGGACGGCGGCGTAGCTCAGTTGGTTAGAGCACACGGTTCATACCCGTGGTGTCGGGGGTTCGAATCCCTCCGCCGCTACCATGTTTGGAAACGATGCGTGCCACCTTGGCTCAGGGGTAGAGCAGCTCACTCGTAATGAGCAGGTCCCCGGTTCGAATCCGGGAGGTGGCTCCACACGAATGGCATAAGGCGTGAGAATAAGGGTTCGTTCCGATTCGGAACGAACCCTTATTTGCTTACGAGTCGAAACGACTTTGCTCATTGGTTTGCTTATCGGTGTCATCTCATTCGGTTGCCCTACCGAATCCTTCAATCTGCTAGACTGGAAATGAAGAATTTCTGCGGGATTGAGGGTGTTGAAAGCGTGTTTCAGCCGAAACAGATTCGGGGTTCCAACGATTCGAAACGGGTTCAAGCGTGTTCCAGGGCTTGTCGGTGGTTGGCGACAACGGGAGCCCTTGCGGCTTCCTTCGTGGCCTGGGGAAACGTGACGCCCGCGCTTGCCTCTGCGGAAGCGAGCACAGCGAGCCAAAACGTGGCAGCGAGAGCGGTCCAACTGACTAAATGGTGGGCTTACGGAAAGGAGACCCACGTGGAGGCTCGCTTCGATACAGAGATGCAGTCGGGACTCTCCACCGCTCAGTTGGCGGACGTATGGGCCGAATTGGTCGCGCAAAAGGGCTCATACAAGGGGGTGTCCGGCGCGAGGCTGGAGACCGTTGGCGGGGTTCCCGTGGTGGTCGTCGCGGTGGCGTTTCAAAACGAAAGTGCCGGGATTGAGTGGTCGTTTTCCTCCGATGGAACCGTGACAGGATTGCACATTGTGCTTTTGCCCGCCGCGTGGAGTCGACCTTGGTACGACAAGCGTGCGATGTACGCCGAGGAGAAACTCACCATCGGTTCCGGGTACTTAAAAGTCCCTGCCGAACTCGATGTGCCCGTTGGTAAAGGACCGTTTCCTGCCGTGGTGTTAGTTCCAGGATCCGGACCTGCCGATATGAACGAGCAGGTTGATGGCGGCCCCGAGGAGCCGTTGCGCGATCTCGCTCACGGGCTTGCCTCCAGCGGAATTGCGGTTCTTCGCTACGATAAGCCCACGTTCGCGAATCCTGTCGCCTTCGCGGGTCTGAAAAACGTGAACCGAGTGACCCCTCAGGTAACCGACGTCGCGGACGCCGAGGCGGCAACGGAGTACCTGCTCCAAGCGAAGAATATCAACCCAACCGAAGTGTTTGTGGCGGGTCACAGTCTCGGCGGATTTGTGGCACCGATGGTCGTGAAAACGATACCGAAGGTGGCAGGGTTGATCATGCTGGCGGCCCCAACGACTTCTCCCGCCCAACTGCTGATCAATCAAACGCGATACCTGGACGAATTGGGCGGCCCGCTAACTGCCTTGGAACAGGCGAACCTGACTCGCCTCTCCGCCGAAGTGAAGCTTGCGGATAGCCCCAAACTGACCGCGAGTACGCCCGCCGACGAATTGCCTCTTGGACTTCCAGCGCAGTACTGGCTGTTCTTTCAGGATTACTCAGCCATTCGGACCGCATCTTCCCTAACGGAGCCCATCTTGGTCCTGCAAGGGACGAGCGACTATCAGGTGCCTTCGTCGAGTTTGTCGATTTGGGAAAAGGCGCTCGCAGGCCATGCGAACGCGTCATTCGATTCATTTCAGAGCTTGGATCATATGTTCATGCCCGTGAGCGGCAAAAGCACTCCGGCCGACTACATGCAACCCAACCACGTGGCATCCGTCGTGGTAAGAACGATTGCGACATGGGTGAAACAACAAACAAATTCCTAGTCGAAAGAACGCGGCCCTCTTGACCAATCTCGAAACGTGAGTATAATCAAGGATAGTCAAAGTCAAAGATAGTCAAAGTCAAAACCATGATTGGATGCGAGATGCTTCCCTGCTTCCTTGGGTCGCGTGGACGCATTCGGTGCAGGAGGTTATGAATATGAAATGTGATTTGTGCAAAACGAATGAAGCGACAATCCGAGTTCGTATGCATGTGAACGGGACGAGTGCAAGTGCGAATTTGTGTTCGGAATGCTTTACGCGAGTGCAGTCCGGTTCTCCGTCCCCCATCGGTGGTGGACTGTCGGGAGGCCCGTTCGGCGGGGCATTTTCTGACTTCCCGTTCCCGACGGCGATGTTCGGTTCTCCGAATCAGGGATTCGGGCAAACCGTCAAGGCTCCGCCACAGCAAGGTGGGCAAGGATTTCTGGATCAGTTTGGTCGGAATCTGACGCAGGTGGCCCGCACTCACGGTATCGATCCCGTCATCGGGCGCGACGTCGAAGTCCACCGCGTCATCGAGATCCTGAACCGCAGGAACAAGAACAACCCCGTACTCATTGGCGAGCCGGGCGTTGGTAAAACGGCCATCGCGGAGGGGCTCGCGCTGCGCATAGTGGAAGGAAATGTTCCTGCCAAGCTGCGCAACAAGCAGGTGTACACCCTCGACGTGGCCTCCTTGGTAGCCGACACGGGCATACGGGGACAGTTTGAGGAGCGGATGAAAAATCTGCTCGCGGAACTCGAATCGAGGCCCGACGTGATTTTGTTCATCGACGAAATTCATCTTCTCGTGGGCGCCGGTTCCGCACAGGGGTCTATGGACGCAGGAAACATCCTGAAGCCGGCGCTTGCTCGCGGGGACTTGCAGGTCATCGGAGCGACGACGCTAAAGGAGTACCGTCAGATTGAAAAGGACGCCGCGCTGGAACGACGCTTCCAGCCTGTCATGGTCAACGAGCCTAGCGTGGACGAGGCCATACAAATTCTTCGGGGACTGCGGCAGAAGTACGAGGAGTACCATCAGGTGAAGTTCTCGGACGATGTGATCGCTCTGTGCGTCACGCTGTCCAATCGGTACATCTCCGACAGATTTCTTCCGGACAAGGCGATAGATTTGATGGATGAAGCGGGATCGAAGGTGAATCTGCGGGCGGTGGACTCGGACCAAGAGGACGTCACGGTTCGACTCGAGCGAGTCATTCGTGACAAAGAGCAGGCCATCAAGGCCGAGGAGTACGAGCGGGCTGGACAGTTGCACGAGGAAGAAATGCGACTGCGTCAACTGCGCAAGGACGCGCTTGCGCAAGGAAAAGTGGTTGCGGCTGAGGTGACCGTCGAGGACATTCAATCGATTGTCGAGGAGAAAACGGGCATTCCGGTGCGCAAGATTCAAAGCGCGGAGCAGAGTCGATTGCGCGACTTGGAAGAGGAACTGGCGAAGCACGTCGTAGGTCAACGACAAGCCATCTCCACGGTCGCCAGGGCCGTGCGTCGAAGTCGGGCTGGGCTGCGAAAGGGCGAAAGACCTATCGGATCGTTCCTGATGATTGGGCCCACGGGTGTCGGAAAAACGGAACTCGCGAAATCTCTTGCGCTGGCCCTGTTTGGGTCCAAGGACTCGATGATTCGGCTCGACATGAGCGAGTACATGGAGAAGCACTCCATCTCGAAACTCATCGGATCCCCTCCGGGATACGTGGGATACGACGAGGCGGGACAGCTCACGGAGCAGGTGCGTCGCAATCCGTACAGCTTGATCTTGTTGGATGAGATTGAAAAGGCGCACCCGGATGTTCTGAACATGTTTTTGCAGATTATGGAGGATGGCCGTTTGACGGACAGCCAGGGTCGAACCGTAAGCTTCAAGGACACCCTCATCATCATGACGAGCAACGCTGGCGTGTCGCATCGCAAAGCGTCGCTCGGATTCGCGGTCGCCGAGGAACAAGCGGGCGTAGAGACGGAGACTTCCACCAACTTGGCGGAACTCTCGCACTACTTCAAGCCCGAGTTTCTGAATCGGTTGGACGCGGTCGTGGATTTCCACGCTTTGTCCAAGGAGGACATCAGGCAGATTGTGACCCTCTTCCTCGAGGACCTGAAGGAAACGATGGAGACTCAGGGCATCGCGCTGAGGTGGAACGCGGACGTGGTGGACGAGTTGGGTCGCAGGGGTTATCATCCGGCCTTTGGAGCTCGACCGCTGCGCCGGGTGATCCAGGATTCCGTCGAGGACAAGATTGCGGATCTGCTCGTGGAACATCCGGACTGCAAGGACGTTGAACTGGTTAAGACCGCTGATGAGACGAAAGAATCCGGCGGTATCGCGGTGCGGGCCGCACAAGGCGTCGCCTGACGGATGAATGGCTGAGCGTGAGGCCGAGTCGGCGGACGTGGCGGTGTGGCGGGCTCGTTGTCACGGTGGGCTCGTTGTCACGGTGGGCCTGCGTGGACGGCAGGGTGGGCTGGCGTGGACAGCCTGCCCTGTTTTCGTCGTTGGAGTGATGAAGTTTGAGGCGGCAGTGGTCGCATCATTTGGGGTGAGAGTCGTGACTTCGAACAATAAACGGAAGATTGAAGGGCACGGCAGACGCGAGGTTGATCATCCAATCGAATCGAGATTGAAAAAACGTCCGAATTCTACAAATTTCCACTAGATCTGTGCTGATTCGTATGGTATATTAGTCGATGTCGCCGCGAGAGCGGGCGGCCAAGAAGGTCCGAAAAACCGCGTCGCATCAAGGATTTTCGAGGATGGACGGGTGGAGAAACTCCTTCTTCGGGAGAGAGTGTC
>JAJZAV010000259.1 GCA_021799255.1 Bacillota bacterium
AACGGCCGCTTTCAAGGACACGAGTTCTCTGATCAGCGATTACCTGCTTCGCGCCTTATGCCTCGTGGTGGACAGAGTCATCCTCGAGTACAGCTCGGGTACGAGGAACACAAACACCTTTGTCGCACACCGCATGAAGCGATTTATCGAGCAGAACGCGGCGACTGCGTTCACGGTGGAGGACGTCGCAAGGCACGTAGGGCTAAGCGTGTCGCGCACGGTTCACCTATTCAAGGAAACGTTCGGCCAAAGCCTTATGGGCTACGCGCTCGACGTGCGCTTGAACATGGCCTGCGAACGGATTCGTTTTGGGACGATGTCGTTGGAACAGGCGGCGGCCTCGGCGGGGTTCGGCAGCTACTCGTACTTTCACCGCGCCTTCAAGGCCCGCTTCGGAATCACTCCGCGGGCTTACCGGATCACGTGAACGTACTAAGCAGGAGGTTACTGCTGCCGCAAGAGACGGCGAGACGGCCGAATGCGCTCCTCACGGAGGCACCCGACCGTCTCGGAGAAATCGCTCGCCGTTACTTTTGATGAGGTTCCACCCGGCCGAAAGCGAGGGGAGCCATGTCCTCAGGAGCCGCCCAATTCGCCGCGTTCAACAGGACCGTTTGAATTTCCGGATTCCGGTACGTGGGGAAGGCCTCGTGACCCGGTCGGAAGTAGAAGATTTTCCCGAGTCCTCGACGGAACGTGCACCCGCTGCGAAACACTTCTCCACCCTTAAACCAACTGATGAACACCGTCTCGTCTGGCGTGGGAATATCAAAGAATTCGCCGTACATCTCTTCTCGGTCTAGTTCGATATATTGCCCGATTCCCTTGGCAATCGGATGACTCGGGTTGACCACCCACAGGCGTTCGTTGTCGTCCGCCTCACGCCACTTCAAGTTGCACGTGGTCCCCATCAGCTTCTTAAACGGCTTGGAAAAATGCCCGGAATGAAGAACCACGAGGCCCATGCCTGTGAGGACCCTGTTGACGACCGCGTCGACAACCTCGTCTGCCACCTTGTCGTGCGCGATGTGCCCCCACCAGAACAGGACATCGGTGCTCTCCAGGACTTCTGCCGTAAGGCCGTGCGCTGGTTCGTCAAGCGTCGCCGTTCGAACTGTGTATCCGTCGCGGTCTTTGAAAAGATCCGCAATCACCGAATGAATACCGTCCGGATAGACCCGGCGGATCTCTTCGTCCCGTTTTTCGTGCACAAATTCGTTCCATACGGTGATTCGAATGGGCTGTCCCATCAAAATCAACCTCCCTTAGCTAAATTGCATTTGAAGACCAACCACAAGTATACCAGAGAGCGATGAAGGCGTCGTAGCGTTCTCTCCCTCGAGACGAAAATATCCATCATGTTCCCGCGGCACCTCTCACACAATGCTTTCTAGGGCCATACACTATGACAACGATGAAACGCATAGCCCGCTTGCGACACCAACGGAGGTGACTCGTCTTTGCTTTCGCTGACCGTCGCCATCGCTTCGCTCGTGCGGGATATTACGCTTGCCACGGGCTACGTCAATCAGTCGTTCCCTCAACCGCTGACAAAGGAAGAGGAAAAGCTCTATTTCGAACGCTGGAACGGAGGCGACAGAGAAGCATATCGCGTTTTGGTGGAACATAACCTCCGACTTGTGGCTCATGTGGCGAAGAAATTTGACTCCTGTGGGATCGATCACGATGACCTCATCTCCATCGGTACGGTCGGTCTCATCAAAGCCGTGGAAACTTACCAGCCCACGAAAGGCACGAAATTCGCCACCTACGCGGCGCGGTGCATTCAAAACGAGATTCTGATGCAGATTCGCACTTTGAAGAAAACGCGCAAAGACGTGTCGCTGTACAGCCCCATCGGAATGGATAAGGAAGGCAACGAAATCACCATTGGAGATCTGTTGAAATCGGATGTTGACGAAACGGAAGACCAAGTCACGAAGCGCATGGAAATCCGGAGCATGCTTAAACTCTTGAACGTTCTGGACGAACGAGAGCGCAAGGTCATTGAAATGCGCTTCGGACTCGCGGACGGAAACGAGTGGACACAAAACGAGGTCGCCGATGCCTTGGGGATCTCACGCAGTTACGTGTCGCGCCTGGAAAAGCGGGCTCTGCTGAAGATGTTTCACCAGTCGTACGCAGGCCAGCGTAGGAAAAAGCCGTTCGTATACCACCCTCCTACGGACTCCTGAGTCCTATCCCACGTTCCCGCCCGTAAAACACCGGGCAGCGAAATCGCTGCCCGTTCCCATATCATCGGTCGGTTCCCATATCATCGGCCATGTTGACTCATGAATCGAAGTAGCGCCTCCCCAACGGCGGACGGTGGCGTTGATGACCCCCTGCCGGAGTTGACGTTTGTAAGCGTCACGTTCAACGTGCCCGCGGTATCCTTCGCGATGCCGACATCGAAGTTCCACCAAGCGCCCACGCCCGGCTTTTCAACCAACACCGCAACCCGACCCAACTTCACGCTCTGCTCTACCTGCCTCGGAAGTCCCCAATCCAGGCTCTGTGACGTGTTTACGAGGGCAATTCCTCGCGTTCCACTAACGGCCTCTGCCTGGAGTTGACCATCAACGGATACCATGACGCTAGCTCCTACCACAGGCTTCCCGTTAGAGTCCAGAACGCGGATGGTCAGAGGTTCTTTGGACTTGCTGGCCCCGTTTGCGGGCGACTTGGGCGTTGGCGTTTTGGCAAGGCTCTGCTGCCCCGACACCTTTGTGGCTAGGCGCATGAGCGATGAGACGGATTCCGGTTTCAGCGGATAGGATTGCTGGACGAAGCGTTGTTTCCGGACGGTGGAAGGTGCGCCGGGTACCTTCCCGGGAAGCAAACGAACGTCGACAACGCTCGGCGTCATCCCACTTCCAACGGGAATGTGATACATAATCGTTGGCCTGTACCCGGCCTTTGTTGCGATGACCGTCAATTCACCGTGTGGCGGAAGATTCGGCCAATCGCGGGGAAACGTCAGCGCATCTCTCGGCCTTGAGGTCCATTCATCGATTGGAGCCGCAACATCGAACTTGCTCGTGGTTCCCGTTTGTGCCGTCGTGGCAATTGCTGAGACCCCGGAGGATGTTACCACGAATACCTTTGCACCGGACACGGGCTGGTTCGTTCGATTGTCGACGACCCGGACTCGAAACACCCCGGTAAACTCACGATTCAAGTGCGCGAGCGGTCCCATCAATGACGTGGTGCCGGAGCTGGATGTCGCTGACGCCGTCTTCGATGAAGGCGCCACAGCCGACTGCATGATGCCTTTTGTGGTCCCCGTGTTTCCCGCAGTGGCTTTGGTGCTCGGCCCTTGTGCCGATGGGCTGCGCATGGATGATGCCTTCCCATGGGTTCCGAGCCCAGCAGCTGGAGCATTCGTGGTGGCCGTCGCGTTCTCGCTCGACAGAAGGCGCGGTGGAGCATTCGAGACCTTGTTCAGAGCAGGCCCAACGCTCATAGACCGCATCATTACGCCCCCGATGACGAGAGCGGCCGAAATCCCCGCAGCCAAGACCCCCAAGTGCCGCGAACGGGATCGTATCCTTCGGGTCGTCGTTCCGGCTGAGGTTGGTGTCCCCATCGGCCGACTCTGGTGGACTTCGCGAAGGGTTTGCTCGCCCGTCTCTTCTCGCTCTTCCGAGAATGGGTTCATACCTTCAATCCGCGATGCAATCCCGGCCCACAGCGCATCTTCGTTCTGCGGTTGAAGCCCTTTTAGGGGCTCGCTTAACGCGGTCTGCAACGACCGGTCCATGCTTCGCACGTCTTCGAGCAGTTTCGCACACGAAGAACACGTCGTGGCGTGTTGGAGAAGAGCGATGACCTCGTCATTCTCGTCGCTGTCGACAATCCTCCACGCATCATCCCAAGAAAGATGGTTCACCGCTCTCCCTCCTTTGCATGTCCGTCATCAGTCGTTGCCGAGCCCGGGATATGCGGGTGCGCACGGTACCGACCTTCATGTCGAGTACCTCTGCAATTTCGTCATAGGAAAAGCCGTGCACGTGTTTCATTAGCAGAATCTCTCTGTCCACCGCAGAAATCGACTCGAGCAACTCCTGCATCTGCCTCGCCGATTCATCTCTGACGATGACGTCCTCCGGCGTCCCTCCGGCGTCAGGCAAGTTGTCGTCGAGTTCTACGGTGGACTCCACGCGCTTGTGGGACCTGGCCTTGCGTAAAATATCGTAGCAATGGTTGCGAGCAATCCGGGTGACGTAGGACTTGAAGCTTCCCCCGCGAAACGCCCCGAGGGACTGATAGGCCTTCAGGAACACCTCCTGGGTCACGTCCTCCACGTCGTTCGGGCTGTGCAGGATGTGATAAACCAGACTACGAACAATGCCCGCATTTTCACGGACTAGAAGTTCAAAGTCGGCTCTGTCCACGGGGCGTTCTCCTCCACACTCTATATGTGATGACGAAATGTCCGCGACAACGTTACAACGCCAAAATCCGGAAGAAAGAGCGGGGGCGCTCGTCCCCCGCTCAGCGAGTGAATTGGCGATGCGAGGACATCATCCTCATGCCAGTCTGACCATTACTGATTCCAGTTCTGAAGCTTGAGCGGCAACACGATTTTCTTGCCATGGCGAAGAATCGTCAGGTGAATGATGGTACCCACCCGATAATTGGAAATGTACTCCGTCAGCGCGGCTACCGTGGGAACGGGTTTTCCGTTAACGGCCACAATGATGTCTCCGTCCCCAACCGGATTCCTCAGCCCTCCGGTGTCCGGATGCACCCCGGCCAATTGTGCGGGTCCACCCTTCACGACGCTGAGAACGAGAATTCCTTGACTGACCGGCAGATGGTATTCTATCTGCGTCTGCGGATCTATATTGGCTCCCTCAATCCCAATCCAGGGATGAGGCACGGGTTCCCCGGCCAACAGGCGGGGCAAAACCTTCTCGAGTCGATTGATGGGTATCGCGAATCCAATGCCAACCGACCCCTGCACGGGGCTCTCAATCGCCGTATCGATACCGATGACTTGGCCTTGTGAGTCGAACAACGGACCGCCCGAGTTTCCTGGGTTCAGCGGTGCATCGGTTTGCAGCAGCCCCGTCATCATTCGGCCGGAACTGGTCTGCATCGGCCGGTTAATGCCACTGATGATTCCGGACGTGACGCTGAGCGTCAGTTGAAACGGATTGCCGATGGCAACCACGGGATCTCCAGGCACCATAATGTTTGCGTTGCCCAAGGACAGCGGCTTGTCTCCCGGAGGCGGAATCTTTACGATGGCTAGATCATCGAGTTTGTCTGCCCCTATCACGCGTCCAACGACGGTGTGCGATCCGATGGTCACCGTTACCGTCGTGGCTCCAGCCACGACG
>JAJZAV010000260.1 GCA_021799255.1 Bacillota bacterium
CCCATCATCTGAGCGATTTGGGCAACTCCGGACGCGGCCTCACTGAGCGGAGTGATGGTTTGAAACAAGCGCTCCCAAATGAACTCTGCCTGCGCTTTCAGATCCATCGAGAAAAACGATTCGTATGAAATTCTTCCAACGCGCATCGATTCCGCAATTAAGTAGTGATACGTGAGGACGTTGTCCGCGCCGCTCATTTGCAGGCTCTTGAACGATGGGGGAAACAGGTGCGTGTGCATGTCCGTTATCTGTGCAGACATGACGATTTCATGGACCATATCCCTCTGTGCATTTTCCGACATGTTTCCATCCATCTCCTCGACCCGACGGTTTTCATATTTTCCGTAGGCGATTTCACCAGATCTGAGTGAACTGCCCGACCACTTGGTGCGTGGGAATCACGGCGAGAAACGCCGTGGGGTCTTCCTTCAGCACGGTGTTCTTGAGCTCGTTCAATTGCACGTTCACAATCACGCACAAGAGAACCTGTTTCGGCGTATCGGTGTACGCTCCGCTTGCGTTCCAGAGCGTCACCCCTCGTTGCATCGTACTGACAATGCGTTTCGCGACGTCATTGCCTCGCTCGGTCACAATGATAACAGATCTTCGGTCGACGTGATTCAAGATCACCTCGTACATCTTCGCGCTCGTGAAGATGGAGATCAGCGTGTACATGGCCGTCTGCACGTTGAATAGGAAGGCGCAGGCCAGGATGATCAGCCCGTTGAGGACGAGGCTCAGTCTCCCGATGTTCATGCTTTTGTATTTGGCGACGATGCGCGTGACGACATCGACGCCTCCGGACGACCCCCCGGCCCGGAGGATGAGGGCGCTGCCGGCCCCGGCCACCACGCCGCCGAAGATGGCGGACAAGAGCGGATCCGACGTGTACTTGTGGATGTGAATCACCGCCAAAAAGACCGTGAGCACGACGACGGAGTACACAGTCAAGATGGTGAACCTGTGACTTATGTAGCGATACGCCAGGAGGAGCAAGGGCACGTTCATTATGAAATACGTCGTCGCTACCGGCCACTTCGCGAAATGATACAAAATGATGGAGATTCCCGTGAGACCGCCGGACATGAGGTGGCCCGGAATCAGGAGATCGTTGATGCCGAGGGCCGTGATCAGAGAACCAAACGTAATCACGATGATTTGCCTTGCGATTCGCACGGTTTCACTCCCTAGTTGACCCGGTTCACTGCCAAAGTTCGCCACGAAATGCATGCTTCCCTGCACAAAATATGCGCCCTAGGCCACCTCGTATGTCGAGGTCTACTGCGTCGCTACTCTCGAACTGTCGGAGAAACGAAGTGACCATTTCGCGCGCGAGGAGAAATCGCGGCATCTTGGTAGTATGTTCCGAGCGAGCGAGGGCATTCCAAAAGCGGAACATGCGCGAAATGGTGAAAATAAACTTGTGCACAACCCGAAATACCCCTATGCGGCACTCCGAAAATGACTTAGAATCACGATGATAAAAAATGCGCTGGTTCGCGCACTGGAGACATCCCCCTGTATGAATAACGACATAAAAGAGAGAGACGCGAAGTACCACATCGGCATGTGGATGAGACCCGAAACTTGGTTCAACTTTCGCATCGACTTTACCGGTTCCATCCTCTACAGCTTGTTTAACGTAGTCTTCGCCCAGTTTTTCGCGGCCATGGCCATTCGACACGGCGCGAGCAACCTAGACGTAGGACTCTTGTCGGCCGCACCCGCGATTGGCTCCCTGTTCTCCCCCATTTGGGCCAGCATGATCCGCGAACGCTCTCCGAAACCATTCGTGTTGTGGCCAAACCTCGCCGCGAGGCTGTCCCTGATTCTCGTCGGTCTGTGGCTCACGCCTTTTATGTTTGTAAGCATTGCCTTCTTCGTCAACTTTCTGGCTGGCATTCAGGCTCCCGCTTACCCTGCTCTGCTTACCCGCATATACCCGACGAGTCTGCGTGGACGGCTCATGGGTTACGTGCGCGTCGCACAAGCCGTATTTCTTATTCCTCTCGCGTACGTCGTCGGAGTTTGGATGGACGACAGCGGCGACAAGTGGCCGCTGATTATTGGCGCCCTCTTGGGTGCCCTATCGGTGATTGTGTTCTACGCCGTTCGGGAGGTGGAACCCGTTCCAAAGACCGGCGGCGAGGCTCCCCTGCGAGGAATCACCGCTCGGTTCGTCGTGCCCTGGAAGCTCGTGAAGTCGGTCCCCGGACTCGGCATTTTCCTAATCGGAGTCAGCGCAACGGGATTTGGAAATCTCCTCGCTGGACCCTTGTTTCAAATCTACCAGATCCACGCGCTCAACCTGAACAACGCGCAGATAGGCATCACGAGGGTTGCGTACTACACTCTCCTGCTCGTCGCCTACTTCATTCAGGGCTTTGTGATTGACAAGCTGTCGCCGCGACACGCGCTCGTTTTTGGCATGCTCGCGTACGCCCTAGCGCCCTTGCTGTACGTTTTGATTGGCAACTACGCCTCGGTCATCGTGGCAAGCGCTTGCCTCGGAGCCGGTGACGCAACCTGGGACATCGGCGTCATGTCTTACATCTTCAAGCTGGCTCCGGGCCGTGAGGCCTCGGTTTTCGGGTTACATCTCTTGCTGTTTGGCCTGCGCGGGACCGTGGCTCCCGTCCTCAGCACCGTAGCCACCCAAGTCGTTCCTCTGTCGGTCGTGCTTACGGTCGCCAGCGCCCTGTGCCTGGCTGGCATGTTCATGATCTGGTTTCGTGGGGGCACGAAGCCGTCCAGCATGGAGAATTCCGTGAGCGCTCCGGTATAGGACGCCGTTCGGCCGCACCACAACGAAAGGCCCCCCTCATCCCTGTTCGATTTGGGATGAGGGGGGCCTTCTCTTTATCCTTCGGGCGGTACACAGTGATGGGCCCTTCCCGTTCACCCGAAACCTCAGTCTTTATACTGTGCTTTCAGGGCTTCTACCACGGACGGGTCCGCCAGAGTTGTCGTGTCGCCGAGCACGCGGCCCTCCGCGATGTCGCGGAGCAGTCGGCGCATGATCTTGGCGCTGCGCGTTTTCGGTAATTCCGCCGTGAAGATGATCTCCTCCGGCCTCGCCATCGCCCCGATGATCTCGGCGACGTGCTGCTTCAATTCGGCCGTCAGCTCGGGGGACGTCTCCACCCCTTCCTTCACCGTGACGAACGCGGTGATGGCCTGCCCTTTCACGTCGTGACTGCGGCCGATGACGGCGGCCTCGGCAACGGCCGGATGATCCACGAGGGCGCTCTCCACCTCCATGGTGCCGATGCGGTGCCCCGAGACGTTAATCACGTCGTCGATTCGCCCGAGGATCCAAACGTACCCGTCTTCGTCCAAGTGCGCACCGTCTCCGGGGAGATACACCCCTTCGAACTTCCCGAAGTACGTCTTGCGGAACCGCTCGTCGTCTCCCCAAACCGTGCGCAGCATCGAAGGCCAAGGTTTTTTCAGGACCAAGTACCCGCCGTTGCCGTAACCCACCGAATCCCCGTTCTCGTCGACGACATCGGCCTCGATTCCGGGGACGGCAACGGTAGCCGATCCCGGTTTCGTCGTGGTGAGCCCCGGCAGTGGCGCAATCATCGCGCACCCGGTCTCCGTCTGCCACCACGTGTCGACGATGGGGCATTTCCCGTGGCCAACGTGCTCGTGGTACCACATCCATGCCTCAGGATTGATGGGTTCACCCACGGTGCCGAGAAGCCGGAGCGAACTGAGATCGTGCTTCTCCAGATAATTCGGTCCCCATTTCATGAACGTGCGAATGGAAGTCGGAGCCGTGTAGAAAATCGTACATGCGTACTTCTCGATGATATCCCAGAATCGGTCCCTATCCGGAAAGTCGGGTGCACCTTCGTACATGACGACGGTTGCCCCCGCGGACAAGGGGCCGTAGACGATGTACGTGTGCCCCGTGATCCAGCCAATGTCGGCCGTGCAGAAGTACACGTCGTCGTCCTTGATGTCAAACACGGAACGCATCGAAGTGTTGGCTCCTAACAGGTACCCGGCGGTCGTGTGCACGATGCCCTTCGGTTTGCCCGTCGTGCCCGACGTGTACAACAGGAACAAGACGTCTTCCGAATCCATCTCTGCCGCAGCATACGGAGTGGCGGGTTGCTTGGCGATGGTCTCTCCCCAGTCGACGTCGCGTCCCTTCTTCATGGTGGCACCGGACTCGGCTCCGACACGGCGGACCACCAGCACCGTTTCCACGGGCGTTCCTTCGACGGCCTCGTCCGCATTGTGCTTCAAGGGCACCACCTTGCCTCTGCGCCAACCGCCGTCGGCGGTGATGAGCAGCTTGGAATCGGCGTCCAGGATCCTGTCCTTGAGGGCGGCCGAGGAGAAGCCCCCAAACACGACCGAGTGAATCGCCCCAATCTTTGCACATGCGAGGAGTGAAATCGCCAATTCCGGGATCATCGGAAGGTAGATGGTAACCCTGTCGCCCTTCTTCACGCCAAGGCTCGTGAGCATGTGCGCGGCTCTGTCAACGGCTCTGCCGAGCATATCGTACGTGAAGATCTGGCTGTCTCCAGGCTCGCCCTCCCAGATGATGGCGGCCTTATTCTTGCGTTCGCCGTAGCGATGCCTATCTACGGCGTTGTATGCAACGTTGAGTTTGCCTCCCACAAACCACTTTGCGTGCGGCGGATTCCACTCGAGGACCTTTTCGTACGGGGTGAACCAGGTGAGATTCTTCGCTTGCTCCGCCCAATAGGCCTCGGGGTTTTCCCTGGCGCTCGCGTAAATAGCGGGATCGTTAAAATTCGCCTTCTCGGCGAATTCCTTTGGAGGGGCAAACGTCCTCGTCTCTTTCAGCAACGTATCAAAGCGGTTATCCGACTCAGCCACCAGTAATTCTCCTCTCCGCGACGGGACGCGTCCATAAAACGCTTTCACGTCTTCATGATAGGGCCACTCTCATGTGGGCTTTCGACGCGTGCGTCAGGTTGTTCAAACCAGGTTTCACAGACTACGATTTGTCTAGTCTTCTGGTACTAGCTCAATAATACCGGAGAGACTCGGGCGTGGGCAACCGCAATCCGGATTTTCGGTAGCTACCATATCATCGATTGACCCATCAACCCGCACCGTCAGTCGACGACCCAATCCCGTCCCGGCTCTTTCACATAGGTTCGGACCACCTCTCCGCAGTTACGGCAGATGTCAACGAGAATGGGTTCAATGAGATAGAAGTGATCCTTGCGATACTTCGGTCCGACGGCCACGTATTCCGGGGATGAAACGAGAGGCCGACCGATGGCGATGTCCTTACCGTGGCAACGCGGGCAGGAATCCATAGCAAT
>JAJZAV010000261.1 GCA_021799255.1 Bacillota bacterium
GTACGTTTTCAATCTTCCCGCATTTGAGGGCACCTCTTCTCTGCACGTTCAGCAGTTCATTCCGGAGCCTGTCTGGGTATTGGCGTCTCTGGTGGTGTTTCTAGAGATGGCGTTGGCTCTCGCCTTAGAGCGCGTCAATTGGCGGGCGTACGTAGGACTCATTCTTGTTCCGTTTTTCCTGTGGACCTGGGGACTGGTCAGCGTCCAAGCCTTTTTCACACGGCGCAACGAAAAATGGCATCACACGCAACACAGGCGGGTCATTCGCATCGACGAACTTCAAGAATCATAAAAGTGCCCACTTCGCCCGCAAGATTACAGACGCGTACTTCGTCCCTTGCAGGTTCTCACCTTATGGGAATTCCGTTCCTTTGGGTGGAAATGTCCGATGTCGTGAGATGTGGGCCGTACTGGTGCAGAATTTGCAGGCCGAGGTACGCCCTGCGCACACGCTCGCGACACAGTTTTATATTGAGATCGTCCAAGTGTCCTCCGCTGGGATAGACATCAGGGTGATTTCGCAGTCCGAATTTAATGTAGACGGGTGCAAGTAACCGAATGATTTCGGGAATCTCATAGTGACGAATGAATCCACCGAGTCCATCGGGAGCTTCAACATACACGTCCAACGGAATGTCAATGGACGCGCGAATGGATGCCATTTTCGGTAGCGTCAGAGCCGTCGGAAGATTGTACGTGCCTGCGCCGAGGTCCTGCATCAATCGAACCGATACCGGATTCGCCGCCATCATTTGAACCGATACCTTGATGACGAAATCCGGATCCAGTAACTCTTGTTTTTTCATCTCCTTCGTTAGCGACAGAAGCCCCTCATCCGCGACCAATGCGCTGCGAACCCCAAGACGATTGGCGCGCTGCAGGTCTTCCATGGCGTAGACCAGTTGATCGATGCCCTCCAGCCGCAGGCCAATCACGTTGCCCGCCGGTGTCAACGATTGGGCGCCGATATCCCACGTTCCCCTTGGTCCAACAAAAAGGCTGAGCTCCATCCGTCTATCCGCACAGATTTCAACCATCTCTCGAATTTCGTCATCGGTCAACAACTGGATCCCGCTGCCCTGGGATACGCGGTGAATCGTGATCCCGTACTTGTCGGCTTCTTCAATGACAGCACGCAAGGCCCTAGGTCCTTCGACGCTGGGAATTTCGATTCGGTACTGCGCCCCGTCCGGAAACCTTTTGTCTGAATCGGGGAGATGATATGCATCTCGTTCTAAAAAACCTAGTGATTTTAGCAGCTCTCTTGACTCTTCCATCCATCTTCCCTCCATCTTCATACCGAAGATTCACTTCGCGGTGGATTCGGCGACGCGCTCCCCCATGTTCATTTCCTTATCCTCCACCGCCGCTTCCTCCCATACCGCCAAAGGAACCACTCCGTGCGCCGCATCGGTACACCCGTACAACCGATTCGAGGCGGCGACGCGACGACGACGCTCGATGAGGCGACTGCGCCGTGCCTCGGCCAACGCGCGCCTCTCTTGCCTCCAGGACTCTGGTGCGGGACGTACCTCGCCCTTCGCTAAGAGAACGGGATCCAACAGTTGAATGGACTTCTTGCGAAAGCCCAACTGCACCACATCGCCATCCATCAGGTACAAGAGTCCTCCGTCGTGAATGGCTTCGGGAGTCACGTGGCCTATCGCGGCCCCATAGGTGACGCCCGAGTATCGGCCGTCGCTGATGAGTACGGTGAGTCTCTGCAAAGTCCGATTCGCGTTGATGTGTTGCATCGGAGTGAACATTTCCGGCATGCCAAAGGCGTCCGGTCCCTGCCCGCCAATGACAATCAACACCTTGAGCAGACCCTCTGCGAGCATCTTGTCAAACAGTTCCTCATAGACCGGGACTGGTTCGCCGTTCCCCCCGTTCATCTGACGCAATTGCTCCAACAAACGAGGATGGAACAAGGCACTCTTCTTCCATTTGTCGGTCAGATTCACGTCTAAGAGATTTCGATTCGCTTCGTCTTCGTTTTCGTAATAGACGACCATGGCCAATTTCTCATCGAACTCGTCCAACTGTTCGTTGCTCATCCCGCTGATCTTGACGACGGCACTTTCGAAAAAGTTGCTTGTCAGGATGTCCACCCCGCTGAAGGGGCGACGAGGCGTATCGACGATGATTGGGTTGTGCTTCACATTGCTAGCCGCTAGGCCCCGGCGGTCCAACAAGCGGTCCCTCCACGTCCCTCCCGTTACCGTTCGGGCGTCCACGTCCATTGGAACGCCGTTTCTCAACAATTCGTACATCAGCGTCTCCATCCCACGCGAATATCCGGAAGCACACTGCTGTGCGAGGGCAAAAACGTCGCGTCCCTCTGTCAGACTGTAATCGAACAGGTCCGGGACTGGAGATTCCAAACGAATCTTCTCCATGTCCATCACGCTAAACGGGATCCCCGCATAAACCATGGCCCCCACCAGATGCATGACCAAGTTGGTGGAGCCACCCGCCGCACTATGTAACCGAACGGCGTTCCTCACATTCTGCTTAAGCAACTCGGCGACGCTGAACTCCGGCTTGTTGAGCATCTTGAGGAACGAGTTCACGACGGTATCGACTTGACTGTACGTAGGTGGGGCCGTCAGCAACTCCACTTCGGGATGGACGAGGCCGAAGCCAGAAACGAGATCGCGAGAACTATTCCCTGTGCCGTGGAACGCGCAGATGCCGCCCGCCGCATCGCAAGTGTTGACGGCTAGGACTTGCTGGTAACGCTTATGGTCTTGTGCAGAAATGATTCCCTTGGCGACCGCTCGTAGAAACACTCCCTGAAACGCCGTGTTGGATGAGCATTGAAGAATGTAGGACATCGCATCACGAAGATCGTCGGCGATGTCGCCGTGTCCCATGCCCTCCGCCCTCTGTGCCACTTGCAGCAGTTCCTCCTTGAGCCGCAGAGGAATCGTGCCACCCTTCAAGACGTGCACCGGCGCGAAGGTAGCCCAAATAGGCGCCTCCCCCCGGTACCTGCGCAACCTGTCCAGATGCGCCAGACCGCTGACGACGGCGAGCGGTTGCTTGTCACAACTCTGTATGACGAAGGCTCCGTGATACGACTGAGCCTCCAGATGATTGACCACCATGCCTGCAATCAGATTTCGACTCTGCAGGGAGTAACTCATGCCCATCGTGCTCTGGGCCGTGCCATCGCACAGAACCGGAGTCGACGCATAAAACGGCACCGCTCCTCGCTGCCATAGAGACATGGCCGCCCGGCAAACCGTTTCCAAATCCATCACGTGCGCGGGATGATCCCAAGATCCTCCCAATATCGCGATGCGAGGCGCATTTTCCTCGAGACGGGTGTAAATCTCATCCAGCGTCCATGTTACGGGGAGATGGGTCACTTCTTCGCCCAACAAGCGCTTCGCCCTATCCAACAACGCCGCGACGGTAATCGGCTCGTTCGCTTTTCCTTGGGCATTCCACGAGTATGGATTGATGGGGTTGTCAATACGAAGACGCTCCGCCACCGAAATCACCGTCCTTATATCAGGATAATTGCTTCATTTTGCCAGGTTTCCATTCTCGTCGAATTCCAAGCGGTACGGTTCCCCCACGACTTGGATATCTGGATGCCCAAGGGCTTCGTCTAATAGATTCACTGAAATTTCTATCTCGTCCAGGTGAAGCGTATCCCGGATCCTCACCAATCGGCATTTTGTGAAGTCCAGAATGTTGCACGTTTTCACGGCTGCTCTGATGGCATACAAATCGTTCTCAAGTGTCGTAGGAATTTTGGTGGGGATACAGACGGTCGAAGTTAATGCATTGGCGTAGGTAGCGATAGGGTCCATCTTATCGACAAGCGTGGATGTCGTAAAATCAGCGGCCCCCACACCATTCGCATTCCCGTTGGATTCGGGCGTGAGGTCAAGGATCACGATTTTCGAGATGTCGGGTCCACCGAAGGCGTACGGTGTCGGATAACGCCCCGTTATGTTTGGGTCCATGCCGTCCCCGCTGATATTCTTACCAATATAATCGACGACAAGCACGTCCACCTGATCAAACAAAAGCCTAGGCATCCTTCGTTTTGCTTCCTCTAGCAAATGCTCCTCACTTGACTCGATGGTGGGCCCAGCCAGCGCCCTTACGATGCATGTCTCATCGTATGCGTTTTCAACCAACGCCACCCCAAAAACGACCGGAAGTTTGGCGAGAATGCGATGGGCGATGGCGGGCACATTCTCGGCCATGTATCCAAAACCGAGTCGGTGACAGGTTTCCGCACCCTTTTGCTTGCCCAGGCCGATGACGAGCATTTTCATAATTCCACTTTCAATGCGGCCGCGAAAGGCTGTGTGAGGCTTCACCCGATTGATGACGATAATGGCGTCCGACTCTGCAGCTATTTTGTCCACGTAAATCGGTAATCCGTTTGGCAGCTCGTCAATCTGCACCACCTCCATCGAGGAGTGGATTGGAACCCCCATCGTTGACTCGTCGATGCCCAGATGGCGTAAGACGTCCTTCTGACCCTCGGCCGTAGCCCCACCGTGACTTCCCATGCAAGGAATGATGACAGGATATGCCCCCGCCGCCTGAATCGCTTCAATGGTCGTTTTGGTAAACAAGGCTATGTTTTTAATTCCACGGCTTCCAACCGCCACCGCTACCGTTTGTCCGGGAAGGATTTGATCCATGATCCCCGGTTTGGCGAGTTCTCGTCTCAACTCTTCCTCAGGATGTTCCAAGGCACTTTCGTCGAACACTTGACGGATGCGCACCATCGGTGGCATGGGGATATCCCGGAGCAATTCATCCAACATACTCATCGGTTTAAACCTCACTTAGAAACCTGGGATGGAGAACATGGGTAACGAAATGACTCATCATCCGTGAGCCATAGGGCTTTACAACGATACGCCAAGAAATCCTCGGGTGAGTTGAAAATCAACATTCCCCAGTTGATAAAGACGCGGAGTATAACTATGCTCCATGACTTTTTTGCAATACTGCAGGATGGGATGGATGAAATCCGGCAAATCGTCAGCAAGGTAGAGATCTAAATCCTCGGCGTAGGTTTGCTGCACCTTCGGCTCGGAAGTCACTTGCAACATGGGCACGAAAGGATGCGTCTGCATCGGTTGACGGTTAACCAGCGCAACCATCAACTCGACACCACTGGCCGCAAGCCCCGTGACGGTCTCTATCCAATGCGAAGTCGGTGTCTCCATAATGTGAAAACCCGTCTGGCGGATGCGTTGACCATACGCTAATGACGGCAGAACATCGGCTGTAG
>JAJZAV010000262.1 GCA_021799255.1 Bacillota bacterium
TGATCTTGGAACCCAGTGCCACTCGGACGCTTGGAAACATTCCTGTTCATTCGGGGCGCGCTCCGAAGGGAGAAATAGTTCAGATCCAATCCCCGAAAACCGTAGCCGTTTCCATCTCTGGTCCTGAATCCATCATCCGTCAAATCAAGCCGGCCGAAATTGTTGCGACCGCTGATTTCTCCCACCTCACGACGGGCGACATTGTAGCTCCAATCAACGTTACTGTGCCGAATTGGGTAAACGTGAATCAGATATCCACCAACCAAGTTTCGATCACGGTTTCTTCAAAATCGGCCTCCTAAATCTGGAGTGTTTCACTTGCAATCTCCTCCATTGTCGGTCTGCCATATGTATGGCACAATGGTTGAAGTTTGAAAGGAGAGAGCAGTTTGGCCCGGTTATTTGGAACAGATGGGGTACGAGGCGTAGCAAATGCGGAATTGACGCCAGAGTTAGCGTTTCGGTTGGGTCGTGTCGGGGCCTACGTGTTAACGGCAAGACAGCGGGGCTCGCGAATCGTTATCGGCAAAGATACGAGAATTTCGGGAGACATGCTTGAAAGCTCATTAATCGCCGGCGTGCTATCGGTTGGCGTCGATGTATTGCGCCTTGGGGTCATTAGTACTCCTGGAGTGGCCTATCTGACGAAGCTGTTGCGTGCGGATGCCGGCGTGATGATATCGGCTTCTCATAATCCTGTCGAGGATAATGGGATCAAGTTTTTTGGCGGGGACGGCTTCAAGCTACTTGACGACACGGAAGACGAGATAGAGCGCCTTCTCTCGCAGTCAGGGGACTCTTTTCCTCGGCCCGTGGGTTCCGAAGTCGGGCGCGTCTACGACGAGCCCGCAGTGAACGCGTACGAACGATTCCTTATCGGATCCGTATCTCACCGTTTTGACGGACTCCACATCGTTCTGGATTGTGCAAACGGTGCAGCGTCGGCCATTGCGCCCGACGTATTTGCCAAATTGGGTGCGAAGGTCACCGTTCTGAATCATCAACCCGACGGTGTGAATATCAATGTTGGGTGCGGCAGCACTCATCCCCACGTTGTTCAACGTGCGGTTCTGGCGAATGAGGCCGATTTGGGCTTGGCATTCGACGGCGATGCGGATAGACTCATTGCTGTGGATGCCAACGGCCAAGTGGTTGACGGCGACTTCATTATGGCCATCTGTGCTCGAGCCATGCACCATAGGGGGCAACTCGCCAACGATACAGTCGTCGCTACGGTCATGAGCAATTTAGGCTTCGTGAAAGCGATGGAAGAACTCGGGATTCACGTCGAGCGAACCGCCGTGGGGGATAGGTACGTGATGGAGGCCATGCGTAAAGAGCACCACGTACTTGGTGGCGAGCAGTCGGGTCACATCATCTTCCTCAATCACACGACGACTGGGGACGGTATCCTGACAGCGTTGCAGTTGGTGGATACCATGGTGGAGGCCGGTAAGCCCCTCTCGCAACTGCGCACGGTCATGACGCGTTTTCCACAGATTCTTGAGAACGTGCGCGTTCGCGACAAACAGGCGTGGAGGCAAAACGCCAGGATTGCTCAGGCATTGAGGGATGGGGAGACCCTGCTAGGTGAAAGCGGGCGAGTGCTGGTTCGTGAGTCCGGTACCGAGTCCATCGTGCGAGTCATGGTAGAAGGACCTGACGAGAATGTGCTCCAGGAATGCGTGAGCAGCATTGTCCACGTTGTCCGGGAGGAACTCGGTGTATAATTGATAAATTCGCCGAGCCTATCGCTTCTACTCGCGAAAGGGGGGATGCCGGTTGCAGAACGTGGAGGGTCAAACGGCTCATGTTCCAGATGACCGTTAGCCAGCCCAAAGTTCCGAGCAACGCGTCAATGCAGAACATGTATGGAGATAACGGAATACGAAGTATTCTGTGTAAAGGGAGAATCTGAAACTCCTGAAGCACATAAGCGCCCGGGCTGGATGAAGGGAACGACGACGAAGCATCGGAATTCCCGTGCCATCCAGTTGACGCGGAGGAGGTTGGCGAGCCTTTCGGCGGATGCCTCCCGGTGTGTGACCGCACCGTAAGCGAAGCTCGAAACCCCAGAGGCGACTCTGGACACAAGAGCCAGCAGGCACCAAGGAGGATATTTGGTAATATGTGTGGGATTGTCGGCTATGTCGGACCCCGGTCTGTTAAAGACGTCGTATTGAACGGATTACGTAAACTAGAATATAGAGGATATGATTCAGCAGGCATTGCAGTGTTGGACGACGGGAAGGTCAAAATCGTGAAAGCGGTCGGCCGACTCGTGAATCTGGAAGGAAAATTGGAGTCCCATCCCGTCGCGGGCCGCGTCGGCATCGGCCATACCCGCTGGGCGACGCATGGTCGTCCTTCGGACGATAACGCTCATCCCCATTCGGACTGCAGCGGTCGATTTGCCATTGTGCATAATGGAATCATTGAAAACTACCTTGCGTTGCGCGAGGAACTGGTCGCTAAGGGGCATCAATTTGTCTCCGAAACGGACACCGAGGTCGTGGCGCACCTCATCGAGGACGTGTTCAACGGAAGCATTCTCGACACCATGGTAACGATTGGCAAACGAATTCGAGGTGCCTACGCGCTCGTAGTTATCAGCAAAGACGATCCCGACACCATCATCGTCATGCGCAAAGCGAGCCCGGTCATCGTTGGACTTGGCAATGGGGAGAATTTTGTCGCCTCAGGCATCCCTGCCTTACTCGAATATACGCGCGACGTCATCGTTCTGGACGATGGCGAGATGGCGGTCGTGCGCGCGGACTCTGTTGAATGTTTCAACTTGGAAGGTCAGCCGATTGGGGAGAAAGAAACCCTGCACGTCACATGGGACGCACAGTCGGCTGAACGTGGCGGGTATCCCCACTTTATGCTGAAGGAGATCTACGAGCAACCCAAGGCCATTCACGACACTCTCCTTGGGCGCGTCTCAGACGATCATCAGCAAGTGATTCTTCCAGAACTCAAGTGGCCTGCCGGATACGCGGCATCGATTGACAGGATCCACATCGTCGCGTGCGGTACCGCTTGGCATGCGGGGCTTGTGGGAAAGAGCGTGATCGAAAGGCTTGCCCGCATACCCGTGGAAGCGGAGATTGGCTCCGAGTATCGCTACGCAAATCCCATTTACACGCCGGGGACTCTGGTCGTAGCCGTCAGCCAGTCGGGGGAGACGGCAGACACGCTGGCAGCCATGCGGCTCGCGAAGGAAAACGGGCTGAGAGTGCTGGCTATCACGAACGTGGTGGGCAGTTCCGTCGCACGGGAAGCTGATGAAGTCATCATTACTCAAGCCGGTCCTGAGATTGCCGTCGCCTCCACCAAGGCCTACACGACTCAACTCGTCACGCTGTACCTGCTAGGGGTTTACCTCGCGCAAGCACGTGGTTTGCTCCTCGACGGAGATGCCCGCGAGATCCTGGAAGCCCTCAGTAATCTGCCGCAAGTGGCGGAGCAGGTGCTCGACGCGGCTTCGCAGATTCAACAATTTGCGATCCGCTACAAAGACGTTGAGGACACCTTCTTCATCGGGCGCGGCTTGGACTATGCCGTGGCCATGGAGGGGGCACTGAAGTTAAAGGAGATCTCCTACATTCATGCCGAGGCCTATGCAGCCGGCGAGTTGAAGCACGGAACGCTCGCTCTGATTACGGAGGGTGTCCCCGTCATCGCGTTGGTCACGCAGACGCACCTGTACGACAAGACCATCAGCAACATCCGCGAAGTCGCTGCTCGAGGTGCGTACGTTCTAGGACTCGCGTGGGTCGGAGACGCCGACATACACAAAACGGTCGATGAAGTGATTTATCTTCCACGAACGTTGCCGCTGTTGGCTCCCATCGCGTCCGTGATCCCGCTGCAACTGCTCGCGTACTATGCCGCCTCTTCGCGCGGCAACGACGTCGACAAGCCAAGAAATTTGGCCAAAAGCGTGACCGTCGAGTAGGCGAAATGGGCGCAAGTGTAGATTTTCTAGCCGCAAAACAAAGTTGTCCCGTGTAAAACAAAGTCCGTCCCTGCAAAACAAAGTTGTTCCCTCGCGCACGCGCCAACGCCGGTTTGATTCCGGCTTGGCCCGTGCTTTTTTGCGCCTCCAAGCCGCCAAATTCCGGCCCTCCTAAGGGGCCTGAATTCGGCTCTGTTCTAGATGCAAAACAAAGTTGTTCCGTGCAAAACAAAGTCCGTCCCTGCAAAACAAAGTTGTTCCCTCGCGCACGCGCCAACGCCGGTCTGATTCCGGCTTGGCCCGTGCTTTTTTGCGCCTCCAAGCCGCCAAATTCAGGCCCTTCCAAGGAGCCTGAATTCGGCTCTGTGGGGTGCCTGTTCGCGCCGTTCATAAGCCACCCTGGCGACGTTCGCGCATCCAAATTCCCGCCAGAATCCAACCCGAATCCACCCGAATTAATCCGCCCGATTTGGCCCGAAAAAGCGCCCGAATTTATCCCGAATCCAATCCGATTGGTACCCGAATATAGCCCGAAAAAGCCCGGTGTGACAACGGCTTTAGCCACATGGGCGAGTGCGCGAAATGTGCCTGAAAGCAGCGCGGGGGAAGCGTGAATGTGCGCGAGAGGAACCCGGTGTAAGCGTGGGGGCGGGCGGTGACAGCGCGCGTTGGAAAGGGGGCCGATTTGTCGACGCGGGGGATGGTTGGCGGTCGTCGGCGAGGCGAGAAAGCGGGGCGAAAATGGGCCGAATTTGAACCCGTTTGGAACCCAACGGGAGGCGATGGTTTGCCTAGGTTATCCAGGCGCGGGGAACAACTTTATTTTACGGATTGAGGCGAAAATTACCAGAGTTTAGGGGGCTGCGACGCGGGCTCAGCGACAAACGGTGTTTGACCCCTTTATCTGGGAAATGGCCGGAGAATGCAGGTGGGGAGCGGGTTTGAGCGGGGTCGAGGCGCGGTGGGGTGAGGGACACACTTTGTTTTTCATTTACATAGTACAGACCAAGATTTTTGGGGTTCAGGGATAATGATGGGGGAGACGCGTGCTACTCTCACACAATGTCGGTCGGTATCCACGCACGTGACTATTATGACGAGTCGCAGGGATGAGATTGTCGGGATTCTAACTTGAGAATGTAGGAAAATAAGGTATTGCCAGCGAATCAATCTACTTAACAACGCCGGGTGTGACCAGACCGTCATCCACACCCGAACGAACCATACATATTGGGGGCAGACATCCTTGGCATCGACCCAAGCCGATATCGACTTTCAAAAGGACCTCTTCGAAGCCGCGA
>JAJZAV010000018.1 GCA_021799255.1 Bacillota bacterium
TCTCAACCCACAATTTGGTATACTAATTTTGGTCGGATTCTCCCAAAAGGACGGAGCTGATGAGTATGATGAAGACGCCGTACGACAATCGACTGGAACCCATAGACGAAAAGCTCGTGCAATTGATTGCAAAGCGGAACAGGCTGAGCAAGGGAACCAACGGAATGCCGACTTCGGAGCAGTACGAACGGTGGTCCAAGGAATACGAAATTGACCCGTCGTTTCTTGCGCCTGTGTTCGCAGCGATGCACAATCCTCGCCGTTTTCCCCGATTTCCTGTTTCACCTCAACATCTGCAAAAGATTGTCCCCATCATGCGAAAGGTTGAGAAGGACTCCGTCACGTATCAGCTTACGCGCATGGAGCAGTACGAGGAGTCGAGCTTAGTTCACGTGGATATGTTCGCACCCGAGGACTATGATACGTTTGAGTTCGATGTCCAGCTAACGCTTGCCGTTTCGTCCGATAAGGAGTACGAGGTCCAAATGCATCACGGTCATTCTGGAACGAATCAAGCCTCGTACGCCTATACCGTGATTCCAAAGCTACCCGATGTCCTGGATGGGTATCACTTTCAACTGAAACCTTATCCGCAACACAGTCGCTCCCATCCCCCTCAACGGATTCTCAACCAAGAGATTGACTTCAAGTCCGTTTGAGAAGGAATGAGGGGTCCAAAGTGAATCTTTCGGACAAGTTTGCGCTGTTTCAAGATCACTGGCATCCGAGGGCGAGTTTGTTGTGATTCCGAAGGGTGTGTTGCATTACCCCATCGCCGACGAGGAGGTTCAGGTACTTTTGCTCGAACCCAAATCCACGTTGCACCCGGGCGATGTCGTCACGGACAGGACGGTCACGACAATAGACTGGATTTAACCATGGAGGGGATTGCGAATGAATCTCGGCCACCTTGCTGACTCAAGGGCTATGGCCCGCATCTTAGAGGCGGTTGTGAATCGAATGATTCCGAGAGACGGGTGGCCATCGGCGTCCGAAGAGGGCGTCCTCGAGTACCTTCGACGCCGCGCCGCAGACGATACCGATACTTGGAACCATCTCATTGAACCTGGCCTCTTCGCGTTGGACGCACATGCCAAGTCGCTCCATGGTCAATCTTTTTCCGAAATTGGAACAGGAGAGCAAGATGATGTGTTGCTCGACGTTGAACAGGGTCGGGTGAAAGACTGGACAATATCTCCAAAACATTTCTTCGGGACGCTGCTTCAACTCGTCGTCGAGGGGTACTATGGCAGTACGGCAACCGAAGTTCCAGACAACCACGGGAATCGCACGAGACAGTCATGGGATATGATTGGGTTTCGTCCAAATCCAGTACAAGGGATCCAAGTGCCCGTCTTGGAAGCCGATTTGCGGATCACAACGTTGGATAAACTCTTGGACAGTTATGATGCGGTCGTCGTCGGTGCGGGTGCGGGAGGTTCCGTCGCCGCTGCAGTGCTGGCCGAGGCTGGGCTTTCGGTGCTTGTTGTGGAACGTGGAAGCTGGCTTTCCTACCATCAAGTTGGCAGAGACCACGCGAGCAATCATCGATTCAGTAAGTATGGCCACAACACCGGGCCGGGTGAAGGCAACCCTCGCACCATTCTATTGGAAAGCGAAGAAGAGCGAATCACTCTGCCCTTCGAAGGCAATTATCACAACAACGCGATGACGGTGGGGGGTGGGACGCGCGTTTACGGTGCCCAGGCGTGGCGGTTTCACCCCGACGACTTTCGCATGGCTACTCGCTACGGGGTTCCGAAAGGTAGTTCCCTCGCGGACTGGCCGATTCGCTATGAGGATCTGGAACCGTATTACGAGCGAGCCGAATGGGAGGTTGGGGTCTCTGGAGATGGCATCGCCCATCCGGGACGCGGTGTTCGACGTCGTCCCTACCCCATGCCACCGTTACCGTTAACCTTGGAAGCCCAACGACTCGCCCGCGGGGCTGAGAAGTTGGGATGGGATGTGGGACCAGTACCTCTGCTCATCAATTCCGTCGAACGAGATGGGCGACCTGCTTGTGGTCGGTGCGGAGAATGCGTCGGATTCGCCTGCCCTACAAACAGCAAGAACGGCGGTCACAACACGATGTTAGTACGGGCCCTGGCCACAGGCAATTGCCATCTGATAACGGATACGATGGTGGAACGAATCAACACCGAAGGAGGCAGGCATGCCACTGGGGTTCAACTCGTGCAAGAGACCGGTGGATCCGTGGTGCGCCGTCAAGTGCGGGCCGGACATGTGGTCGTTGCTGCGGGCGCCATCGAAAGCGCTCGACTGCTCTTGAACTCGGCCACCGACGAAGAACCGAATGGCGTGGGCAACCGAAACGGGCTTGTGGGAAAAAACCTGCAAGGGCACGTCTACACCGGTGCCTACGCTCTATTTGATGACGTGGTGCAAGACGGTCTGGGTCCGGGTGTGAGCATCGCCACCTGCCGCTTCGCGCATAGCAACGGGGGCGGGATAATCGGCGGGGGGATGCTGGCCAACGAGTTCACGAGACTCCCTCTCATTCACTGGTATCGAGCCCTGGCTCCCGATGCCCCGAGATGGGGCGTTGCGGGAAAAGAAACGATGCGCCAAACGTATTTGCGTACGAGCCATGTGCAGGGACCCATTCAGGAGATCCCGACCACGGAGGCGAGGGTTAGATTGTCGGCTTCGGTAAAGGATCGTTTCGGGGTTCCTGTGGCTCAACTCTCGGGAGGAGTTCATCCCGAGTCGCTCAGATCGGCGAACATGCTCGCGGAGCAAGCCGAGAATTGGCTTTATGCTGCCGGAGCCCGTCAGGTCTGGCGTACCCGCCCGGGTTTGGGGCTAAGCGCAGGGCAGCATCAGGCGGGAACCTTGCGGATGGGAGACCATCCGGCAACTTCGGTGACGGATCCCTTGGGGCGCATCCACGGGTACGACAACCTCTGGGTGAGCGATGGATCCCTGCATGTGACGAACGGCGGTGTGAACCCGGTACTGACGATTCTGGCGTTGGCGTTTCGCACGTCGGAGCACCTAGTGAAACAATTGTAAGGCTGCGGGAAAGTTTCAGGGAACCATAGGTCATGTGACATAGAAGGTGTACAATGGTCTCCTAATACTGTTGGAGGGTTGTCCATCCGTGGAGTTGCCATCGAAGAATCAAAAGGAACGTTATGTACGTGAGATGTTCAACGGTATCGCACGAAAGTACGACCTCATGAACACCCTCATGACGTTTGGTCAGGACAAGGCATGGCGTAAATACGCGATTCGCCGCGCACGCATCGGAGTAGGAATGAACGTGATTGACGTGTGCTGCGGCACGGCCGAGCTGACGCTTGAAATCGCCCAAACTATTGGAGCAGAGGGCCGTGTGATCGGGCTCGATTTTTCGGAAGAGATGCTGGCTGTTGGCGAGCAAAAGGTAGGGACTTCTGATTGCCAGTCGAGGATTACGCTCGTGCAGGGAAACGCGATGTCCCTGCCCTTTCCGGACAACTCGTTCGACGCGGCCACCGTGGGTTGGGGATTGCGTAACGTTCCGGATATAAATCAAGTCTTGCAAGAGATGCGCCGAGTCGTTAAGCCCGGCGGATGGGTGGTCTCCTTGGACATGGCCAAGCCATCCGCGCCCATTTTCAAGCAGGTTTACTGGATGTACTTTAATTGGATAGTCCCAGCCCTTGGGAAGATGACCGCCAAGCGCAAGAGTGCGTACCAATATCTCCACGACTCCTCCCGGGCGTTCGATTCTCAACAACAACTGACGCAGAGGTTCGCCAAAAACGGGCTTATTAATACGAGATTTCACAATCTCATGGGTGGCGTCGTCGCCGTGGTGGAAGGGCAGAAGCCCTGAGGCCGCGTTAAAGAATGCGCGATTTTCGGTGCGCCATTCGGAAACCACATTATAGAAAACCTCCTAAGCATGGACATGGTGTACAGCATGCAGCCGTCATGAGTGCACCATTTTCCATGCAAATCGGACCCCGGTTTGAACGCATTGGGTGATGGGGATGGGGTGTATGCCACTCAGGCTAAATTGACCCATGGAGGTGAACTTCGGTGACGAATGCAAGTCCGTGTCTGTACTTGAAACGAATTTACGAATCGCCTAGTCCGGATGATGGAGTCCGCATCCTCGTTGATAGATTATGGCCCCGAGGCGTTCGAAAAGCCGACGCAGAGATTGACCTTTGGTTAAGAGATGTCGCCCCATCCACAGAATTGCGAGAGTGGTTTCAACACAATCCGGTCAGATTTCAAGCCTTCGGCGTACTGTATCGAGATGAATTGACACATCAACCCGTGAAAAGTCGGGCCGTGCGCGAGCTGATAGATTATGTTCGCCAAGGTCGGACAACTCTTCTGTACGCGGCGAAAGACGAGGCGATAAACCACGCCATCGTTCTTCGTGATTTTGTTCTAGACCACCTTAGGGCCGACTAAGGGTGAAGTTCCTATGACTACGAATACTAGGATAGCCATCATGGTTCGTCAGGTTTTTGTCCTGACAACAGCATGGCCTCATAGTGCATCGTGAATCCGTCTGGATTCATGTCGTCAATAGCGTCCGCTAGCTCGGTTTTCATGTCGGCTGTCGCATACTCCAGCAAGTGAAACAGTTGACCGAAGAATTCCAACACCGCTTGGCCATTGGCGAAGTGAAAGGGCAGAAGGGTACGTTGCGGGACGATATCGTGAAATCCGGCCGCCGACATTGCTTCGAGCAACCCTTCAGATTGAGAAAACTTGGCCAGAAATGGCCGAGCCATGCTCACCATATCGCCCAACGCGGTCTTTGCGATGTCGAAAAACTCGCGCCAAGTGTTTGTCCCAGGGACCGTGAAGAAAACCGATCCGCCCGGTCTCACGACAGCGAACACTTCCCGCATGCTGTCAACCGGTTTACCGAAGAAGGGGAATGCCAAGTTGCATAAAACAAAGTCGAAAGAATTGAGGGGGAGGGCAATGTGCCCTGCATCCATTCGTTCAAACTGAAGATTCGGTACGTGTTGCCGAATCGCTTCGGATTGGGCTAAATGAATCATGGATTCGGAGGAGTCCACCGCGATAATCTGAAGATTTGGGAAGCCTTTGGCTAAGGGAAGGCAGACGTTTCCTGGACCACATCCTAAGTCGAGAACTGCTTTCTTTGTCAAAGGGGAGAGTTCGGCTTGAACGCGTTTAAGCAAGACGTTCGCAACTCGCGGGGAAATGAGTTCCCCCACGGTATTTTTGTACATGATGCTGCCTTCCTCGGATTTGAAGTTCGGGATTTTCATGCTGGAATTCCCTCCAAACTATACTCTGGGCAAAACAGAACATGAAGTAAAAGCGCATCTATTTCGCCCCTACTCGAGATTGTCATCAGTGTAACAGCGAGTGAGAAATCGTATTGTGCGCTAAATCACTGGGTTCGTAGTCACGAACGGTGACTTGGGCGCCTGAGGATGAGGGGAACGGTCGTACACTGCGCTTCATCGGTGCGTGTCGGGAACGTCAACGTCCAGAAAGTTACGATGGGATATCCCTAGCCGCTTCAGTTCTTCCTGATGGCGTTCTGTCAAAGTTTGAAGAAGCGTTAGACCTAGCGAAGTGAGATGGACAAACACGCTTCGTTTATCGCTGGGATTCTCGATTCTTTCCACGAGACCGGCTTGTTCACATCGCGAAATGAGCCCAAGGCAACTGTGGTGGCGCAATTGCAGCCTCTCTGCAAGTTCCGTGGGAGTCGCATAATCGCGTCCGGGGTACCCCTCGATGGCGAGTAGCAACTGATGCTGGGCCGGTGTAATTCCAACTGACCTCGCCGCGTTTTCGCTAAAGTGTAGGAACTTTCGCAGCCGATAGCGAAACTCGGCCAATTCCTCGTAATCCGACTTTCCTACGTGTTCACTCATTCTCGTATCCCTCACACGATGTTGTCATTAATATCGTATTGCGATATAAATATAAAGCAATCCACTAACAGACTTCGTGATGCACAGCACACGATGACACGGGAGAGAATTGGACGTTGACTCGACGAATTCGTACCGGTGACTTCACCACGCAAGGTCAGATTTTTCACTTATCTGCTATGTCAATTATTATCGGCGCCATATGTGCATTCATTGCCATTGGGCTCATCAAGATTATAGGCTTCGTCACGAATCTTTGCTTTTATCACCGTTTCTCTTTTTCGTTCGCGAATCCAACGGCCAATCACCTGGGAGGGTGGGAAGTCTTCGTACCGATAGTCGGTGCTCTGTTCGTCGGCCTCATCGCGAGGTATGGGTCGGAGAAGGTTCGCGGGCATGGGATTCCTGAGGCCATTGAGGCGATGCTGGTCAACGACAGTAAAGTGCAACCGCGCGTAGCCTTTTGGAAGCCCATCTCAGCGGCCATATCCATCGGCACTGGCGGCCCTTTTGGAGCCGAAGGGCCCATCATCATGACGGGCGGATCGTTTGGAAGCCTCTTGAGTCAGTTATTTCATCTCTCGTCCATCGAACGCAGGATTCTGCTGGTTGCGGGAGCTGCCGGGGGGATGTCCGCAACTTTTGCAGCGCCGATATCATCCGTGTTGTTCGGCGTCGAACTATTGGTGTTTGAATTTAAGCCGCGCAGCTTGGTTCCCATTGCACTGGCGAGCGGAATGGCAGATGCGATTCGCGTCTCCCTTCTCGGTCCAGGGCCGTTGTTTCGCATGCCTTCATTACAACACACGAGCCCCCTGTTAATGATGGTATCTCTGGCCATGGGACTGGTGGGAAGTGGCTTCGCTATCGTGCTGACGTGGGCTATTTACGGCGTCGAGGATTTGTTTCGAAAGCTTCCGGTTCATTGGATGTGGTGGCCGGCGATGGGGGCGGTCGTTATCGGGATAGGCGGGCTCGTTTCTCCGAGAGCATTAGGCGTCGGTTACAATAGCATCGACGCGATGCTCAACGTGAAACTCGCGGTGTCTGTCCTAGTGAGTCTCATGTTGGTCAAATCGGTCATTTGGGTCATCGCCTTGGGCTCCGGCACCTCCGGCGGCATCCTCGCGCCCATACTCATCATTGGGGGCAGTTTCGGAGGGTTTCTGGGGGAAGTTTTGCACGCACCTCATCCGGGAGTCTGGGCGTTGCTCGGCATGTCCGCGATTTTCTCGGGTGTCACGAGAACGCCGCTGACGAGCGTGATTTTTCCGTTGGAACTAACCCACAACCTGGGAGTGCTCCTGCCACTCCTGATTGCGTCGAGTGTCGCATGTGGACTGTCGTCCTTCATTCTCCCAAGGTCCATTCTCACCGAGAAGATTCATCGTAGAGGTCTTCACCTGACAAGGGAATATAGTGTGGATCCCCTGCAAATGCGATACGCGCGTGAATTGGCGTACAAACCGACGGCTTCCGTCCAAGCCGACGCCCTCGTTAGGCAACTTGTGCCAACGCTTCTGAAACAAGCCTCGGCAGATCCGTGGTTGAGCGTGTGTTCAGAAGACGGTCAGTGGCTTGGCGTCGTTCATGTTATGGGACTCCTGCGAAGCGATGATAACGGAGGGATATGTACCGTTGAAGAGTGCATCGCGAGGGTTCCCACCGTTCACGAAATGGATACGGTCAAAGTCGCATTGGATGCGATGCTTGAATCTAGAACAGGCTGGGTCCGCGTGGCGTCAGCAAACGGTGATCTTCTCGGCGCTTTGACGACGGACTCTGTGCTACAAGTTCATCGTCACGCCTCGCAACTTGAAACAGAGAGGCAACGTGTTTTTGATATTCTGCCGAACTTCCAGAGGCCGGTCTAAGGATTCTCTATCATCCATCACATCGAGGATCACTTGGCCGCTGCAGTCAAGCGCAAAGTGATCCATGCTAAGTTCCGCATTCCAAAAGAAATCGCCACTCATCACCCAGAGGGCGTACGGTTTGTCGGTTATCTTCTCGAGGCTCATGTCGCTGACGGCGAGCGTCCAATCATTCGTTCGTTCGAAATCGCGTCTAGGAACTCGCGCACGCGCTGCCAACATGCGCAGCCATCAGAAAAGGCACCCGAGCGACGGATTCCTCTTCGCTGGATGCCTTTATGTCGCGGATAGGGCGACACGGTGGACTTTACGCGTGCATGCTGCGGTGAGAGCTGCTGTGACTGTCCGAATCGGTTCGGACGGCCATCGTCCACAGATTTAAAACGATTGTGATGGCTCCGAGAATTACGCTCGTCCACATTTCGCCGATGCCGAGCGAGAACGCAAATGGCTGTACGATGAACCAGGCTCCCATGATGAGCGAGAACCACGTCTGCCAAACAGCCCATCCAGAGGAGTCCTCTTTGAATGTCGCCCAAGCAGAACTAATCAACTGGATGGCTCCGAGTACGACACTGGTCCATACGGCGCCCGTGTGCGTTGAATAGTGGAAGACCCAAGGCGAAAGAATGAACCATACACCGATGAGAGCAGCCAATCCATTTCTCCACTTCATACAACGACACCTCCAATGGATTAATATTACGTAAAGTAAGTTAGATCTGAATCGTATTGTTTTCAATGTCGAATTTGTCCTTTCCTGACCAATTGATGAGAGCAATGTCCAATTGTCGGCAAAAACCGTTTGCGTATGTTCGTTTTCTTTCAAAATCGCGCGTTTTCTCGGTGACCCAAGTCGACGCGTTCAACCTCTGCGAGCATCCTGAGGGTTCGTTATAATGGAGACAAAAGGAGGAGATATCAGTGGAGGAATATGGTCCATTGTTTCAACGAAACCGTGCCCGCGTCTGGTCGTCCTTTGCAGCCAGAGCCGTCCTCACTGTCGCCATAGTGATTGGAGTGTGCGAACTCGTACTCGGAATCGTCGCGACGGCCCAGCTTCATCTGTAAGAAGAGATCGAGAAGCATGTGTCATTCTACGGCAAGGAGACGTTCGAAGTTGTTCACATACACAAAACTGGGAAAGACCTCGCTGGAGGAATTCTACAGTGGGGTGGCGACTCAGGCGGCCCACCTCGTCGAAGGCGAACCGAATCTTATCGCCAATCTAAGCAATATTTCCGCGTTGCTCAACATGCACTTGGCCGACATTAACTGGGTTGGCTTCTACCTGTGGGACGACGCGGCGAACGAACTCGTGTTGGGCCCGTTTCAGGGGAAGCCCGCGTGCATCCGAATTGGTTACGGCAAAGGAGTATGCGGCACCGCCGTCATGACCGGTGAGCCTACCGTAGTCCCCGACGTGTTCGAATTCGAGGGACATATTGCGTGCGATCCGCTTTCCCGCTCCGAAGTCGTCGTCCCCCTATTCAAGGATGGGGCGACCGTCGGAGTTTTGGACGTCGATTCGCCGATACCCGGAAGATTCTCGAACGACGATGCTGTGGGATTGAAGCGCGTTGTGCAAGCGCTGGGTTTCTAAGCAACCTTAGTTTTTGGAGTTGCCAGACTTGCATGCACGGGTAAATGGTTCTGAAAATCGGGGCTAAACTCAGCGAACCAATCTGAATGATGCCAAGCGGGGCTCTCGGGTCTACGAGAGCTCTGCTTGATTCACACAGTTATCGAGAGGTTCGTCAGGCCGTCGTTTGGTGGTTCTATCTTTCCCTTCATTCGCTGATCTCGGCCATGCGACGTCCGTCCTCCTACCGTTCTGTCGCCGCCTCATCGAACTTGCCTCGATTCCCCCACGTGCGACTGAGCCGATTCTCGAAACTCGTCCTGATACTCTACGAGACCAATCTCGCACCTCGGGCCGATGACTACGCGTTTGCCACGAACCACGTTGGCACGGGTGGACTCTAGGTGGATATCGTCTCCTTCGATAACGTCCACGGTGAGGCGCTTGTGATCACCAAATCCCCGCAACGTCCTCCTGACAGCAATGTGCTCGCAGCCAATCTCTTTTGCCTCGCACGGGCCAAAGAGTTTCACGGAGATGTCACCCGCGTTCAATAGTCCTCCGATGCTAAATGCCCCACGCGCGTGGAAGGACTCGCAACTGCAATTTCCCTGAACGGACATCTGCCCGACGACTTTGACCTCGTCGCTTTGCACATTGCCCAGGACTTGAATTTGTCCCACGACTCGCATTCGACTGCATTCCAAATTTCCCTGGATGATGCTTTCGCCAGTAATTCGCACCTTTCGAAACTGTCCTCCGTGGGATTGTGCGTTTCCTGTGATGTTCAAATCCCGGGTGTCTTGAACACTGTGATCCATGAGCAGGCCGCCTTTCTGGGATAGCGTTTGGAAAATTATAGGTTACCGTTTGCTTTGTTTTCGGACGATGGAGCCGTCATGTTTCTGGAACAGCGTTTCATACTCCACCAAGTCGACGTCGCAACCTTTACCGATAACTACATTTCTGCCTCGGACCACACTCGCCCTGGTGTTTTCGAGATAGATGTCATCTCCCTCGATGGTTTCGACATACAATGTTTTCCATCGGCTGAAGAGCGTTCGTCCCGATTCCTTTTCTATGCGAATGCTTTCGGCTCCGATTTCCCCCACTTTGGAGAGACCTTGCGTCTTCACGTGGATTTCTCCGGCGTTCAAGAGGTCCGTCACGGTGTAAGATCCGGTTCCGGTAAAACTCTCAACCTCGCATTTCCCGTCGATTTTGATTTGTCCCAGCAACAGGAGCGTCTCACACGCTAAATTGCCACGAATGCTGGTTTTTCCTTCTACGTGAACTGTCTTGGCATGAATGCTTCCATGGATGGTGGCGACCCCCTTCATCATGCAGCTGTCGCATTCAATGTCGCCTTCGACCGTGCCGACTCCCTCAATATTTACGTCCTTGTAGCATCCTCCGGACGCCTTTCCGACTCCGGATAGGCTAAGGCTCATTCGGGCTGGTTCTTCCACTTGCCAGCGCCTCCTCGCGGTGTTTTTCTGTCTACGGCAGCGTCATTTTCAGTTGTTCGATACACGTCGCGAGCGGAATTCGAGCGACCAACTTGCAAGCAGGGTCAAAGTGTACGGGTACGGACGAATCGATGAGAACACACACTCCCACTCCGAGTTTGCGGGCAAAAACGAGATCGTAGGGCTTTCCGTGGAACTTTCCCACGTGTGTCTCGACGGCATCCATGACGTCTCTGGCTTCGACAAGATTAATATCTCCCGTTCTGACGGCCACGTCAGCAACATACATGGCGAGAAGACTCATAAAGTCGATTTCCTTGGCGTTCCCGTGTTGGCTTTCGAACAATTGCAGGAGAGATTCCATAACAATGTTTCGTTTTGAGACCTCCTGCAAGCTTAGGTGCACGTCTGCCGGGTTGGGAGAGAACACGTCTGCGAGCTCATCCAGCGACAAATCGTCCTTCATATCCTTGATCCGCTCAATTCTTGCAAGGATCTCTCGTCTCGGGAAGAAGGTCTCCTGTCCGGTGAATGTTGATTTTCGGATGAACCATTCTTCCGGGATGAGGTTCTTTCGCTTCCATCGATACAATTGGCCGTATGATATGCCGGTGGTGTCGAGGAGTTCCTTCTTCGAGATTAGGTCTTCTTCCATAGAGGTGCTCCTTTCCAAGTGAATATAACATAACACTGTTACGCAAACAAGAGGAGTTTCATCCTTTAACGGTGGACTTGCACTGGATGAGGGGGAACCGTCGAAGGAAAAGAGTCGGAAATCTGAGATGGGAAAAGGATGACCATCGTCTCTAGTAAGTGGTATCCTTCACACAGCGAGTGAATGCGCTCTCAAAAAGACAAGGGAGGTATGCGATAGATGGTTGAATCGCCGCAGCAGAGGCGTCAAAGGATGCAATGGTTTTCGGAAGCGCGCTTTGGCATGTTTATTCATTGGGGATTGTACGCCATTCCCGCGCGAGGCGAGTGGGTGCGCAGTGTTGAGAAGATTTCCGTGGAAGATTACCAGCCCTACTTTGATGAGTTTGATCCGGTTGATTACAATCCGAGGGAATGGGCCAGAATCGCAAAACAGGCAGGGATGAAATACGCGGTTTTGACTGCGAAGCATCACGATGGGTTTTGCCTGTTTGACAGTGCCCTCACAGAGTACAAGTCCACGCGGACGAAGGCCGGAAGGGACCTGGTTCGCGAGTATCTCGACGCGTTTCGCGAAGAAGGACTGAAAGTGGGCCTTTATTACTCCTTATTAGACTGGCACCATCCGGATTATCCAGCTTACGGAGATCCTCATCACCCAATGAGGAGCAACGAAGATTTCCGCAATCGCCCCCGCGAATTCGGTCGTTACTTAGAGTACATGCATGGACAAATCCGAGAATTACTCACCGGATACGGAAAAATTGACATCATGTGGTTCGACTTCTCCTACGACGGTATGAAGGGGGAGACGTGGAGGGCAACGGACTTGATAACGATGGTCAGATCCCTTCAGCCTCATATCATTATCGACAATCGGCTCGAGGCGAGCGGCTCCGAGAGGGGCAGCATCTTCTCCAGCAACCCGTCGTTCTTTGCGGGAGATTTTGCTTCTCCGGAGCAGATTATTCCGCCCTCTGGCCTGACCAATGAGGACGGCGACGCCATTCCCTGGGAAGCCTGCGTTACGCTGAACGACAACTGGGGGTACGCGGCGGCGGACAAAAACTACAAGACGTCCACCACGATTATTCGCAAGTTAGTGGAATGCGTGAGCAAGAACGGAAATCTTCTGCTCAACGTTGGGCCAGATGCGTTGGGGCGCATTCCCAAAGCATCCGTAGACATCTTGACCGAAGTCGGCGACTGGATGCGCGAGAACGGCGACAGCATCTACGCCTGCGGTCAGGCCGCGGTTCCGAAGCCGGATTGGGGACGATACACACAGAAGGGGAACACGCTCTACGCGCACGTCTTCGAGGAAAGCATCGGGCCCATCAATTTGATGGGGTTAGCGGAGCGGGTGACGAAGGCTAGGCTCTTGTCGGACGGGTCTGAGTTGTTCTTGTCGCGTCCCTGGAACGCGTCCCTGTTTCCCGACGACGCGTTTGTGAGTTTCTTGAGAGCCGGACATTCCACTCATCCGTTGCCCGACAAGAGAGACACCGTCCTGCAACTAGAGATGAAGGACTCACGGTGACGTTTCCAGCGTAGAGAAGATGGGTGTGGCAGGCAAAGGCACGGGGTTCACAACCGTGTCTTTGCCTGCTTTCGGTTCTCCGGCGAACAGGGTTGAACAGGAGAGATGTCAAAATGGGTGAAATCCCCACGGCGACTACGGGTACCTGGCGATGTCGTGATGGCCAGAACGATTCGAATACCTGACCGAGCGCCCGGTTATCTTACGACACAGGTTTTTTGGAATGGAGGAAAGCCCTACGTGGAATGGTAAACGCCGGGAAAACCTTGGGGTGGGGTGAAAGAATTCGTGACAAGTCAAGTGCAGGTTCGCCTGCCGTCTCGACGGCGCATCTGGCCGTTTATTGTATTTGCTCTTGTGATTGAGGTCTTGTTTTCCTTCGTATCAGAGAAAGTGACCCTGGGCCCGCACTGGTTTTCCATCGCCGTGTCCGTCGCGATTCTCATCGCCTTCATCGTGGCGCTCGTGATTGACAATCCGAGTTGGATACGGCGGTTGTACTTGTTGCTCATCTTCATACTGACCGTAAAGTTGACGAGCAGCGTTGTCTTTTTGGTTTTCCAACTCTTTAAAAACTCTACGCAAGGCAAACAGCTGTTTATTGACGCGGGCCTCTTATGGATTGTGAACATCCTAATCTTCGCATTGTGGTACTGGGGCCTCGACCAAGGCGGCGAACAATGCCGCTACGACAACGAAGCATCCCCCTCTGATCTCCTTTTCCCGCAGATGACCACAACATCGCCCATGTGGAAAACGTGGATGCCAGCGTTCACGGATTACCTGTTTTTATCCTTCAACACGAGCACGGCGTTCAGTCCCACCGACACGTTGTTCCTGTCTAAGAAGATGAAAGTTCTATTGATGAGTCAAGCGTCCATATCGCTGGTAATCGTGGCCGTCTTAGCGGCCCACGCGGTGGGCTCTTGAATTCCTCCGCCGGATGCGCACTGCTTTCATAAAGAGGATTGACATGGGCCGCGCGAACCGCTATATTCAGATTATCATTTAAGTGAAACGATTAACTCAAAGATTTAAGTGATGTTCAACGGAAGTTTCAGAGACTAGGAATAATTTCGGTTCTGTACAACGAAAGGGTTTTCCACTGAAGGGCTGGTTTTCGATGGTGCATGAAAAAGGAACGATGAAGGTCGCCCGCATACAAGACGTTGCGCGTGAAGCTGGAGTTTCGGCTGCAACCGTCTCCTATGTTCTCAATCAAAAAGGGAACATCGCACCGGAGACGAGGGAACGGGTGCTGAAGGTCGCGGAGCGTCTGAATTACCGTCCCAATGCCGCTGGTCGCACGTTATCGTCAAACCGGACGATGGCCATTGGGCTCGTCACCCCGAGGGGTAGAGGCGTCACGGATCCGTTTTATTCACTCGTCGTGTCAGGCATCACGGAAGAAGCGGCGAAATTCGGGTATCACATTGTCCTAATTCCCGGCGAGAGTTCCGAGGAGGAACTGCTTCGCGAAGTTCAAAATCGTCTCGTGGATGGCGTGTTTTTCCTCGAGGTGGATCCGGACGACGAGCGGATGCGCTTGGTGAAGTCGAACGGGGTTCCCGTTACGCTGTTTGGAACCGCCGACATTTTGGTGGACTTGGTGGATATTGATAATTATCGCGGGGCTTGGATGGCCACGGCACATCTCCTTGAACTCGGCCATCGGAGAATCGTATTTGCGGCTCCGCTCGCGGACAGGGTTGGGCGGTTACGCATGCGGGGCTACGAAGACTGCGTCCGCGCGAGGGACAACGATGCCATCCCTGCGGTGGAAGACGCCCCCATGACGAGGGACGGAGGCTATCAACTCGGCAAGAGGATCCTCAAATCGAGCCCGCGACCAACCGCCGTGTTCGCTGCGAGTGACGCCATGGCGGATGGGTTCATGCAAGCAGCACTTGAGTTCGGGATCAAGATTCCCCACGAGTTGTCCATCGTCGGTTTCGATGATATCCCCGTGGCTAGCCAACTCGCGGTGCCGCTCACGACCATTTCGCAGAATGCCGCGGGCGTAGGACGCCAGATGGCCAGGCAGATGATGGAGCAGTTGGCCGACGGGATTGCGAGGAATCAGATATTATTGCCCGAACTCATCGTTCGGGAAAGCACGGGTCCTGTTCCGTCCTCGCGGCACGCGCCGCTCGTCACACAGCACTTCAGCCTTAAGTCGGGAACGTCGTTCAGCCTCTGGTCCCTCAGCGGGATGGTAGAACCGGACGAACCAAACTTGGGGATCTTCCTCAACGATACGCATTGGCTCTCGACGTATCAGATCCGGGTGAACTCTCAACCCATTATGCCAGCGTTGGCGTCCGCCACGACCGACTCCTTTACCATGCGCTATATCGTGGCTGCCAATCTCGGAACCATTGACTTCTCCCGTACTCTAACCTTTGCGGATTCGCACCTGATTGACACGTGGCATTGGACGGCTTGGGATATCACGGAACCTTGGACACTTGAAGTAAGGGCAACCCCGGATTTTCGCGACATATTTGAGCTTCGGGGGTTTCAGGCTAGTTCACGGGGCACGCGCCGCTCCGAGTTGCATGAGGACGGCAGTGAACGGCATGTCTATACCGGCAAGGACGGTCTTTTCCGCGAGGTGGGTCTGTCGTACGAACCGAGTCCGACGGACAACGAGTTAGGGACCAAACGGTGGAACATTTCGCCGGAACAGAAGACGGGGACCGTGACGGCGCGCGTGTCGTGGACGGTCGCGCCCGGGAATCGAGGGAATCTGCCTACTAAGCCCAACATTTTGTGGCCGAAGGTCGACGTAGAGAACGGGGTTTGGCAGCGAGTCTTGGATAGAGCCGAACTCGATTTGCGCCTGCTCTCTTCCGATTTAGGATTCGGTCCTATTCTCGTCGCAGGCTTGCCCTGGTTCGGGACTCTGTTCGGACGGGATTCCATCATGGCCGCGATGCAAGTCATCGAGTTCTATCCCGAATTCGCAGAAAATACGTTAGCCACACTGGCGCATTTTCAAGGCAAAGTAGTCGATCCCACGCGGGGAGAAATGCCTGGAAAGATCGTTCACGAGGTGCGCTTCGGAGAATTGGCGAATACGGGTGCGGTTCCGTTTGGCCGTTACTACGGTTCCGTAGACGCCACACCGCTGTACATTGTGCTTCTTGAGGCGACTTGGCGACGAACGGGCAACAAGCAACTTCTTCATCGATTTCTTCCGGTTGCACAACGAGCCCTCCAATGGATTCAAGACATGCTTGATAAAAACGGATCGGGTTTGTTGGTCTTCGAGGATGAGCCATCGAATGGACTTGTCGTGCAGTCGTGGAAGGATTCCGCCGACTCGATGGTTTACGGCGATGGTCGCCAGGCAACCCCTCCGCTGGCCGTTGCCGAGGTGCAAGGCTACGTATATCAAGCGCTTTTGGCGATGGCGAATATGTACGACCAAGTGGGCAATGCACACGAAGCGGCGCAGTTACGGCAACAGGCCGACACCATACAAGCTCGTTTCCACACCGAGTTTTGGATAGAGCACCTGAAATACTACGCGATGGCCACCGACCATCACGGGAGTCAGCTCGATGTGTTGAGCTCCGATGCGGGTCATTGCCTGTGGACCGGGATCATTCGAGAACCGTATCGCGGGCAAGTGGTTGAGAAGGTTATGGGTGACGACTTGTTCAGCGGGTGGGGAGTTCGAACCCTGGGGAGCCAGGAACGGGCGTACAATCCGTACAGTTATCATCGCGGGAGCGTGTGGCCTCACGACACAAGCATCATCTGCGCTGGATTGGCGAAGGCCGGTTATCAGGAGGAGTGCACGACTCTCGTGAAGTCCCTGGTGGATGCAGCCGACGGCTTCCCTGAGCATCGATTGCCCGAACTGTTTTCCGGAGTCACTCGCCGAGATGACGACCACGTGCCGCTGCCATACCCCTCTGCGTGTTCCCCTCAGGCGTGGGCATCGGGGGCGCTCTGGCTAGGGCTGTCGAGTCTCTTGGGACTCTCAATTGATGTGACTAGAAAGACAGTTCGTTTACAGCCGGTTCCGACCATTGTCGGTACGGTTCATATAAGCAACCTGATGGTGGACGAATACCGCATCACCGTTGAAGCAACCTCAAGCAGCGTGAGTATTAGAGGGCTTCCTGAAGACTGGATTGTGGTTTCACCATCGTCTGCAAACGCAGACGGTGATAATCAATATATTTGAAGGGGTCGATGAAAGGTGAAGAAGTGGGTAGCGTTAACGGGCAGCACATGCATCGCGATGAGCGCGGTTGCTGCACCCATGGTGGTAGCGCAGGCTAATGCGCCGGTAAACATCGTCGTTGCAAGCTGGTCAGGGACCAACGTAACCAATGGCATCATCAATGCCCAATTGGCGGCGTTCAATAAGTCGCATCCTGGAATCCACGCCGTGTACAAACCCATCTCTGGCAACTATGAAACAATTCTCAAGACGGAGTTCGTCGCGGGGGATGCGCCAGACATTATCACCCTAAACAACGGTGGTCAGGCGCCCACCTTCGAATCCGAGGGTGCAGTGGTTCCTCTGAACTCTTACATCCAGAAGTCTCACTATTCTTTGAAGGACTTCTTCCCGGGCGCCATCAACATGTTTGTTTCCGGCAAGACGGTCTACGGTCTGCCACGAGATCAGTCCCCGCTCGTACAGTACGACAACCCGGCGATGTTCAAGGCTGCGGGTATCAGTGGTCCCCCGAGGACTTGGGCACAGTTCCAGGCCGATGCGAAGAAGCTGACGAATCCCAAGAAGAAGGTCTACGGGTATGTTCAGACACCGCAAGAACCTCGTTGGGGGCAGTTCCTGATGCAGGCTGGCGGCAACGTGATGAACCCGGCAATGACGAAGATGACCTTGAATACGCCGGCCGCGTTGAAAGGGTTTACGTTCTTCATAAATCTATACCGCCATGGAATCGCGGCACAGCCGTCGACGGTTGGCGCAACGTGGGGCGGCCAGGCGCTTGGTATGGGACACGCGGCCATGACTTTGGAAGGTGCTTGGGCCATTCCTTATCTACAGGATACTTACCCGAAGACGCCGTTCAAGATTGTTACGCTGCCTAGAGGACCGAAGAACAACGAAAGCCTCGACTTTCCTACCGCGTGGGCCATCACGAAGGATTCGCAGCATCCGCAGCAGGCTTGGGAGGTCATCAACTACCTGACTGGCAGTGGAGAGGCTCGGTGGGTGGAACAAGGCGGATTGGTGACGGTGCGTAAGTCCTTGATCAACATGCCGTACTACAAGCACCATCCAATTTACCAAAATATTCTAAATCAACTACCAAAGGCGTACCCTTGGAACTTCCCGAACGGGTTTGATCAGTATGTCAACACAACACTAGCCAACGAGACCCTGCTCGCGGTGGAAGGTAAGATTACGCCGAAACAGGCTCTGCAGCAGCTTCAGCAGCAAGGAGAGCAGATTCTCAAAAACGGGGGCAGCAATTAATGTCTGTAGTCCGTGTCGCCCGCCACGAAACTCGTGGCGGGATTCGCAGATGGCACAGGAAGGAGACGGCGGCAGCGTACTTCTTCACGCTGCCGACGCTGATCCTTCTCGCTACCTTTACGCTTGGGCCCGCAGTGTACGCATTCTTTCTCAGCGGTGTGTCCTGGAACCTACTCAATACTATGCATTGGGTAGGGTGGGGGACAAACTTCAAACAGCTGCTGACGATGCCGCTGTTCTGGACATCGGTGAAGAATTCCGTGGTTTTCGCAGCCATAGTGATGCCGACGCAGACCGTCATCGCTCTGATATTCGCCGTCATTCTAAATCAAAATCTCCCTGCCAGAGGACTGTTTCGGCTCGCGTTTTTCTTCCCGTCCATCAGTTCTTCGGCAGTCACATCGCTCATGTTCATGTGGATCTTCAACAAGCTAGGATTGCTCAATGGACTGCTGGCTTGGTTTGGGATCAACGGCCCTGACTGGATAGGGAATCCACGCTTTGCCTTATCCTCCATCATGATTTTGAACATCTGGTCGACGTCCGGGTACTTTATGGTCGTCTTCCTCGCGGGATTGCAGGCGATTCCTCAGTCTATCTACGAAGCCGCGATGATTGACGGAGCGAACGGACTCCAACGCATACTGAAGATCACGGTTCCGCTCCTACGGCCGTCAACGTTTTTTATCGTGGTTATGGGTATGATTGGTACGCTTCAAATGTTCGATCAGTCTTTCATCATCTCAGGCGGCACCGGCGGCCCTCTCAACTCAACAACGACGATTGCCCTCTTGATCTACCAAGAGATTTTCTCGTACGGTAATGTCGGTCTCGGGGCCGCAGCGACGGTTTTCCTGTTTGTCATCGTGCTCGTCTTCACCATTCTCGTTAACCGTTGGCTCGGCAAACCGATTGAGTACTAGGAGAGGAGGTAACTCGTGTGATTAGTGTACGACCCAAGGGCCCGGGCGCGACAATTTCTCGCGTTTTATACCTGTTGATTTTAATAGCCGGGGCCATTATTATGGTCAGTCCGTTCTTGTGGACTGTATCTACGTCACTAAAGCCACTTAGCCAGGCCATGGATTTTCCGCCGAAGTGGATTCCACACCCCTTTTTGTGGAAAAACTATGTAGACACGTGGAAGACCGTCCCGATGGGTCAATGGTTTGTGAATAGTTCCATCGTTTCTGTAGCGTCCGTGATTGGCAACCTTATTCTTGATTCTCTCGCCGGGTACGCGCTCGCACGCATCAATTTCCGGGGAAAGACCATCGTGTTCTTCGTGATTGTCTCCATGCTCATGATCCCGTTTCAAGCCATTATGTTGCCCGTGTACATTATCCTGCGTGATCTGAGGTTGATTAACAGTTACGCGGGGATCATCCTTCCTCAACTCGTCTCTGCGATGGGCGTGTTTCTGATGCGTCAATCGTTTCTGAACGTCCCAAACGAGATTGAAGAGTCCGCCATCATGGATGGGGCAGGCCGTTTTCGCATGTTCTGGCAGATCTCGTTGCCCATGGTGATGCCTGCGATGCTCACTTTGGCTCTGATGATTTTCATGGGATCCTGGAATAACTTCCTTCTGCCACTGCTCGTGGCCAACAACCAGAACTTCTGGACTCTCCCGCTTGGAATGGTCATGTTTCAGCAGCAGTACTACACGAATTGGCCATATCTCATGGCGGCGGCCGTCATGGTCACCGTGCCCATCACCATCCTGTTCCTCATCTTTCAGAGGTATTTCATCCAGGGTATCGCAACGTCGGGCCTCAAATAATCGCACTACGTTTCGTGCCTCGCGCGCCGTCCGAAGGGCCTGCGCGTCTTTTTTGCGTTTTGCGGTCCGAAGCTCTACGCAAATTGGTAAAATGAGCATATCGCCATTGGGTAGAATATCGAGGAGGGATGGACGTGCGCGTCGTGGTGATAGGGGCAACGGGGCACATCGGTACATTTCTGATTCCCCGTTTGGTAGACGCCGGGCACGAAGTAGTTGCCGTGAGTCGTGGGCAGCGAAAACCGTACAGGGACAGTGCCGCTTGGCAGTCGGTGACTATGGTCAACCTGGAAAGAAGTACCCTGGAAGCGCAAGGGAGATTTGGCGATGCCGTGGCGGAATTACGGCCGGATGCCGTGATCGATCTCGTTTGTTTCACGCTCGCCAGCGCCGAACAGCTTGTATCCGCTCTTTGCGGGCGCGTGCAGCACTTGTTGCACTGTGGAACCATCTGGGTCCACGGGCCCAGCGTTCAGGTACCCACGACGGAAAGTCAGCCGCGCCGTCCGTTTGGGGAATACGGCATTCAAAAGGCCGAGATTGAAGCGTTCCTGCTGAAAGAGGCGCGCATGGGAAACTTCCCAGCCACCATCCTTCATCCGGGTCACATTGTCGGACCGGGGTGGGCTCCGCTGAACCCCGCCGGACATTTTAATCCGAGCGTGTTTACGAAGCTTGCCCACGGGCAAGAAGTCACCCTGCCGAATTTCGGCATGGAGACCGTACACCACGTTCACGCCGACGACGTGGCCCAGGCGTTTTCACAGGCGCTTTGCCATTGGAGTTCGTCTGTAGGCGAGAGTTTTCACGTCGTATCACCGGCCGCGGTTTCGCTTAGGGGATATGCTGAAGCCGTTGCAGGGTGGTTTTCGCGCCAAGCCAATCTGAAGTTTTTGCCTTGGGAGGAGTTCACGTCGACTGTGACGGAGGCGGAGGCGAAGTCCACATGGGATCATATCGCGCACAGCCCGAACGCCAGCATCGACAAGGCGATGCGCCTCATTGACTACCAGCCTCGTTACTCGTCGTTTGAGGCCGTCAAGGAAGCGGTTCGGTGGTTGATTGATGCTGGGGAGGTTTCAGGTCAAACCATTTGAAAGCAATCTCGCTCCCTAGTGAAGAAGGAAGTGGATCAATGCAACCGTTTATTTCTACGACGTGTGGTCCACAGTACGCGTCGTCAGTGGAGCCCCCTCTCTCAAAATGATGGTTTCAACATACTATGGGATTGCGTGACGTTCCTGGATGATGCGACGTTGTCTCAAATTAAACGTCTGGGAGGAGTGAACGCCATCGCCCTATCCCATCCCCATTTCTATTCGACGCAAGTGGAATGGGTTGACGCGTTTGATGCCCCCATCTACATTTCACGAGGCTGATAGACAATGGGTTGCACGTCCGAGCGACCGCATTCGATTCTGGTCCGGAGAATCGTTGCCTTTGGTGGATGGCTTACCATCCATCGTCTAGGAGGGCACTTTCAAGGGGGAGCGGTTCTTCACTGGGCGAACGGGAACGCAAGCAAAGGGGTTCTCTTCTCGGGAGATATCATACAGGTGGTAGCGGATAGACAGTGGGTTCGCTTCATGTACAGCTACCCTAATCTGATCCCGTTTCCGTCAAGCAAAGTATCGGAAATGACGGATAAAATATCGAAGTTCGAATTTGGGCGGCTATACAGCGGGTTTCATCGAGTCATTGAGACCGACGCAAAGGAGTCTGTTCTCAAATCAGCCCAACGCTATATTGATGCCGTCGAAGGACGGTTGTTTACGACATGACGAAAAGTTTCCGTTCCAAACCGCGCAGCGTTCCAAAGTCCGATAAATCGATTCGTCACCGTCGGACATGGGGAGGAACAACTCGTTCATGACACTTGTCTATGTAACCGACTCATCGGCAAAAAGGGCCGCCACAGTTGTGACGGCCCTTTCGGATTCCGGGGACACAAGGATTACTTCGCCTTCATATACTGCCACTGGTAGAAGTTTCCCCATGACCACACGTTCGGTTGTGCACCCGTGAGATTGGAATCTTCCAGGTAAACCGCATTCTGCAAGAACAACGGGGCTGCCCACCCTTGTTGCATGATCTGCGTTACGAGTTTGCCAGCAATCTTCGCCGCGGCAGACGTCGAAGTGTTGTCGGACATCTCGGTCTTCAACATTTCCCAAGTTTGATCCTGTTTGGGCTGATGTTGATACCACCACATCTTCTCGTAGATACCGACGTTCGGTGAACCAGCCGAGGCGGTGTACGTGCCGACAAACTTCCAAGCCGTAACGTACGCGTTGTGCTTATCCGTCGGGGTCTTCGCCGCTTGCCAAGCCTTGTACAGCTGCAGCCATTGCTGCATGAGGGGCACAGAACCCGCCGTCAACTCGGCGCGATACGGCTCGGGCTGATGGGCGTAGTAGTTATCCAACCACTGAATGGCCTTCAGTGCAGCGGTCTTCATCTTCGCCATGTTGGCACCGGTGGTGCCGGATTTCGGATCGTTCGGATTGCCAAAGAGGGCGATGTCCTGTGGGTTGTACGTGTTCTCGGACCACGGTGCCACGTGGGCTCGGAACGCCGGGCTGTACCCGTAGGTTCCGGGCCAGAGGATGGCTTGGCTGGCCTGCATGTCAAACTGGGCAGGCTCGCTCCAGTTGGCGACACCACTGCTGATGGAGAGGCCCGGCTTAATTCCTTCCGTTATGCCTCCCCACGCGACGGCACCATACTGCGTCGACGCGAGCGGGGTGATTTTGAAGTTGATGCCGAGCGACTGCTTCAGTTCCTGCTGAATCGCTTCAGCCACTGGCACTCCCTGCGGTTGAGTCGATTGCACCTCACAGTACAACTGCAAGGTCGGGAATCCTTTGCCGCCCGGATAGCCTGCCTCAGCGAGCAATTTTTGAGCCTGTGTTACGTTGTACGGAAGCCCCGTCTCGTACTTGGACGCGGGCCAAGTCTTGCCTCCGAACACGGTCGTTGAGGTTCCCATGCCGGACAACACGTTGTTGACGATGGGAGCCCTATCAATCGCCTCCATGATGGCTTGGCGAACCTTCAGGTTATCCAGTGGTGACGGAGCAGCGGCGTCGTCAAACGCGAGGTAGAACAACTGGTTCGTCGATTGCACATGCAACTCGCTCTTCAGGGCAGGATGCGTCTCGATGTACCTCATGTCGGACGGCTGGCTGATGAGGGCCACATTCAGCTTGTTCGCGATGAAGTCTTCAAGCGGTACGGTTGGAGCCGGGATGACATTAATGGTCTGGATGTTGCCGACGTTGTACTCACCCGGCGCTCCCACATAGTTGGGATTCTTCACCATGACCAAAGTCCCGTTTGGCGTAAACGACTTCACCATGTATGGTCCATTCGTGATGATGTTGGTGGAGCTTAGCGGGTTAGAGACACCCGGATTGAAATTGTTCGGATCCATGGGCATGGAACCGGCCACAGCCATCAACCCGAGGATGTCGTGGGGTGTAGCGGTTGTAATTTGAAGCGTGTATTTGCTTGGAGCCGAGATCCCGACTTCACTCTTCGGAACAGCTCCGGCATGGTAAGCCCAGGAGTTTGCGACGTCGTTCAAAACGCTGTCCCAGATCTCAGCGCCCGTGTTGGAGGGCTCCAATTGGTGGAAGTACGAGAACACGAAATCCTCGGCCGTCACAGGGTCACCATTAGACCATTTGGCATTCTGGCGAAGCGTGAACGTCCAGGTGCGACCGTTGTTCGAGATTTTGTATCCAGTCGCCAACTTCGGAACAATCTGATTTTGTTGATTGTAACCGTAGAGACCTTCAAAGAGAGAGCCCATGTCCTCGAGAATTTGCCCACCCCAGTTGCCGGGATCGAGCGTTGTTGCCGGGGGATTCGGAACGGTAATGGACGTTACTGGCGCAGCTTGAACGGCACTGAACCCCATCGACAGGGCGCTTACGGCCGTACCCGCGGCTACTAAGAGTGCAAGCGGTTTCTTAAATGAGAACTTAGACACTACGTTCATCCCTTTCCTTTTTCGGTGTTGGTGATAATCTTTACACTGCCCCCCACAAATCACTTTGAGCAATTGTGTGGCTTACTTGCGAGACTCCAGAGTGTTTCAGGTTTGGCCTTTTCTGTGTCACCTCCTTCACTGACGCGAGGTGCAATCCAAGAGAACAAAACACAAGTGGATGCGTTTCCTTAATAAGCAAAAGCACCCTATTCAAAACATAAGAGACGAAACAATCTAACTTGACAGAGTTTTCGAATAAATAATATCATAGCCGCATAATCATCCTTTCGCCATAGACAAATCCAGCCACACTGTTTGCCAGATCGACACTTACTCAGCTTTTGAAGACAACATGGATCAACCTTTCCTCAGAATCGGGACGAAATTAGATCGGGACGAAATTAGAGAGGAAGACCGGCGATGAGCAACGTACTTCCAACAGGGCGGACCAACAGTGTCTGGGAGAAGTACCTTCCTGATATTCGCACGACGGTTGAGTTATTTGCCATGCACGTTCGCGAAGTGAACAGGGCTTGGAACTATCCGCCACACAATCATCTTCATTATGAGATCAACTATGTGGTCTCAGGAACTCAGCTCACTACCGTCAGCGGACAGACCTTCGTGCAGCGCGCGGGAGACTTGGTGTTCATTCGACCGGATTCCATCCACTACAGTAGTGTGGGCCCTGCGGACGCGGAATCGGGAAATACCGTTGGAATGACGTATTTCTGTTTGCACTTCATGGTTGACGATAAGTTTTTCTTGCCGCTTCTGGACAGGATGGACAACGCGTTGCATCGAGCGGACTCACCGTTTGCTACGTCGTTACGGCCAAGCATTGAGCGTCTCATCACTCTGGCTCAAACCGTCGACGAAAATAACATCTCGCTATCCCATCGGCTCTTGGTTCAGTCCGCCGTGCTCCAGCTCATGTCGCAAATCGAAGAACATCTCCCAACCCTTGACAACAAATCATCGTCAAAGCATTCCGTAAAACTAGCGCAACGAATCGAAGAAATGATCTTCTCCTCCCTCAACGCAGTCCGCTTCAGTGGATCCGCTCTTGACCACCGCACTCAAATCAATCAAATCGCTAAGGAACTGGGAATTCACCCCTCGTACTGCAACCGGATATTTCGAAGTGCCTACGGGATATCGCCTAGGCAGTATATGTCCGAGCTCATGCTTAACCACGCGAAAACTATGCTTGAAAAACTCGAATTGCCCATTGAGCAGATTGCAGGGTTGCTGGGCTATTCCGACACCGCGCAGTTTAGTCGTCAGTTCAAACGCTGGACCGGAAAATCGCCCAGCGATTATCGATTCAACTCTGTTCAAGCGCGGTGAGGGCAACGTCACTGAGTGAAAGCCTCCGTGATCAACTCGGCGTTCCAGAGCGGTTTGATTCTCACATCCATGATGGGGGGCACGAGGTGAGCGCTGCGCGATCCGTTGACTGGTTGACGGCCCAGCTGTGAGGGAATCCCTCGTCCCGATGCCTACGCCGTCCCAAGCGCATTCCAGCGCCTGATAGCTATCTCACCCCAACCCCTCAGCTTTGGTTCGGCGGATCTGCGAAGTCCGCGACGACCGGGTAGTGGTCTGACGGGAAGCGGCCGTCTGCCTCCTCCCGTGAAATCATCACGTTCGTCAGTGGCAGAGTGTTCGTTGCGAAGATGTAATCGATAGGAGTGCCGGAGCGTCCGCCTTGAAAGCCGTGAAACGTCTTCCCGTCTCCGGACAATCCCATCCATCGCCAGCTGTTGACAAGCGGCCGATCCTCTAAAATGGGGGTGGACTCAGCCAAACGGACGACGTCGCTCGCGGGATGATCGTTGAAGTCTCCCATCAAGATCATGGCATCCACTCCGTATTCTGCCTGAGTGCTTCTCATTCGCTCCAAGATCAACCGTAACCCTTCCTGCCTGGCGATGGGGCCCTTGTGGTCCAAGTGCGTATTGAAGACGGCGAATCGGCTGGATGGCTTCGAAGCACCGGCAAATATGGCGAAGGTGCAGATCCGAGGCAGGCTGGAATCCCAACTCACGCTTCCTT
>JAJZAV010000263.1 GCA_021799255.1 Bacillota bacterium
CACAAGACCCGCTACAACCGCCGTTACCACTCGCTTCTTTAGCATTCCACCACCCTACTTCACCCCGCCAAAACGTCGTTTACGGCGCTGGTAGTCGTGGATTGCCTGATACAAGTGCTCGCGGCGGAAATCGGGCCACAGGACATCCGTAAACCAAAGCTCAGCATAAGCGGCTTGCCATATTAGAAAGTTGCTCATTCGGAGTTCGCCACTCGTACGGATCAGCAAATCGGGGTCCGGCAAGTCACCTGTGGAAAGGTACTCGCCAAAGCCCTTCTCCGTGATCTCATCCCAACCGACCGTTCCTTTCGCCACTTCTCCGGCGGCCCTTTTGCACGCCTCTAAGACGTCTGCTCTTCCGCCATAGTTCAGCGCGAACGTCACTATCATACCCTGGTTGTTGGTGGTTCTCTCGAGCGTTCGCGTCACGGTATCCCGTGTGTATGCGGGCAACTTACTCGTATCCCCGATAAACCGCACGCGAACACCCCGTTCAACGAGTTCATCGATTTCCGTGCGAAAGAACTCTTCGGGTAACCTCATAAGATATTCAACCTCGGTCTCGGGCCGAGTCCAGTTTTCCGTGGAAAACGCGAAGAGGGTCAGACAAGGAATGCCGATGTCATCACTGGCGCGAATCACATCCCGCATTCCCCGCATTCCTGCGTGGTGCCCCGCGCTGCGCGGCAGGCCACGCCGACGGGCCCAGCGCCCGTTTCCGTCCATGATGATGGCCACGTGTTGCGGAAGTGAGCCCGTCGGCATCGATACGCCGGACACTTGGTTGTCACGTCGAAACCACTTGGTCAAACGAGTCAACAACCGAACCCCTCCCCCAGGCTATGACGTGATTCACGTTTTCCACCAAGCAAAATCCCTCTTAGACTTCCTTCAGATCTTGCTCCTTGGTAGCCAATATCTTGTCGACTTCCGCCACGAACTTGTCGGTCAGGACTTGCACTTTCTCCTGTTCGCGGCGAACCTCGTCTTCGGAGACATCCTGCCCCTTTTCCATCTTCTTCAGCTCGTCGTTCGCGTCCCGACGGATGTTCCGAATAGCCACCCTAGATTCTTCGCACATTTTGCGCACTACCTTGACCAACTCTTGACGGCGTTCCTCCGTCAATTGCGGCACCACGAGGCGGATGACCGACCCATCATTGGAAGGATTGAGTCCTAAGTCGGACTTTTGGATTGCCTTTTCTATCTCACTCAGCATCGACTTATCCCACGGCGAAATCATGAGCATTCGAGGTTCAGGCGACGTAACACCAGCCACTTGATTCACGGGCATGGAAGACCCATAGTACTCTACCATGACTTTGTCCAGCATGGACGGAGTCGCCCGTCCCGCTCTCACCGTGGCTAGTTCCTTGCGCAACGCGCCAATGGCCTTCTCCATCCGTTCTTCGGCAGACTGAATAACCCCTTCAATCACGGGATTTCCTCCTCACCATCGTACCGATTGTCTCCCCCATAACCGCTCGTCGAATATTACCGGACTCATTGATGGCAAACACCAACAACGGGATGTCGTTATCCATACACAAAGTGGTCGCCGTCGAATCCATGACCCCGAGCCCTTGACTGAGCAGATCGAAGAATCCTAACTCATCATATTTCGTCGCATCCGGATCCGTCTGAGGGTCCGCGCTGTACACTCCGTCTACACCATTCTTCGCCATGAGGATCACTTCCGCCTCAATCTCGGCCGCCCGGAGCGCCGCCGTGGTGTCGGTTGAAAAATAGGGATTTCCCGTTCCGCCGGCGAAAATGACGACCCGTCCCTTCTCGAGATGGCGTATGGCGCGTCGACGGATGTACGGTTCCGCCACTTGACGCATCTCCACGGAACTCTGAACGCGTGTGTCAACATTCATGTTCTCCAGCGCATCCTGGAGCGCCAATGCGTTCATGACGGTCGCGAGCATGCCCATGTAGTCGGCCGTCGTCCGATCCATCCCCTTTGCGCTGCCCTTTATCCCTCTCCAGATGTTTCCCCCTCCGACGACGACGGCAACCTGGACGTCAAGGGTGACAATTTCCCGCACCTGTTGAGCGATGTTGCCGATGACGATCGGATCAATACCGTAACCGTTCGGGCCTGCCAACGCTTCACCGCTGAGCTTCAAAATCACGCGTTTGTATTTCGGTGAATCCATGCGCACTCCCCCACGTTTGCAAAGACATTGTTGGCAAAACCCCTCGCTCAAAAAGGGACACCGCAGTGTCCCCGATTTGCAAGGATTATTTGCGCACTTGCGCCATCACTTCATCGGCGAAGTTCGCTTCTTGTTTCTCAATGCCTTCACCAACCACGTAGCGGGCAAACCTGCGAATGGAGATATTCTCGCCAATCTGTGCAATCTTCTCTTTCACCAATTGTTCGATGGTTTTGTCCGTATCCTTCACAAAGGGCTGCTCGAGAAGACACACGTCTTTAAAGAACTTGTCAATCCTTCCATCCACAATCTTGTCCACGATGTGAGCAGGCTTGCCTTCGTTCAACGTCTGCTGACGAAGGACCTCTCGCTCTCTTTCCACAACCTCGTGCGGGACCTCCTCGCGGCGCACGTACTCGGGCGACGAGGCGGCAATATGCATCGCCACATCCCGAACAAAGGCGCGAAACTCCTCATTTTTTGCCACGAAGTCAGTCTCGGAGTTGACCTCGACCAACACGCCGATTCTCCCACCGCCGTGTATGTAACTTTCGACGATGCCCTCAGCGGCGACACGCCCAGCCTTCTTCGAGGCCGAGGCCAAGCCTTTCTCGCGGAGAAGATCCGTCGCACGCTCGAGATCTCCCTCGGCTTCCGTCAGCGCCCGTTTGCAGTCCATGATCCCGGCGCCCGTCTTTTCACGCAACTGTGAAACCATTTCCTTTGTAACTTCCATTATAGCGCTCCTCCTTCAACTCACACAAAAAAGGTGACGAAGCGCAGTCGCCCGTCATCTTTTCAGGAAACCAACACTGACTTCCAGGCGAGCCGCTTTACCGCATCAGCTACGCCCGAAAGTCAAAATCTGACTCAGGCCGTAGTTTCTTCGCCCTGCGCACCTTCCAAAACGGCATCCGCCATCTTGTTGGTTAAAAGTTTCACGGCACGAATGGCATCATCGTTGCCGGGAATCACGTAGTCAATCTCGTCGGGATCACAGTTGGTGTCAACGATTCCCACAATAGGAATCCCTAATTTGCGAGCCTCCGCCACAGCGATGCGCTCTTTGCGCGGATCAATCACAAACATCGCTCCCGGTATGCCCTTCATACCCTTGATCCCACCAAGGAACTTCTCCAACCGCTCCATTTCCTTACGAAGAAGGATGACCTCTTTCTTAGGAAGCAACTGGAACGTGCCATCTTGCTCCATCTTCTCCAAGCTCATAAGCCGCGCAATCCGCTTTTGAATCGTGTTGAAGTTTGTTAAGGTGCCGCCCAGCCAACGCTGGTTGACATAGAACATGCCGCACCGCTCCGCCTCGTCGCGCACAGCCTCTTGAGCCTGCTTCTTCGTACCGACGAAGAGAATCGTTTTGCCCTCGGCGGACAAATCACGAACGAAATTGTATGCCTCTTCGACCTTACGCACCGTCTTTTGCAGGTCAATGATGTAAATCCCGTTGCGTTCCGTGAAAATGTACCGCGCCATCTTCGGATTCCAGCGCCGAGTCTGATGGCCGAAATGAACACCAGCCTCGAGTAGTTGCTTCATTGAAATAATCGCCATGAATCTGCCTCCCTATGGTTTACCCTCCGCTTGCATCATACAGGCAGCCCTCCGCTTCGGGCACCAACTGCCTATCCGCAAACGTGTGTGCTCCGCGGACCCGCGGGCGTTTACACTGTTCTTTAATATACCACACATTTTAGAGCTCAATCAACCACAACATCACTGCACTTCGCTCGGCGGCGTGCTCATGATGCGCTGCACCATTTTCACATCCTCCAAGTCGAGTTCCAGATCCACCGCGATACTCTGCAGGCTTTCGCCTTCAGAGAGCCTATCAAGGACTTCCAAATAGCGAATGTCGAACGTTGCGGATCTTGGTGATTGCACAGCGCCGTGCGCTTGCGCGTCAGGCGTTCCGCCCGACCAACGCCCTGGCGTCGCGTCGTCCACAGCAAATGCGGTGGACACATCCGCCGCCCGCTCACTGCTTTGGACTTCTTCTCGACTCCCTGATTTTGATGCGAATTCCTCCAACCGCGAAAGGCGTGAGAGCATCTCGCTCCTCCCCCTCTCAAAGGATGCCCGAAGGTCGTCCAACTCCCCATGAACCGTCTCCATCTCATCGCGAAACTCGCGGTACATGTCGTCGAGGACGGCCAGGGCCTGCGCTGTTTCATACTCGGATCCGTCGTTTTCTGCCGTCATTCCCGCTATTGGGTTCTGAGGCATGGCGTTCTGCCGCCCACTTAACCAGCGACGCAACGCCCCGCTTGTGCCTCCCGTTGGTCGTGCACCTTTGCTCGACAGCAGATTCCGCTTATTCATAATCCAATAAACCACAAGAAGGCCAATCAAGGCCGCGCAAAGGATCAGATCTCTAGCCAGTTGCATAATTCACCTCCACACTTCCTGCTTTACGTCGGTCGCGAAACCCCGACTTAAATCTGATAAATACCCTTCGTGGCCGTTCGCACCTGCAACATACCCGTCAAGGAATCAAACTCCACCGTGCGCCCTACGTTGCCCCCGACGTCATGACTCTCCAGAAGGACCCCGCATGCTTCGAGTTCGTTCAGGACGGCCTCCACGTTGCGCGGACCGATTCTCATAACGTCGGCTTTGCTGGCCGAGACAAACATCTGCGCTCCACCAGCGATCTTCGCACGTAGACGCCCCCGGTTCCCCCCTTGTTGCAGCAATCGTTGCAGCAACCACCGAACTCCGGTATCGGCATACTTTTGAGGGACGGCCACTTCTCGCTCGGGGGCCGAGGGAAGCATCACGTGAACCAAACCCGAGAGACGGGTGGAAGGATCCCAGAGCACCACTCCCACACAGCTTCCCAACCCTGTCGAGCGCAGATGGTGAGGGGCAGAACATACTGCTCCCTCGGCGATGCCAACCCGAACCACCTTAATCTCGGTAGACACTTCACTCATCTTGATCCCCCAACGCCTGGAGCAGCGGACGTGCGGAAGGCGGGTCCGGCAGGAGGAACACATGTCCGTCCACAACGGCTGTGCCCTGAGACATTTTTGTATC
>JAJZAV010000264.1 GCA_021799255.1 Bacillota bacterium
TTGAAGACAGACCCGAAATTCCGGCTCGTCATGACCCCCACAAACTATCACGGAATGAAGGATAACCCATACTGGGAGTCGCTGCGCGTACACCTGAACAAATCAGTTCCCGTCGTGTGGACAGGACCCGGCCCCGGGGCCCTAAGCGCGACCATCACCAGCGCCGAGGTAGAGACCATTCAGAAATACATCGGTCACCCTATCGTGATCTGGGACAATTACCCGGTGAATGACTATACGTACATGCAATCTCATCATCCCCAGCTATTCATGGGTCCCGTTGTGGGACGGGGACCGCATCTGCCTTCGGCCCTCGCGGGGTATTTGTTCAATCCGATGATTCAGGCGCGTGCGTCCGAAGTGGCGTTATGGACCGGGGGCGACTATCTATTCCATCCATCCAGCTACAATCCGCAAGCCTCGTGGATGCAGGCTATTAAGGGTATCGGAGGGCCCGCATGGCAAGCTTTTGAGCTGTTTGCCGACGATTCCTCGACGTATTATCGCAACGATACGCCGCCCGCAAAGCTTGCGGCCGATGTCACGGCATTTTGGAAGGAACCGGGTCAGGCCAATTTGATTCATACGCCGCTGTACCAGGATTGGATGGCGATGAGTCAGGCGGACACGACGTTGCGCCTAAAGCTACCGGACAAGAGCCTGTATCACGAGATTGAACCATGGTCTCATTTGCTTTCGATGCAAGGGCAGGCAGGAATGCTGGCGGTTGCGGCGTTGGAACGGAAACGGGAAGGGAAATCGGTTGGGCCCCTCGTCTTGCAGCTACAACTGAGACTTGCGACTCTTCAGAAGGATACAGACGTGATAGCGTCCGATGTCGCCGTGCAGTTTGTCCAGCAAGCCCTAAGCGTACTCACGGCAAAGTGATGGTTGATCTTTATCATTTGACGCGTTCCTATTCAGGAGCGGGTCTTCTCTTAAGGGAAGGGAGAGAGGGCAATGGACAACGATAAGATTGTGCGGGGGAACCTTGTGCTCCCCGACGGGATTATGCAAGATGGCTGCCTAGTAATCAAGAACGGGGTGATTCGTGACATCACCGATGCCAGGAATGTTTCTCCAACGGAGGATTACACCGGACATTTCATCGCCCCAGGATTCATCGATCTGCACATTCACGGCATCCATGGCCTCGATACGATGGATGGTAGTCTCGAGTCCATTCAAGGGATGGCCAGAAGTGTCCTTCGCCATGGAGTCACCAGCTTTCTGCCCACGACGGTCACGGAGAGCATTGAAAACACAACAAGGGCAATCGAAGCCGTTCGTCAAGCCATGCAGTCATCATCTTTAGAGTCGGATGGCGGGAAAATGGCGCACGTGCTAGGACTCCACCTCGAGGGTCCTTTCATATCACGACAAGCGAAAGGCGCACAAAATGAAGCGTTCATTCTTCCGCTGGAAGACGAACTCGTCCGGAGTGTCCTGGATGCGGGCAAAGATATTGTTCGCATTATAACCATCGCCCCGGAACTCGCGGGAGCCGGGGAAGTTATCGAATTGCTCAAGAGCCGGGGGATTGCCGTTTCCGTGGGGCATACCGCGGCGGAGTACGAAGTGGCCGATGCCGCGATGGAGGCAGGGTGTAAGCGCGTCACGCACTGCTTCAACGCCATGACTGGGCTTCATCACAGAAAACCCGGTGTGGTGGGGGCCGCTCTGTTGCGTGACGACGTAATGACGGAACTTATCGCGGATGGCATTCACGTTCATCCGGCGGTCATGAAACTGCTGTACAAAATCAAAGGGCAACGCCGGATTATGCTCGTTACGGACGCCATCGCGGCGGCGGATATGCCTGAGGGGAACAACTACGTGCTCGGTGGGCAGTCCGTATCAGTGAAGGACGGGAAAGCGACGCTTGCGGACGGCACCATCGCTGGCAGCGTTCTTACTATGGACGTGGCGGTGCAAAATATGGTTTTTGTCTGCGGGGTCCCAATCCACGAGGCGGTAGCGATGGCGAGTTCATCTCCGGCAGAGTCCATAGGAGTGCGCGAGAGAAAGGGAGCCATAGAGGTTGGTCTCGATGCGGATCTCGTCGTTCTCGATAGTGGCCTGCGTCCCGTGGCAACGCTTCTGTCTAACAGATGAGCCTTGTAGTTTGTTCGCGAAATGACCAGGGCGGGGTTCTACCCTAATCCCCTCGCTGCATGCTAGAATCCAGAAGCGAACTAAGCTCTACTAAGGCTCTTTCATTCGAAGCGAGAGTAGGATGATACCCCGTGATAATCAATAAACAATCGGCAACCGCAACTTTGGCAGCCGCGGTGTTGGGATTTGCTACGGTCGCTTCGGGGCTCACCGTGAACGCCGCTCCTACGCAAATCGCCGGAAACTGGGACGTTTTCGTGCAGGCGGGTCAGCCCTCAATTGAGGTGCCTGTCTTACAGCAACAAGGGCAGGAGTACGTGGCCCTCTGGTACTTCATGAAATTGCTACGGGTGGATGGATGGAGTCCTAATTGGAGCCAAGGGTCGTTCACCCTCAAGAACTTTCCGATACCAAAAACCAGTGCGGTGTCCTTAAACAACCAGCCTCTCGCTGCAAATCAGACCTTGTCTTTAGGCGGTCAAACGAACGTGAATTTCTCGGGAGTTGGCAATGCGCTCGGGGGCAGCGTCGTCTTTGATTCGCAGTCCAAGACACTTACGCTGCAGGTCGCCGTATCCACCATATCTACGGGGTCGCACGACTCATTGGCGGCGTCGGGATTGCGGTACGCCAACGCACGGGCGATGGCCAGCGTAACCAAAGGCACGAGCGGGAAGACGGCGAAACCGACTACGCGCCCCAAAACGGGTACGCCCCCCAAGACGACCACGCCGCCCAAGAATCCATCGAATCCCAAGACCATGAAGTCCCTTTCGTCTCGGTTCCAAGTGGCCGGGGGATCGACCGTTTCAGTGAAGACCACGACGTCGGGTCCACTTGTCTACGTGTCGTTGTCGGGGCTCGCCAATGCGTTTGCTCCCTATGGTGTGAAATTCACAGAGAGCAAAACGAGCATCGATGTCACAGGGATGCCCGTGAACTATGCCGACGTCAAGATTCTCTCTCCCGCGCTCGGCAAGACGTCACCCATCTTTGCCGATGGGATCCTATGGAATCAAGCTTGGTACGTACCGACGAAGACCTTGCAACAGTTGGGATTTGGAGCGCAGGCTGATGCGACGAAACACGCCGTGACGCTGACGCTTGTACAGACTCCGCCCAAATCGGGAGTGACAACGGGCGGATCTGGGACCGCTCCGGTCTCAGCATCGAGCGCAGCGGTCACGATTCCCATCACAGTCTCCGGGGAGGTTCTCGGCGCGAATGGGAGTCCCACGGCGGGAAAAGTGACGTTTGAAGACCCCGAGGGCGACACACATACCTTGGTGGCCAACTCTCAAGGGACTTTCTCGGGAACCATTGAGGCTGACTATCCATCGGCCGCGAGTGCTAAAACGGGCGCGCTTTCGCTCGTCGCCACGGACTCTCCCACGGTGGGGTGGGTTGGCCAGGACGCGTCTCTGACCGCCAACAACGGAGTCATTTCGAATGTGGTCGTGAATGCGCAGGCCCAGCAGTTGTTTTCGACTCTTCACGGACATCTGAACTACGGAGCTGGGGCGTTGGCCGCGATGCCCGTGTCAGAAGTCTCCGTTCGCAATGTCATCACCCAAGCTCACTACTACGCACCGGTTGATTCCCAGGGCGACTTCAATATATCCGTACCCGTCGGTCCATACGAGGTGTTCGCCCTTATCACGAAAAACTCCGCCATCTATTCTCTGCAACCGTTCATCGAGACCCCGAATCCTACGTCCATCATCATCAACGTGCCGACTCCGCCCGCCGGCAAACTGGTGACGAAGCATGCTGTGATTGTCGCTGGGGACAAAGGTGTACTGCCCGAGGACATGCTCTCCGTGGCCAACATCTTCGAGCACGTTTACCCTCTGGACCAAACGACGCTCGGGTTGTCCGAAAACGGGCCCATCACCATCACGCTTTACTCAACGCTTGCGACGTACGCAGGGCACTTTTTGTCCGAGGGATATAGTAAGAGCGAGGCCGACCTTATTGCCGAGAACTCCGGAGCAGTTACCGAAGGGCCAAACAGCATCAGCGTTCCGATGGCCAGTTTTGGAGAAATGGACGGGCTGAACGTGTTGGCCCACGAATTGACGCACGCGATGGTCGCCACCGAATCGTTGCAGCTCCCGAGTTGGGCCAACGAAGGACTGGCGTGGCACCAGGGGATCCTCGGACAAATGGACGGATCGCCAAGCAATTTGCTGCTCACAGGTGCCGAATGGAACCAATGGTTTGACATTGTGCAAAACCAGAAGGAGAATTCTCTTTTACCTCTGGGAACGGCGAGCCCCCTGTCCGGCAGCTACAATGTCGAAGCCCAAGACTATTTCGCCGTCCAACAGCTAATAAACCAATACGGAATGAAGTCGGTACTCGACTACGTGTATCAATACGATAGCAATCCTTCTGCCTTCCAAGACGTGTTTTCTACTCCATTCCTTTCATTTTCCCAATCGGTCTCTAGGAGCTTGGCCGCGGACGCCGCGAGGACCGACAAGGGATTTACGCTTACGTTCAAAGTTCTGCAAGGCGGGCCGAGCGATATTTATGTAGAGAGTCCGAAGGGCCCACGCATTTTGGTGAGTGGTCTCGTCCCCAACGAGGAGTACACCATCACTTGCTACAACAATGGACAGGTGAAAGTGCCGAGCGGGCTGACAACTTCGAAAGCAACGAGCCTGCCGGTTGTGGTTTCCGGGGATTGGTACATCGGCAGCGGAATCGCTGCGAATGGGGCCATTGAACAGACGTCTTCTGAAACATCTTCCACGCCGTCTGCGTCTAGTATGGAGTTGGGATCCGGCTATCGGCAGGAATTCGAAATCGCCAATCAGTTCGGCGTCCCCTTCCTCGTCCGGGCCATTATGTACGATCACGCCGGAGACGTCCTGCACGCTTACCCGGCCCTCGGTTTGCCGGACGGGTTGCAACTGGTTTCTTTAGCTCCAACGGAACAGTGACTTTCTGGTTTCGCGATTTTTGTTCATCAACCCGTGCATTCGCGGAGGATTCGCGATAAAATGATTGGCTGATGGAGGTTGAACTGGATATGAATGTTTCTCTGGAGTATGAGCGGTGGATCCAGAATCCCAACTTGCCGAAAA
>JAJZAV010000019.1 GCA_021799255.1 Bacillota bacterium
GACCCGGCGGCAGGCTGGTCTATTCCACTTGCACGTTCAATCCCCTGGAGAACGAACGAATCATCGAGTGGCTGTTGGAGACGTTCAACGTCTCCATCGAGGCGTTACCACAATGGCGAGGATTTGAGCCGGCGAGGAGCGACTGGACGCTCCACGCAACCGACGTCGGCGGCGCGCGTCGGTTATGGCCCCAATCGGGCTTGGGCGAGGGCCACTTCGTCTGTCGTCTTCGCGTGTTGGGAGACGAGACAACGCGAGGCGGTACGGATGCTGCGAACAAACGTGCGTCGGATCGAAATGGGAAACCTGCTCATGAAACCCGGTTGGATCACGCACAAGAGCAAACGTTTCGCAGCTTTCTGAAGGACATCGTGATGGATCCCGACGACAGTTGGCTGTCACCCATCATCCAAGGAGATGTGGCGTTCTCAAGACCCCCCTCATTCTTGCCACTGGAGGGGTTACGAGTGCTTCGACCCGGAGTGGCCCTCGCCGTAGGCCATAAAGGGCGCTTCGAGCCCCACCACCATCTGTCGCGTCACCTTACCCTTCAAAACGCAGCCCATCCTCGGGCCGTCGATTTGGAAGAGGCTCGGCGTTATATTGCGGGAGATCCGCTCGAATCCCACCATGCATCAGGATTTGTTTGGTTGCACCAGGATGGGTTTCCCATCGGCTTCGGCAAGGCGGTTGCGGGACGTATTAACAACCGGTACCCCAAGGGGTTGAGAAAAGCGGGCTTGGATGTGGAGTATCTGCCCGCAACCACCGACGATTGAGGCATTCACTAGGGATGATGCATTCATCCCTGATTGACTCGAGGTGGGCCTATCCATGAATCACCACGTTCAAAACTTCCCCGCGACGAAACCGCTATCGGTTTGCATTGTTGGTTCCGGAGGCACTGGCACGCAGATTGCGCAAACCCTCGCCATGAGGGGTCACACAGACATCGCTCTTGTGGATCTCGCTCTCGACATGGCCATCGGCAAATCCCTCGACATCCGGCAATCGGGTGCGTTGCTCGGCGAAGATGTGTCCATTGAGGCCTCCGACAGCCTCGACTTGATGCGAGATCAGAACATTATCATCGTCACGGCAGGCCGCGGGCGTCGCCCCGGCGAACCACGCGAACGAATGCTCCAGGACAATGCGACCCTAATTGCGGACATCGCCAAGCGCGCGGCGGTTCTCAGCCCCGATTCTTATCTCATCATCCTCACGAATCCGGCAGATTTGCTAACCCGCGTCGCCTACGAAGCTTCCGGCTTCCCCGCCTCGCGAGTGATGGGTCAAGGCGGAATCTTGGACAGCGCACGCATGTCTACCCTCGTTGCGAATGAACTCGGCGTGTCGGTGAAAGACGTGAACTCGATGGTGCTCGGAGGACACGGAGACTCCATGGTTCCGGTGCTGGACTTCGTCTCCATCCATGGCGTCCCCGCGAAACACCTGCTTACGGAGAAACAATGGGAATCCATCGTATCGAGAACGCGCGACGGTGGCGGCGAGATCCTCCGGAAGTTCAAGACGCACGGTGCCTTCATCACGCCGGGGCTCTCGGTCTGCGATATGGTGGATGCCCTGTGCCGAAAAACACCCCGACTGCTGCCCATTTCCACCATGCCAAGCGGTGAATACGGCCTCACGGACGTGTTTCTCGGCCTCCCCGCGCTGCTGTCGAACCAAGGGGTGTCAGAAGTCGTCGAGTTGCCGCTGTCGGAAGGAGACCTCGCCTCGCTCCACAAGTCTGCCGAGGCACAGCGTGAGGCGTGGAGGGAATGGAAAAGGCTTCCGACGTAAATGCCCCGACTTCAAACACATAATCAACATATTTAATGTCCATATTGACATTGATGAATCCATATTGAATAATCTAAACATCGAATCCATTGTCGCCAACAGACAAGGTGTCGAAGACGAGGTGAGGTCGAAATGGCAAGCTCCGTCGTAGTGACCTGTCCGGCTTGCGAAAGTCGAATGGCCATTACGGAACTGACGTGCCCCGAGTGCAACACCCGTGTACAAGGCGTTTTTGCAGGACCCGGTCTGCTCGGGTTGAACAAAGAGCAGCTGCAGTTTGTAGAAGTGTTCGTGCGTAACCGCGGCAATATTCGTGAAGTGGAACGCGATTTAAAGATATCCTATCCCACGGTTCGTTCTCGGCTGGATCAGGTCATCGCCGCCATGGGCTACCCGACGAACGTCAAGGCGGAAGAGTCCGACGAGTACATCGGCGAAACGCTCGACGGCCTCGGCAATGGAACCATCACGTTTGAAGAAGCACTGCAAATCATGAAGGGAAGGTCGGGAAACAAATGAACGAACGCATGAAGGTTCTGGAGCTTTTGCAGGAAGGCAAAATCACGGCGGAACAGGCGGCTGAGCTGTTGTCTGCGCTCGACGAGCAGAAAGGCGACGACAAGGACCAGAGAAGGGACTTCCCTTTTCATTTCTCGTTTCCGAAGAAGTCCACCGAGGAACTGAAGTCCATGACGAATCAGATCAAGTCCTCGGTGACCACCTACCTGGATGAGCTGAAGAAGAACATCGACTTCGACGAATGGTCCTTCAAACAACCCCCTCGCGTCGGTGCATCTGTGGAAAAAGAACTGGAACCCACCGTCATGTATCTCACCATCGACACCAAAAACGGCCGGGTTCGCGCTTCTCACTGGGATGAGGACCACATCCGAATTCAGGCCAAAGGCTACGTCCGAGCAGACAACGCGGAGGAAGCGAGGGCCGCGCTCGAAGCAAGCCTCTCCATCGCGGAGTCCCAAGGGCGCTACGAGCTGGCCGTGCAGCCGACAAAAGAGACGGGCGGCGTAAACATCGAGCTGTACTTGCCAGCGGGCCTAAAGTACGTGCGCGTGGCGAGTCACAATGGAACCATTCGAGCCGAAGGCGTTGCTTGCGATGAGATCGACGCCGAAGCCCACAACGGCAGCATCGTCCTGTTCCAAACGAATGCGGTTCGATCCCGCTTGTTCACCCACAACGGTGGCATCGATCTTCAACACAGCATTCAACCCGGATGCCGCAGTGTATACGCGCGCACGCACAATGGAACCATTGACATTGACGGCGTCGCCAACGGCGTGATTCTCTCGGGCACGGCTAAGTCGCACCACGGACGAGTCGACGTGTTGGGCAAGAGCATATCGGCGGAATACGATGACGGATCGCAGAAGCAACACGTTCGGCTTCGTTCGGCCTCCTTGGAAGGAGCCGAAGAAGGGGCTTCGACTCAACTATTCTGCGAGACGAACAACGGCACGGTCGTGATCCGCGAATAGGCGTTATGCTGGGTGGCGCGATGATGAGAAGGGATGATTGGCATCATGATTCGTACCCACCCACTCTACGGGCTCGGTTGCATCATTGTTGCTTTGACCCTCCAGTGGGTCATAGCGAGGAGGTTGCGAAAGGCGGATAACCGTGGCCATTCGCAGGATTCGGACAGCCATTAGCAAAGGAAAAGGCGGCCTACGTTGGCCGCCTTCGCAATGACCCACTTCCGGACGATACGATACCTTGGCCACTCTTGAGTATTACACCATTTTACATACCGCTCTTTGCCAGGGAATTCGACTGCCTGCCCATTTCGGATACAAGCTGCACGATTCTGTCCAAGTCTTCCTCGCTGTTGTAGCATCCAGTGGAGACTCGAACGGCGCGTCGCTCGGCGATGGATCTGACCACAATCTCGCGCTCTCTGGCTTCCTTCACAAACGTCTCCGGTGTTTGATTCTGCAGTTGAAACGTGATGAGTCCGGCACGGCTGTCACGCGGAGTGAGCACCCTGACGAAGTCGAAGTCGAGCAGTCTGTCCATCAAATAGCCGGACATGCCGTGAATCCGCGAAAAGACGAAGTCCCACCCTATGGTAACCCGCATCAATTGCAAGCTTTCGTACCATCCCATCAGGCGTTCCAGCCCAATCGTCGTGTGTTCGAAGCGACGGGCGTCCGGCCACGACAAGTAGGATCCGGACCAATTGTATGCGTCGCCCGCCTTCACAGACGTGTAGGATTGGCTCACGGGTCGAAGCACGGAAAACAAATCCGATCTCACGTACAATGCCCCGGTTCCATCCGGACCGCACAGCCACTTCTGGCCGGGCAGCGCGTAAAAGTCAATGTCGCTGGTGCGCAGTGAGATGGTGTCGGCCCCGGCGCCCTGCGCGCCGTCCACCAAAACGTGCGCGCCATACCGGTGAGCCACCCTCGCGATGTTCTCCACAGGCATGCGTTGCCCAGTCTGGAAGGAAACGTGCGAGATCACGCATAGGCGTGTGCGCGGCGACAAGACCCTCTCCAACTGACGCATGAATTCTTCTTCGGAAAGGGTGCCGTCGAGGACCCGAAGCGTCACGTCTCTCCGCTCACAAAGGGCAAATAACGAGATCATCGCACCCGGATATTCGGCATCGGTCACGATGACTTCGTCGCCCGGTTGCCAATGGAGCCCATTCGTGACGATGTTCATGGCGTCGGTCGTACTGTCCGTCAGCGCAAAACATTCGGGGGGAGCGTCGAGCAAGTTGGCCAATTGCTCGCGGACCTTGTCCTTCACGCTCGCCAAATCGCCGTAGTAGCGCGTCCCTCTGCTGCGCGAAAGCTGATCCGCCAAAGCCGACTGCATCGTTTGCACCGCCACCTCCGGAAGCAGTCCAAACGTGCCCGTATTCAGAAATGTGACTTGCCGTATCGCCGGAAAATACCGTCTCACATTGTCCGCATGTGCCAAATCCGACGCCCTCCATTTCAGATTCCGTAATGAGCTCGTCCCATTAGAAGGGAGAATCCATCTTCCGTGAGGATGCTGCTTCGTCGATAGCGATCACGGGCGCACCGCCCGTGACCTCAATCACCGTCCCCGTCATCATTTGACTCTTCTCGTTGCACAGAAACGTGACGAGCCGGCCGATGTCTTCACCGACGGCAGGGCGACTCACCCTGCCGTCAAGATGGCTTACTTGATCAATGTCGGCGTGCTTATGTGCCCCGCGAATGTCCCCGGGGCAGACCATGTTCGCGGTGATCCCATGCGCCGCTTCTTCCTTCGCGATGGACCTGGTGAGCGACGCGAGCCCCGACTTCGCGGCCGCGTAGGCGGCTCTCCCCTTCCATCCCTCGGCTGACCCCGCCCCCGCGAACCCTACCGTGACGATGCGGCCGAACCGACGCTCACGCATGCCGGGAACAAAGAGCGGGTAAACCCACATGAAATTGTTCAGGTTCCCGTCCATCATGTGTTTCCAGTCGTCGTCGGACAGATCCGAAAGGGATGAACGCTTGAACGTAAACGGTCCAAAATTATGTATGAACGCATCAACGCCATTGAACAATCGGAGGCACTCGACTGCGGCGCTCTGTACCTCCTCGCGCGACAGCAAATCGGCTTGTATGCCATACGCCTTTTGCCCGCGTGCCGCCGCGTACTCCGTCAACTCATGCGCAGGCTCCTTGCTTTTTCGATACGTAAAGCAAATGTCCCAACCGCCCATCACAAGCGACTGGACGACCGCACGCCCAAGGCCGGTTGCGGCTCCCGACACGAATGCGACTTTCTGAACCATTCCGGCAAGTTCTCCCTTCCGTCCCCATGTTATCATGAATGACAAGGCGAAACTTGTCGCTTTGTCAACCTCGCCGGTTGTAAACGGTTGGGAATTTGCATAATGTGGTCACAGGGCGTGTTTACGCAGTGAGAAGCGAAACGGTGGAAAGCACCCGGGCTCCATCATCAAGGTGCACGAGACATGGACGAGAAGAGTGTCGAACCTGAGTTCGACAACACAAGTTCGGCAACACATCAACTGGAGGTGGACAATCGATGTTTCGTCGAGATGAACGACTCGGCATCGACTTACCGGACTTCACCGTTCCCTTTGAAGAAATGAGCGTAGCGGACCAAGAGGATGTGCTCATTCGGTGGGAAACCATTCGCGCCCGCATTCCAGAGCAAATCATGCGTTTTGAAAACGTGATTGAGGATCTGCTCGCGGCGGTTCATGAGGAAGAAGACTGGGACGTCATTGCCATGCACTTCGCTGAAATATCGGATTATGCCAGCCGCATTAACGAATTGAATACCTGGCGCAGAGTGGACCAAGGGCTCCACCCGAAGAGCGCCGAAGACCATTTGGCTAGAGAGCATCAGGCGAGGGAGAAATAGCGCGGAGAGGTTGCAAGAGGCAGCTAGGCTCATGGGCGTCCCAACGAGCTTCGCTGCCTCCCAAGATCCGTCAGGCGGATTCTGAAACATCGATGGATTCGATTCTTACCTCTTCGAGGGGTTTGCTTCTCTCGCCCATTCCCGATGGGCCGACGGGAGTCGCCGCAATATTCGCAACGGTTTCCATCCCTTGGGTGACTCGACCGAAGACCGTGTAATTCGGGCTGTTGTTCAGGTGTTTGGACTGATCTCCCGAGCAGATGAAGAATTGCGATCCGTTCGTATTCGGCCCCGCGTTCGCCATCGCAACAATCCCGGGCTCGTACGGGTGGGCCGGCGGCAGTTCATCCGCGAATCGATAGCCCGGTCCCCCGCGTCCGGTCCCCGTCGGATCGCCGGTTTGAATCATGAACGGCTCGATGATTCGATGAAAAACGACGCCGTCGTAAAATCCATCTTTCGCGAGAGACACGAAGTTATTGACCGTAAGCGGAGCCTCTTTCGCGAACAGGGAGACGGTGAAATCCCCCTTGTTGGTGTGCAGGGTGGCTTCGTAGTTGCTCCCCGGAACCAACTGCATGGCCGGCGGCGCGTCATACTGTTTACTCATGCTCTACCTCCTAGAGTCCCACGACAGGACCTATAGTTCCTGCCCAACTAGACATCACATCATCCTTCGGGCCTAACTGCCTGCATGCTATCATACCAGGATGCGTCGGGCAAACCCCCACTTTGACCTCACTTCGTTTCGGCTCTACAATAAGAAACGGTGACTCGCCTAGGCTTGTCCCAATTTGGAGGAGGAGGTTTCCAACCATGGAATATCGCAGACTCGGAAAAAGCGGACTCAAAGTCTCCGAAATCGCGCTCGGAAGCTGGCTTACATACGGTACGGTCACTGAAAAACAGCAGTCCATCGCATGCGTCAAGCAGGCGTATGATTTAGGCATCAATCACTTCGATTGCGCCAACATGTACGGGGCAGCCCCTCACGCCGCCGAAGTCGTCCTTGCAGAAGCCCTCGCGCCGTACAACCGTGAGTCGTACGTGCTCACGACGAAGGCGTACTGGCCCGTCGGGAAGGGACCTAACGACAGAGGCCTGTCGCGCAAGCACCTCACCGAACAACTCGATATGAGCCTGAAGGCGCTCAAGGTTGACTACGTGGACATCTTCTATTGCCACCGTTACGATCCCGACACGGACCTCGAAGAAACCCTGCGCGCGCTCGATGACTTCGTTGCCCAAGGAAAGGTCCTGTACGCGGGACTGAGCGAGTGGCCAGCGGACAAGATTGCCCAGGGCGTACAGATCCAGAAGGAGTTGCGCCTTCGCAAATTCGCCGCAAGCCAACCCATCTACAACATGCTGAATCGCTACATCGAGAATGCCGTCATCCCCATCTGCGACGAGGCCGGCATTGGCCAAGTCGTGTTTAGCCCGCTCGCGCAGGGACTGCTCACCGGTAAGTACAAGAAGGGGGCTCCAGCGCCGGCCGGATCGCGTGCCAGCAATCCCAACATGAACCGTTTCCTCGAGAACACGTCCGAAGAAACGTTCAATCGGATTGATAAGCTCTCCGCCGTGGCACAGAAGCTCGAGATCTCCCTGCCGCAGTTGGCCTTGGCATGGGTGCTGCGCCTGCCGAGCGTAGCCAGCGCGCTCATTGGAGCCACTCGTCCAGAACAGGTTGTCGAGAACGTCAAGGCAGTTGGAGTAAAGCTGGACCAAAGCATCCAAGACGAAATCGAGGCCATCCTCGCGTGAAGTCGCCCGATTCCGCTCCGTTCGACGACGCGTTCGCCATCCTTCGGGAGAACCTGCGCACCGCGGACCACGAGGAGATTGCGACTTCCGACGCCGTCGGACGCATCGTTGTGAGGGACGTCCAAGCTCAGCTTGACGTCCCTCCTTTTTCGCGCGCCATGATGGACGGATTCGCCGTTCGGTGCGAGTCGGCGACAGAAGGGGCCGTGATCCCGGTTCGCGACAAAATTCAAGCGGGGAGCGGCGTCATACCCAATGTGGAGGAAGGATGCGCGGTGAGGATTATGACCGGATCCCGCGTACCCTCAGGAGCCGACGCTGTTTTGCGCTTTGAATGGGCGGAAGAACCGCAGCCCGGATGCATCAAGGTCCTTCGGAGTCCGAGCCTTGGGGAGTCAATTCAAGCGCGGGGCGACGACGGAAAGAAGGGCGACACGATTCTTCGCAAGGGACAGCGGATTCGGCCGGAACACGTGGCCCTTTTGCACTCGTTTGGCGTCTTTCGCGTCTATGTTGCAAGTCGGCCGAAGGTTACGGTGATACCGACGGGCAGCGAAGTGGCCGTCGCGGACGGACGTACCCTTAGCGACGGATTGGTGTACAACGTGAACGCGCCGCTGATTGCTTCTCTGCTGAAGGATGACGGCTGTCTGGTCCACGACGTTCCGCCGATTTCGGATGATGCTGTGGCGATTCGGGAAGCCATCGCTGGCGGCCTTGCGGCTTCCGACATCGTGATTCTCACAGGAGGAGTGTCGAAGGGAGATGCAGACTACACGGGACAATGCATCCATGAAATCGCCCACGAACAGGGAGAGCAAGTTCTGCTGAAAAGGGTGCAACTTCGACCGGGAACCCCGTTTGTCTTCGCGAAAGTCGGCGATAAGGCCATCTTTGGACTCTCGGGAAACCCAGCGGCCAGCTACATTCAGTTTGAAACGCTGGTGCGCCCGGCGATTCGGCTCTCCATGGGACTGATGGATTCCCCCTTCCCCCACTCCATTCGCTTGTCGAAGACGGTGTCTATGAGGGCCGTTCCGTACACCCGAGTTCTGAGATCCCGTGCGTATCTACAGGGCGGCGAACTCATCGCGAACACGGACCTCGCGCAATCCGCGGGGGCCGTCTCCAGTTTTGGGGTTACCAACTGCCTCGTTCGAATCGACGACTCGTATGCCGAAGAAGGAACCATCGTGCCTGCACGGCTAACCTCGCTGGCGAATCTTTAGGATCGAAGATTACCTCGCGGTGATGCCCCCGCCCGTTGGGTTCCCTAGTTTACACGTCGCCATCCACCCTGGCGCCACTTTCGCACAACCACAAAGCCTCCCCAAATGATGGCAGTGAACATCAACGTCAGGATGAGGAGGGCCAGTTGATCCGGCGGGCCACCTCCGTTAGCTTGGCTCGCATTTCGCGCCAGCAGGTACGCCGGGAGAAATGAGAGAAACGGCAATCCCACTTTGGCGAACGCGGGAACAATGATCAGCGAAGACTGACTTTCGGTCGGCTCGCTCCGAAACGCAAGGTCCGCACCGACGAGTGCCACGCTTCCCCAAATGACAAGTAGCAAGTAGTGAAGATACGCATACTGCCCATAGGCGACTCCGACGCTGTAGGTGACAAGCGCTGCCCCTTGTCCTGTGCCGGAGGAGGTGTACGTCCCCGCCATTCCGATTGGCGAGAAGAACTGAAACACGTTTTTTGCTTGCGTACCGAAAGAACTGGATGGGGAATTCCACCCGCCGAGGACCTGATAGACGAAACTTCCGAAAATCCACGGAAACGCCAGAGCCACCAATGCGAGCAGAGCCGACGGCTGCCACCAGGCCATGGCGGCGGCGAATAAGAAACCCGTGGCAAATCCCACGAAGAGCCCGATTGAGCGAATGGCCCACCACCCAATAAGGACTCTGGGGTCCATGATGTCTCCCGCGAGCACGTTCACGACGAAGAGAACGGCGGCGATGGCCGTGAACGGTACAAGAAGAAAGAGGAGACCGAGGCGCATTTTCATGGAGAGGATTAGCCGTCGCGGCAAGGGCCCCATAAGCGTGTTTAACCATCCGTGCGCTCGGTCATTTCCCCAGAGAATTCCACCGAGGCATGCGGCGATGATGACGTACGCCACGGACATCGGCGGGCCGGATACCACGTCTAAGCTGGACGCGGGCGGCAAGGTGCTGGGGCTGGACGTTGGGTACAGGTAAACGCTCGGCATCAGGACGCGCCAATACCACGCGAGCGGTTCCGAGGCGAAGTTGCTCGCCGCAACCGTCAAAATGTGAATGATGGGAGAAATGACCATCAATAGTCCGGCCACCAGGAACCAAGCGCGATTCGTCTTCCACTCGCGAAACCAGGCGGCCCGCGCTATGGAACTCGAACCAGTTGGATCAGAGAACGTTTTCGAGCCCACCACGTGTATACCCCTCTCTCTCCATCAGATACCGGAATATCTCGTCCAGGGGCAAAGCGACGGTCTCCACGTAACTCGCACCAGCGTTTCTCAGCAGGTGGGAGAGTTCTTGTGGCTCTCCGAAGACGGTAAAGATGTGCAGGGAACCGCGCTCGTCGTGCCGGATGACGTCCGAACGGCCCAGAATCCCAGAAGGCAATCCGGCGGGCAGGATGGCCTGCACGTCTTGGATCCTCGACTTCAGATCGTCGAGCATTCCATCTACCACCTTGCGCCCCTCGTACATGATGAGGACGGAGTCGGCAATCCTGTCGAGATCGTCCAGATGATGCGTGGCGATGACGACCGCCGCACCTTCATCCGAAGCCTCACGCAAGATGAACTGGAGAAACTGACGCTTCACGATGGGATCCAGCCCATTTGTCGGTTCGTCGAGCAGCAGGACGTCCGGGCGTGTAGAGAGCGAGATGGCGAGACGCAGCTGTGCTCTCATTCCGAGAGAAAGGGAAGACACAGGACCCGTCGACGGTAGTTCCAAGGCGTGCATCAGCCGCCTACAGCGTGCGTCGTCGAACCGGGCATAGGCAAGAGAGGCAAAACGCACGAGATCTTTGATGCTCATCTTCGGTGAAGAGTCCCCCACGGCGTCGAACAACTGCACCCTCTGTCGTACGCTCGACGCGTCCCTTGAAAGCGGATTGCCGAAGGCTCTTACGAACCCCGTATTCGGCCAGTAGGCGCCGCTTAGGAGTCGCAGCAGCGTCGTCTTTCCCGCACCGTTGGATCCGGCGACACCAAGAATTTGACCGCTCTCTACGGTCATGGAGACGTCGTCGACAGCACGAAACCCGTCAAACGTCTTCGTCAAGTTCACGGCTTCCACGACAATGGTCACCGTTCATCGCCCCCTCGTCCCCGCCTTGGTGAATGTCCTGCATCGCCGTTCTCAGCAGCTTGAGCAATTCGTCGTCGCGAATTCGAAGATGATGGGCCTCTATGACCCATCGAACCATCTCTTTGTACAACGCCTCTCGACGCTCCCGTTCGTTCGGGATGGATGGATTGCGAGAGATGTACGTGCCCTTCCCTCGGACCACTTCGATGACGTGTTCGCGTTCCAACTCTTGATAGGCTTTTTGGACGGTGTTGTGATTGACGGTCAGTTCTGTCGCCAAGTCGCGCACGGCAGGCAGCCTGTCTCCGGGTTGGAGCAGTCTCTTTGCAACCGCCGATTTCACGCCGTCCACCACCTGCTGATACACGGGGATGGAAGACCTCGCCTCGATGCGCAGCCACATGAGACAACCTCCCGTGTGCTTGAATCCCTACTCCCGCCGATTCGACGAGCCTTAGCATCTTCGAAACTAATTCCGTGTGTACTAGTCAATGTGGTACACATGGATTGTAGTGGGCCGAAGACATGTCTGTCAATAGGGTTTAGGTAGCGCAACCGTTCGGGGCTACGCCTATGGGGAGTACACATCCCGTATGGCCGCGGCCAGTTTGTCGCGGAAATCCTCCCACGCTCGCCCGGGACTCGTAAGGTCCGACTCCGAAAAAACCCGGGTCCATGGCCCTCCACGAAATGGCGCCACGTTGTGTGGGGCGACGCGGACCTGGTATAAGGGCTCGCTCCCCTCCTGCGGAAGCCTTCGCACCGTCCGTACCAGTACATTCGCCACCTTCGCGTCAATCGGAGGCTTCGTAAGCTCGATGTCCGCGAGCGGAAACACGGCGTGAAGCCAAGTCCATTCGCCCACCGTCATCCCTCCCTCTCCGGTATCTGTTTGCCAGAAGTGATGCTACCATAAGCACAAGAGAAAATCATACAACCAGGGGGATGACTGCCGATGGACTCACGGATGATTGCATACATGTACTTCTTCAACGTGAAGCGAGATTACTTCGAATGCCACGAGTATTTGGAGTCTCTCTGGCTGGACAGCGGACGCCCTGTGGTGCAAAAAGGCCTGATTCAAGCGGCAGTCTGCTTATACCACTTGCACAACGGCAACATTCGGGGTGCTTACCGCATGTGGCAAAGGGCGAAGCACTACGTGCAAGGTGGCCGCCCCGTCTATGAGTTTATCGACATTAATCAGTTAGTGCGCGACATCGACCAAGTGTTTTCCCATGTGCCGACACAACTGTACGATAGCGTCGTGTCGCCAAAGCAGGTGGAGAACTGGGGCCTGCCAACCGTTTCTCTCACCATCACCGACGCCTCCATTGCAAGTTCCCTCGCCACGTTTTGCCCGGAACCGCTCGATTAACGGGAAGAAACCCACTCCATCCTGATGACCGAAGATCTCACTTTCGCTCGCCGTTTTGGACTACGACTTTGCCCACAACTCCTCAAGATTGAGCGGAGGCTGCGCCACCGTCACCTGCGGACGGACGAAGTATAATAGCGCTTCGACGGTTTCGTTCTTCGTGAGGGTAAGAACCGCCCGTCGATACACCGCCACCTGCGCGGCATACTCAAATGCCGTGCGGGAAACGTCTGCACTGCGGATGTTGTCCGTCTTGTAATCCACGATGAGCCATCCGTCGTCCTCCTTCGCCAGCACGTCGATGACCCCCTGAACCACCACAAAACGGGTCGCGTCCGTTTCAAGGCCGTCACCCTCCACAGGGAGTTGGCAAAGAAACGGATGCTCTCGGAACACGGTACGCGCCGAAAGGACTCGTCGTCCCGCCTCGGACTCAAAAAATGAAGTAAGATCCGTCACGTCCACCGCGGCCGTGGTTTCCCTCGAAATGATTCCCCTCGCGACCAGCGACGAGACTATCTCGGACATGTCCATTCCTTGCCGCACAAGCTCCAAGTCTATCCGCTGCATGATGGCGTGGAACGCGCTTCCCCGCTCTCGTCCCGTCGTGGATTCCTGGGCAACGGCTGAAGGAACCCGCAGCAGCCGCTTTGCGGACGCTTTACTCTTGAACGATTTCTTATCGCTCGGATGAGTTGCAACCCACAGTCGACGCAGATCCGTTGCCGATACCTTGCTCGGCACCATCCCGTGTGCCCCTTCGGGGCGTGCATCGACTTCGGAACGACGAGCTGGTTCGTGCGTTGCCGCGGCGGCGTCTACGGTCATCTGCCGCAGTTCCTCGTCTCTGAGACCCGACTGGTAGAGTGGAGTATTTTCCTCGTCCGTTTCATCCGGCCGAGAAGGAACGGAATGAGTCGGAATGACGGGCGTATTTGGCAAACCCCATACATAAAAGGAAAACCGAGTTTCGTCGTCGAGGCGGATGGCGTGAAAACCAGACAGGTTGGCCAATTCTCGCAGAACGGCTCCGTCCTTGTGCGACAGCCAGATGGGAAGCAACCAGTCCAGGTACGTCCGCGCTCCAACCAATCTCTCCAGGGACAAGGTATCCTCTGCCCCAACCGTGACGAATCGATTTTTGTCCAGGGTTTTCTGCAGGTGAGAAGCAGACCCGACGAGCACCAAGTAATCCCTTGCCCGCGTCATGGCGACGTACAAGATTCGTGCCTCTTCAGCGAGCGTGTCCGTCTCGTTGGCCATGGAAATGGCAATGGACGCGACTGTCGGCCAGCGTTGCTGCAAACGGGCATCCAGAAGTTCGGGTCCGAAGCCTAGCGCGGGATGAAGCGGCATGATCCGCTCGCCATGATCCTCGTAAAACTGCTTGCCCAAGTCGGCGACAAACACCACGGGAAACTCGAGTCCCTTGCTCTGGTGAATGGTCATCACGCGCACGACGTCTTCGTTCTCGCCGAGCGTTCTGGCCTCACCGGCATCGATTTGCTTGGAAATCGTGGCCTCCATCCACTGTGCATAGCCAAAGGCACCGTCCGCCGAGGACTTGTCATAGGCGGACGCCTTGTCCAACAAGAGCTGAAGGTTCGCCTGACGAATCTCTCCATCCTCCATTCCCAGCACGTAGTCGAGAATTCCGGTTTGCTGGTAAATGGCTCGAATGACGGTCGCGGCCTTGCTTCGCCTTGCCAGCGTTCGCCATTCTTGCAGGGTGGCAAGGAACTGACGACAGCGCGCCTGCAACTTTTGGGGTCGAGGTCTGCCTTCCAGTTGCAGGGTGTCGGGCGATGCGGTGGAGGTCTCCTCCTGATTCTTCCTCGGGCGTCCGCGTCGCGCGCAGGCCTGCAGCGCCTCGTAGAAGTTTCCCGACGACTGCAAGCGGATTGTGGCAAGCTCTTCGTCGGAAAAGCCGACGAGAGGAGATCTCAAGAGGGCCGCCAGAGACAGCTCTCGATACGGTTCATCAAGCACCGTAAGGGCGGCCTGCATCCATTTCACTTCCATTGCATCGAAGAACCCGGATGTCGTGGCTCCATACGCGGGGATGCCACAGCTTCGCAGCGCATCGAGGATGACGTTCATGCGCCCGCGAACGGATCGAAGAAGAACGACAATGTCCCGGTACATGAGCGGACGATACTCTTTGCGGGACTTGTCCCAAACCTTGCGTCTCGACTTTCCCGTCATGCCCATCAGGTCCAAGATGCAGGACGCGATGACCATCGCTTCCTTCTCCATTGCCGAGGGTTCGAACCCTGAGTCAATCAAAGCCAGTTCTTCGTCGTCGCTCGCTGGGTCTTCAGCTTCGCACTGTGACGCTCGGGTCAGCGCCTGTCGCTCCAACAGGTGCACCTCGACACCTCCTTTGAGGATGGTGTCGTCGTCGGCTTCAGGGTACTGGGCCGAAGCGTTCATGCGGGCGGATTCGTCGTAGACAATCCCACCAAAACGAGGCGTGAATATCTTCGAAAAGACATCGTTGACGGCGTCCACAACGAAATGCCGACTGCGGTAGTTGTCGGTGAGGTGAATCGCCGACGCAGACTCCGCGTTCGAGGCGTAGGCTTGCTTGGCGAGAAAGATCTTGGGCTCGGCCATCCGAAACCGGTAAATGCTCTGTTTCACGTCGCCGACGACAAACACGTTCCCTTCGGGTCTGGCGATGGCTTCCACGATGGCGTCTTGAATGGGGCTCGTGTCCTGGTATTCGTCGACGAAGATCTCAAGAAAATGGCGTCTCATGCGATCCGCTTCCCCAATGGAAGCATCCGTGACCGATTTCAGTGCAAAGTGTTCCAAATCCGAGTAGTCGAGGACCCCTCGAGCCCTCTTCTCTTCTGCGAACGCATCCTGAAATTGCAGCACGAAGTCCACCAGTTGCGAGACGGCTTTATGAAGGCGATTTAGATCTCCGACGAGGTTCTCCTCTCCCCGAATGAGGATTGCATCCACCTGTTTCAGTTGGGCTAAGCCGACTTTTCGCTTGTTCTTGACAATCTCACCTTCGACGTCCTTCGGAGCGCGCGGCGACTTTCTGGAGAGAAGAGGGGCGATGCGACTTTGTATCTCCGAAATCGCGCTTTGCTCATGAACCGCAAATTTCACGGCCTGCACCAGCGAACCGAGTTCTGCGAGTTCGTCTGTGTACGCTTCGTAGCCATCAATTCCTCGGGACAACGCTACTCCCTCACGAAACAGCTGTGAAGCCTCTTCCACCTCGCGCAGGATCCACTGGTATAGAAATGGCGCAAACGAGAGGTTCTGTAGAGACTCCCCTTCTTTGGCCCTTTGATATTCCACAAGAACTCCTTTAAGCCATTGGCCGGGGTTAGGCTGGCTGCGGGAAAACTCGTCCAAACGAAGCACCAAAGGAACAATCGAAAGCGGATTTGACGACGCAAACGCCTCCAACATTCGGTCGACTGACTCCGGTGTGTCACGCAGGAAGCCTTCAAGGAGACGTTCTAACAAGGCATGACGAAGCATGGTGAACTCGTCATCCCCCATAATTCGGATCTGCGGATCCAAGCCGAGACGAACGAAGTTTCTTCGGACAATCATCATGCAAAAACTATGCAGAGTCGAAATGTGAGCGACTTCGAGGAGCGAGGCCTGCCGCGATAAGTGGGCAACGAGCGCAGAATCACCGAATTGCCTCGCCTCGCTAATCCGCTGTGAAATCGCGCGTCCAATGCGCTCGCGCATTTCGGCGGCGGCTGCCTCGGTGAATGTGACAATCAACAGGCGGTGAACGTCGGCCTTCGGTTCTCCCAGGAGGAGGGTCATGACCCTTTCCACGAGCACGGTCGTTTTGCCCGACCCCGCTCCAGCACTGACGACGATATTCTGATTGCGCAGCGTTATGGCCAAGGTTTGCTCCTTGGACCATTTTGCATCAGGCATTCGCACTCCCTCCTTCTTCTGACGAGAGCAATTCGGCAAAGGAAACGGGCGCTTGAAGATCTCGAAAGACATAGGGATTTCGCCGAGGCTCCACGTGGCAGAGGGAAGAGAACTCGCACTGCTGGCAAGCCGTCTCTCGTCGTTTCAAACGATACGGAGCAATGTCGATGCGACCGTTCGCTATCTCGTTTGACATTCCAACGACCTGCATAAGAACATTTTTCAACAGCGTGTTCCAAAGGCTAGAGGAGAGCACGGGTGCGCTTCGCGAAACCTCGCCGTTTCGGTTGTAGATCTTGGGGAACAGCGGGCTGTCTTCCTCAGAGCCTGTGAGGGCATCGTCCATCCATTCAACGAGCTGCCTGTCCTCCACAAACAACCCCGCTGCCTTCATGCCGGAAATGGCATCGCGATGGGCTTTTCCCTCATCCGGCGCGCTGACCTTCTGTACGCGGTGAACGATGGGAGAATATAGAATGGCGGCGAGTTCGCTCTCGCGCCCCAAGAGTGATTTCGAAAGGCTCTGAATCACAGCCCCATAGACCGGTAGCTGCAACTGCAAACCATTCGCCACGCGAGCCGGATCCAGGGTTTTCGGGCTGCTTTTGTAGTCGAAAATCCGAAACGCGGATCGCCCCAGGTCCTCTGCGACGTCAACCCTGTCGATTCTGCCCACGACTCGCAATTCACCGGCCGAGATTTGATTCTCGCCGAGCGCCAGAAGAGCGTCGCTTAGACGCGCCTCAAACCGAAGCTCCACGACCTGCGGTTGATATTTGCCGCGACGTACCTGAAGGGTCAAAACCCGCGCGGCCTGTCGCAAGAGATGTCGAACGCCCTCGATGGCCTCATCGCGAACGGCTTTACGTCGCCAAGGTGCCAACGCATCCACCCCATGGATGGCATCAAAGACCGCGTCCATTATCCGCTCGGCGGTTTCGTCGTCCGCTCTTCGCCAAGCTTCCGGATCCGCCATCATTCGTTCCACGAACCCCTGCAACCCATTGTGGATCAACGTCCCCAAGAACGCCTTCATCCCGGCATCCATCTCGTCGCTTCGCAAGCGCAGGCCGTAACGGGCAAAGTGGCGAAACGGGCAAGCGGCAAAGGTCTCAAGCTGCGACACGTTGACGCTGGTCGGGCCGTGGTAGAGCCAGCGGGCCGTCGTGGCGAGGAGTTGCGGAGCAACGGGCTTATGCGACAGCCCTTTCACCATCGTCGACAACCGCCTCGACAGCTGTTCATCGTTTTCTATCCACCGCAGGAGCGCGTGGTTCACGAGAGAGCGGTCGTCGGCTAATAAGTCGTCCTTGGCTTTTTGGCGCAGGAGGCCCGACATGTAGCGAAGCGCCCTGTCCGGGGACCACAATGCAACCTCGGTTCCAGCGGTGAACGGTCCCCACTGAGTCGTCCACAGCTCTTCACGCAAATCCGAATGTGCAAACATCGTTTTCACGTCGCCGACGAGGTTGGCTGGCCTTTGTGCTTTTCCGTCTCTTCCGGACAACGGGTACGTGACGTAAAGCCGCCGCTTCGCACGAGTTAAGGCCTGGTAGACGTCGTACCGAGAATCCCACTGTCGTTCTTCCGTCGTAGCGCCCAGGCGTTCGTTCGTTGCGGCAAAGAACGCTTCCCTCTCCTCGTCCAGAAACAGGCCGCTCGGATGAACCCGGCTCGGAAACATTCCGTCGCAGGTGCCAAGAACGAATACCACATCCGCCTCGCATCCTTGGGCCCGGGAGAGGTCCGTCACCAAAACCGCGTCCATCTTTCCGGGGATGGTCGACAAGACATGGTCCGAGATTGCAATTCGAAGCAGGGAAATCGCGGCCGATGTGGGCAGCGTAAGAAACCCATGAAGCACCATGGAGTCATCCAAGAGATCCATGACGAATTCCCAAGCCTGCTCGTGCAAACTCGCCTCCAAGGGAGAGAGCGTTGCGTCTTCGTTCACCATCCACTCTGCCACTTTGGACCTTGCCCCTACGTTTTCGAGCAGTTCCCATATCGCAAAAGCCAAGTCTTTCATATTCACTTCGGGCGTCGACAATCGCAAAACAAACGCGGTGAAGTTGCCGATGAGTCTTTGTCGCAGGCCCTCGGCTCGCTCGTCCTCGAATGCAAACCGGGTTTGGGCGGCGTCCCTCGCGATGGCACCGGATGGCTCTTTCGTGAAGTTCCATGGCTCACGAGACGACCAGTCCTCGTCGCCGAGTTCGTGGCGCCGAGCATAGTCCAGCAACCAGTCCGCGTCGTCTCGGGACATGGAAGGGAACTCGCTTTTCAGGATAGAAATAGCGACGTCCGCTGTGATTCCGTATTCCCCCGCATCGAGGGCAAAGAGGAGGAAACGGGCTAACGGGTGTTCCACAAACATGGGAAACTCGTCCATGACGTAAGGGATATTCATGTCTTCCAGGATATCTCGAAGATTGAAGAGAGATTCATCGGCATAAGGAGTGAGGATCATCATGTCTTGATAGGCTATGTTATCCACGAGCGCGAGCCTGCGTATCTCTTCCGCAACGCCCACCATCTCGACGCGCTCGTTTTGCGCCGCAATGACCCGTACCTCTTCACCAACTCTTGCGAGGTAGCGTTCTGGCACCTCGCGAAACAGCTGCGACTCGAGGTGCCTGAGGGCCGGGGACTCGTGAAACCGATTCGGAACCGCTTGGCTCTGGAATACGGTTTGATCCTCCATCACGCGAAGAGACATTTCCCGGCATACTCTCTTCAAGTCTTGGACCATTCGCCACCCCCCTGGATTAAAGAGAGACGGGACGTGAACAGAGTGGCCTTCCTCGGAGCAATTCCCCGTTTCGCCTAGCAAAACGGCAACAACGCTTCGTCGTGAAAACTGGGATAGCCCTGCGACGAATCTGGACTCTAGAGGCGTCCATTGCCAAAACCCGTCGAAAAACAACACGGTTTCGCGAAGCAGTGCCAGATGGGGCAACGCCTTTTGCAACACGTGCAACGTTTGTCGATGGTCCCAAAGACCTTGCTGTTGGATGGCACCCTGGAATGCGTCCTGCAGAAGCAGGAGCTCTTCTACCTTCTCGAAAGCCATGGCGGTTGGATCATAATCTCGCTTAGGAGATTGCCGCATCCCACATTTTTCCACGGTTTCGCGAGTGATCTCGTAATCATTGAGCTCGTCGATGGCCATCAACAGGCCGTCGATGAAGGGCAGACTCACTCTCTCTCGGTAAAGCAGAGAAAGTTCGGCCCGATGTGCGTCATAAACCATGAACATGAGGAGGCGCCTGCCGAGTTGGTTTAGCCGTTGACCGCTGACGTTCTCACAAAGGGATGGGTCTTGTCCGATGAGCGCCGACAACAGCCTGTCAGCAAGCCTATCCAACGTGAGAATTTCCACTCGCATGACGGCTGGTAATCGCTCCACGAGGCGTCGTTCCGTCGCGTACGAAGCGCCGGGAGGAACCACCCACCATATGGGGCTGCCAAAGGGATGGTCGCGTACGAGTTGTTCTATCTCTGCAAGGATCCGACTTGACTTTCCTTGCCCGGCTCTTCCGTACCAAAGTTCCAGATTGTTCATGACGATCTCCTCTTTCGCGGGCATCACCCAAAAGCCCATTTACCGGGACGTCAGCCCCGCCGCAACGGCAGAGCCCAAGACGGTTGTTGGGTTGCACCCGTTGGCTCACGCCCACATATGACTAACTACACCCGTATGATGGTCTCTCCGAAGGCCCATTGGGCGACATTGCAAAAGAGGTGATGGGGTGTGTCAGCTACGAATGTCTTAAGTCGAAGAGGCAACCAAGCACCTTCGGCTGGTCAACTCATGGTCGTTTCCGGTCTTGGGCTGCTGTTTGATGCTATGGACGTCGGTCTGATGTCATTCGTACTCACGTCTGTGGCCAAGCAATGGCATCTCTTGCCCGGAACGCAAGGATTGATTGGAAGCATCAGCTTCGCTGGAATGGCCATCGGTTCTGCCCTCTCCGGATTGCTCGCGGACAAATTCGGTCGCAAGCCTATGTTTCTATGGACTTTACTCATATACAGTATAGCAACTGGCCTCACGGGGCTAGCATCGGGAGTAGGCATCTTCATCGTGCTGCGGTTCCTCGTCGGGTTTGGCCTAGGCGGAGAACTCCCAGTCGCGACCACCTACGTATCCGAGTCTTCTCCACCCGAGGTTCGAGGCAGGCGAGTGGTCTTACTGGAAACGTTTTGGGCGGGAGGATCCCTTGTTGCGGCCATCGTGTCCGCATTCATCCTGCCGTCTATGTCGTGGCGCTTCGTGTTCCTCATCGGAGCCATCCCAGCTCTGTACACGCTCGTGCTTCGAACGGCTTTGCCAGAAAGCCCTCAATTCTCAAAATCGAGCAAGTCCAAGGACACGGGATCGTTTAGAAAGAGCTTCGGTATGGTGTGGTCCGGGCCATTGCTTCGAGCTACCATCGTGACCTGGGTTCTCTGGTTTGTGATGAACTTTGCCTATTATGGCATGTTCTTTTGGTTACCGTCCGTCATGTACATGAAAGGATACGGGCTAGTTCACAGCACGGATTACGTGCTCATCATGACCATCGCCCAAGTGCCAGGATATCTGACCGCAGCCTGGTTGGTAGAGAAGTGGGGGCGAAAGCGAACCCTTGTGCCCTTCATGCTGCTCGCAGGTCTCTCCGCCCTTGGATTCGGGTTTTCTCACAGCACCGCAGAGTTGATTGTATGCGGCCTGTTGTTATCGTACTTCATGCTGGGCTCTTTCGGGGCAACGTACGTATTCACGGTCGAGCAATTCCCCGTGGTGAGTCGCGCCACTGGGATTGGCTGGGCAGCGGGATTCGGACGGATAGGAAGCATCATCGCCCCCTCGCTCGTGGGCAGTATGATTGCGGCTAACATCGCTTTCCATTCGATTTTCATCGTGTTCTTCTCGGCCCTGCTCGTCGGCTTTATCGTCGTGGGCCTCTTTGGTCGCGAAACAACAAACCTCTACGTGGACGAAACGAGTCGGGGTTGACAAACATGCGAGAAGCGAGTTTCGTGGCGCAGGCGTGCTTGTCATAGGACATTGACGAGCACGCCTTGATATCCTCTTAAAAGTGAACGTGTGCTAGCGACATGACTGCCACAACCACGCCCACAACGATGCAGTAGATTCCAAACGGACGCAATGCTCTCACTTCGTGATTTTGAAAGTAACGCATCAGAAACGCCGTCGAAATGAGGGCGACCACGCCCGCGCACAACCCGCCGATGAGCCCTAGGTGAATCATATGGGTTGCGTGGCTCTTAAGCATCTTGGGGACCTCGAGAACGCCGGCTCCCAAGATGATGGGCGTTGCCAAAAGGAAGCTGAACCTCGCCGACTCCTCATAGGACAGTCCCAGCCCCAATCCCGCCGTGATGGTCACACCGGATCTCGAGAAACCGGGAATCAGAGCGAGTACTTGAGCGACGCCGATGAGAAAACTCTGACCATACCCCACTTCGTTGATGGTTCGGTCGCGCGCGCGACGGCGCAGATAATCGGCAGCAAAAAGAACCAGGCCGTTCACAACGAGAAACACGCTCGCGGAAAACGCGGACGGGAATAGATGTGTGAACGTGTGGTTAAATACCTTCCCAATGATGGCGGCAGGAATGGTTGCCACGACAATCAAGCCGAGTAGTCGACGCTGACGCGGCTTCCTCATCCAGAGGGAAGAGATCAAATCCACCCAGTCTCTCCAGAAGAAGACCAAGAGAGCGAGTGCGGTACCTAAATGAAGCATAACCAGGAGAGGCAAGAATTGAGGATTGCCGGAAATGTTGGTCCATCCCGCCAGATAAGGAAGAATCACGCCGTGGCCGACGGAACTTACAGGGAACAACTCGGTGATTCCCTGAACCAGGGCGTAGATGATAATTTGCAACGACGTCATGTGAGAAATCCATCCCTTCTTCGACCGCTTCCGCCGACTATCATATCACGTGAAATCCACGAAATGATATGCGTCCGGTGGACAACTTCCTCACCGCCGTTCACGACACCTGCGAAATCCCTAACACAAATTCCCGGTATTGTCGAAGAAGGGCCATCATGTCCGCTTCGGTCGTCACTAGATTGATGTCATCCCGCATGCGCGCTGCGTCCGGCAGTCCCTTGATGTACCACGCGGCATGCTTTCTCATTTCCTTTACCCCAATGTTCTCGCCCTTGTGTTGGACTAAAAGGTGCAGATGACGAATCGCCACATCAATTCGCTCAGAGGCGTCCGGATGGGCGAGCTTCTGCCCAGTTTCGAGGAAGTGAGCAACTTCGCGGAACAGCCACGGATTTCCGAGGGCTCCACGGCCAATCATCACGCCGTCGCATCCAGTTTCCATCATCATTCTCTTCGCGTCGTCGGGGCTCGCCACATCTCCATTGCCAATCACAGGAATAGAAACCGATTCCTTCACCCTTCGAATAATGGACCAGTCGGCTTGTCCCGTGTACATCTGCTTTGCGGTGCGTCCATGGAGAGTGACAGCCTCGGCTCCAGCCGCCTCTACGGCCTTGGCTACCTCAACCGCATTTACGTTGTCATCATCCCAGCCCTTGCGAAACTTCACGGTCACGGGTTTGTTCACTCGCCTGACCACAGCGTCGACGATGGAAGCCGCATACTTTGGGTCTCTTGCTAGGGCCGCCCCAGACCCATTCTTGTATATCTTCAAAACGGGGCATCCCATGTTGATATCGATGACGTCTGCGTTCGTGTCTCCCACCATCTCGGCGGCCGCCACCATCGATTCCTTGTCGTAACCCACAAGCTGTAGGCTCACGGGATGCTCATCCGGTAATATCGTCAGCATCTGAAGACTCTTTTCATTTTTGTGAACCAAGGCCTTGTCGCTTACCATTTCGGCGCACACCATGCCGGCACCGAGCTCTTTCGCCAAAATTCGAAATGCCGGATTACACACGCCCGCCATCGGTGCGAGAATGACGGGGTTGTCCAATGATACGTCGCGGATGCGAAGCACTGTCATTCCTCCCATTCACAGAGGCTAACAGAAACGCTCATGGCGATCAACGAGGTTACCGCTATCCACCTGTTGCCACAGAGTACCACATGATTGCTCGAACGAATAGAAACCTCACGATGGTCGAGAAACCACGCGTACTCCGAGCGCAAGAACAAGGTCAACGCTTTGCACTTTCCGCCATTCCCGCCGTGAGAAATAGGTCAATGAGCCACCAAATTCCGACGGCCAAAAGAAACGCTCGACCAATCAGGATGCCCATGGTCAGCCAGCCAAACACCCACAGAAACAGCATGCCCACTCCGCTGGCGACCCTGCCGCAGTACATGCGGTGAATGCCCAGGTATCCGAGGAAGAACCACAAAACGTAGGCCATGGCGACCGACTTGCCCATTTCTCCCCCTCCTCCGCCTCCAGGAACGCCGGATTTTCGCGATCCTGTTAGAGGGTATGCTTGCTTAACTTGTCAACATGCCGAATCTCCGAACGGCAGAGGTGGCTCGCGCAGAATCCATCCGCGCTTGAAATCGTGTTCTGACAAATTGGAACCCACACGGTCAAAGAACGAATACGATGTATTGGGCGCATTGGTGCCAATGAGGAGGCTCTTAGGAAAATGACTGTGATGATTCGAGGAAGTAAAGTGAGCGTCGCCGGACAGGCACAAAACGTCGGAGTGTTCATTGGACAAAACCGCCAGGACGGTTGGGATTCACTGTCTACGGAGAAATTTGCGACGGGGTTCAACATGGGGGATTTTACGCAAACGGCGTCGGTTCTATCCTACTACTTTGGAGCCGCGTACGACTGGCAGTCCGTAAGGGACTCGGACGTGAAGGGAAACCTCACCGTTCGAACGGTGAAGTAGTTTCCCAACACGCCCCCGTCACTCGGATGAACCAAATGCGTCCGTTCCCCTATGCCTGAAGCTGCTCCCTTATGCCTGACGCTGCTCCTTGCCATGGCCGGCGTCGTCAAGACGATATGACCACGTCAGCAAGCGGCGCGTTTCTCGGTACATGTAACTCTTGCGCGGCGCGCCAAGCACTACCGACACGCGGACCCTCCCATGCTGCTTGGCCGCAAACGCTAAGCAATACATGGCCTTCGAGGTAAAGCCAGTTTTGCCGCCGATGACATCTCCAAAGCGGGTCTCCTTCACATACATTAGTCGATTCCCGTTTCGGATGTCTTTTCCAAGCACATGGTAGTTTTGCGTTTGCATGACATTGACTATCTCGGGATACGAGACGGCCGTAGCAAGGATCAACGCGATGTCGTGGGCTGAGGACATGTGTTCATCGTCGTGCAGCCCATTGGGCGTTACGAAATTCGTGTGCGTACAGCCGATAAGTCGCGCCTTGAGATTCATCATGCGCGCAAACCCAAGTTGACTTCCGCCAATCGTTTCCGCTACGGCGTACGCCACGTCATTCGCACTCTTCATCAAAATAGCGTGGAGCGCAGCATTGGCGGTGATGGTGGTGTTTGGCTTTAGCCCTAATCGAACCCTGTGCTGGTGAGCGGCTTCGGGACTGATGTAGACCTTGTCATCCGGCTTCAGGTACGTAACGAGCAAAATGGCAGTCATCAGTTTCGTGGTGCTAGCGGGAAACATTGGGGTATCCGCGTTCTTGTTGTATAGGAGCTTTTTCGACGGGACGTCTAGGATGCAGGCGGCCTTCGCGTTCACGTGAATCGGCGTCGTCGACGCTCCGTAAGCAACCGGAATCAGGTTTGGCATAGTCCAAGCAACAGTCGCAGCCACGATGGAAAGGATGGCGAGTCCTCGCCGGAGGCGTCCAAACGCTCCAGCAAAGACCGGTTTCTTAAAGAACGGTTTCTTACTGGAGGACACGAATGAGTTCATGCAAACACTCCTCACAAGAGATGCCTGTGAGGAAGCATTTCCGAATCGGCCAGTCTTATTCCATACCTTCGGGTAATACCCCTGATTTCTAAGGCACAACTGTCAATTTTGGGTTGCGTAAGGGAGACGTCAGAGGATTTCTAAAACGTCAGGGGAGCACCAAAACGCGTCTGGCGACTTCCGGTTCCAGGGAGAACCGTTCCCCGGCCGCCTCAACAACGACGCCAGCCTCGTATGGACTTTCCTTGGCCATCACCTGGAGCGTAGCCCCCGGTACGATGCCCGACCTGTGAAAGAAGCGCAGTAAGTCGAGATCTTCCTCGGCCTGTTCCAAGATCCGTTGAACGACTACGGTTACAGGGGGGGCTACGTCTCGCAGTGGGACTCCGCGTTGGACTTTCGCTCCGGAACCCGGTATCACATTGCCATGCGGGCATGTGGTGGGTCGACCGAGGAGTTCAAACAAACGGGCCTCGACGGTGGGAGAAATCGCGTGCTCCAAGCGCCCTGCCTCCACGTGCGCCTGCGCCCAATCGAGTCCCAGTTCATCCGTAAGCCAGCGCTCCAAGAGTCGATGCCTGCGGACGACTTCCTCCGCACGCTCCCGTCCTTGAGACGTAAGGTGAATCTCCCGTCCTTCTCCGGAAGTGACGTACCCAGAAGCGCTCATGCGATGCATTGTTTGCGTGACGGTGGGCCTCGCTACGCCAAGATAGTCGGCAAGTTTGGACGCAAGCACGGCGTCGCCTTCCGCTTCCAGCACATAGATTGCCTCGAGATATTGTTCCATACCATGAGTTCTCGGCACCGTGGGACTCCTTCCATGCTGATGATAGAAGCG
>JAJZAV010000265.1 GCA_021799255.1 Bacillota bacterium
GCTCGGATTCGGGGGTCACAATGTGTCCCTACTGTTCAAGAGGTGGACGCCGGAGTCATAGTAAAACGAATATTTCTTGTGTTATCCACTTTACTTCCTTTCCTTTATATTTTATAGTAGGTATGAAATCGTTAGTGAAATGGGAGGGAGTTCAGTGGCAAAGCAAAATTGGGCCGTGGATGTCAGTCATAGCAGTTTGGAGTTTTCCGTGAAGCACATGATGATTGCGACGGTGAGGGGATCGTTCCACGAATTCACCGCTTCCGTCGAGGCGGATCCTCAGGATTTGACGAGCGCCAACATCCGTTTTGACGTCGGTGTGGGAAGCGTGGACTCTCGCAACGCGGACAGGGATGCTCATCTGAAGTCGGCCGATTTCTTCGATGTGGAGAAGTATCCGACGCTGTCCTTCGTGTCCACCTCTGTGAAAAAGACGGGGGATGACGAGTACGACGTGACTGGGGATCTCACCATCCGCGACGTGACGAAGCCAGTGACCTTCGCCGTGGTGTTTGAGGGAGAAGGTCAGGACCCGTGGGGCAATCAGCGCGTGGGATTCAGTGGTTCCGCCAAGATCAACCGCAGGGACTTCGGCCTTTCGTGGAACGTTCCCCTCGAAAAAGGCGGAGTGCTCGTTGGCGAGACCGTGAACATCCGCATCGAAATCGAAGCCATTCCCGCGAGTTAAGAGGCTCCCGTCATTCTCAGAATACCGCATCAGAGAAGGGATCCATCGTGTAGATGGGTCCCTTCTTCCATGGGCGGGTTCGTTCGCCTTCGACAAACCAGCCCCGTTCCTTCCAGGCGAAATAGCTTGTTCGGACGGTTTTTTCAGCATCGCGTGCTTAGACGCATAGCCCCATCGCTTTGTCGCATACATATGAATCGACGTCAGGATGTCACTAAGGCATTCCGTGAAGAGGGTGAGTCATGTGCAGCTAGATTCTCCTCCGAAGGGCGCGAATCCCAGCATCCCAGAGCGTCAGGCTCACCCCGGCGAGAGTCAACAGACCGCAGCGCGCGGCGATGAAGCGTCAGGCAAAACGCCTACGGGGCCGCCGGACATCCTTGTGCGTTCCCTTACCATGCTCTACGAAGTATGCTGGATTGCGGCATGGGCCGTGGTTCTGTTCACGCATCGGTACTATATCTATCACTTATATATCCATAAGGGAACATGGATGGTTCCCCTGTGGATAGGTGAGGCCACGGTGATGGGATCCCTCGGAGGCGTTATCTATTCCATCTACGGGATGTACTCGGACGCAACGCCACCCCAAGAGGTAACGAGTCGCTGGCTGTGGTTCCTCATCAAGCCGGTCAACGGGGCCGTCCTCGGAGCCGTGTGTGGCTTGTTGGCACGACTGGTGCTCGGCATGAGCGGATCGACAGGAATTAACGATCACATCCTTGTCGGGGGCGTCGGGCTCGTGGCCGGAATGTACGAACACTTTGCCCTGCGATTCATTCGCCGGTTCTCGGACGCGAGATTGTCGGGTAAAGCCTAGGGACGACCGGAAGACACTGGTGAGGGTGGTGAGGGGAGTGTCGTTTGATAGGGCCATCTTAGTTACCCGGGTGTACGACGTCGACGCGAAGATTTGCGATCACGGTTGTTCCCAGATGGTCATCATGACTAACATCCTTGATGGGTCGACGTGGAAGATGTGCAGCCTAAGTTATGAACGCTCTATTGCGCAAGGTCTGACCGAAATCGATGAAAGTTCGCGTCACATTGAGCGAGACTCTCCTCCGCGCGCGAAGTGGGTGTAACCTCTTGCACCCTAAGAATCATGTGCGATAATGGGCTCTAATCGGGAAACAAAGACAAATTCGTTGGAGACTGTCATGAAGAAAAATCCGGAATACGCCCTATTTCTGCGCATCGAAGGGCGTCCATGCGTCGTGGTCGGTGGTGGGCGAATTGCCGCACGGAAGGTATCGAAGCTGCTTCTGTCGGGGGCTTCGGTGACGGTGGTGAGCCCCATTCTTTGCACCGAATTGGACGAGCACGCGTCCATCGGCCTCGTTCAACACGTGCCACGAGCTTATCGGCCGGGGGACACGAGCGGGGCCTTTCTCACGTTTGCCGCCACTGACGACAGGCTCGTCAATGAGGCCGTCGCACACGAAGTGCTGTCGAGAGGCGGCCTCGTGAATGTGGCGGACCATCCGGAACTCTGCTCGTTTCTCGTTCCAGCGACATGGTCGGACGAGTCCCTGCAAATCGCCATCTCAACCGGAGGGAAAAACCCCAGAGTCGCGAAGGAATTGCGCGTCGCCCTCGACGAAGACTTGGCCCGGGACGACAATGCGGGAAGGGAAGAAAGCCGCTTCCTGTCGGCCGTTCATCGTTTTCGTTCGTCCACTCCTTCGCGAAACAGCGGCTGAACCGCCTCGTACAGGCGAGCAAACCGCGCGAGGTGCTTGTCGTACACTTCGGCCTTTCCATCCGCAGGGACGACGGGTTCTTTCAACTTGGCAGGATAGCGTTTCAGCACGTCGCGAAGCGGCGCCTTCATGAGGGCAGACTTCGCCAACAGGAAAGAACCTCGTGCCGACGATTCCTCGTCTTCACAAACGAACACAGGGACGCCCAAGGCGTCCGACAGCAGTCTGGTCCAGATGGGTTGTCGGAAAAAGCCGCCCGTTGCTATCACGCCGGAGGGCATCGGTCCGAAGCCCTGCAACAGGCGGTAAATGGACACCAGCGAGTAGGCCATGCTTTCGGCGGCAGCGCGCCAGATGTGTGGGCGACGGTGGCCGAGCGTTAGGCCAAACAGTACTCCTTGGGCCGAATCGTCCCAAACGGGGGCGCGTTCGCCCGCGAGATATGGGATGAACAGAAGTCCGTCCGCACCTGCGGGTACCTCATCGATGGCTTCCCAAAGCCGCGCAGGGTCGGATTCGTCCGGTGGAAATTGTTCCATCATCCAGTCCCACACGACGCCCCCCGTGTTGGTTGCGCCACCCACGACGAAATTCGATTCGTCGAGGGGATAGCAAAACGTTCTACCCTCGTCATCGAGAACCATCCGATTGGTCATACGGCGCACGGCTCCGCTGCTGCCTAGCGTGACCCCCACCTGATTGATCTCGACGGCTCCACTGCCAAGGTTTGCTAGGACTCCATCTGTAGATCCCACTACGACGACGGCTTCCTTGAGGCTCCCCGGTGATCCGAAAAGACACCAAGCCGAATGGGAGAGGGGCAAGGCTTCCGTGCACGCCGTAGGCGCGGACAGCATGTCGCCCGTGATCCCGGCGATGGCGAGGGATTCGTCCGACCATGAACGCCGCCCTAGATGGAACAGCCCGCTCGCAGCCGCCGTAGAAACATCCACGACGAACTGTCCAGTCATGTGCCATAGGAGGTACTCCTTAATCGATACGAACCGCGAGACGCTGCGAAAGACGGATGGCTCTGTGTCTTTCAGCCAGCGGATTTTGGTCAAAGGCAACATGGCATGAATCGGGACACCGATGGTTTGATACAGATCTATTCCGTGGTGCTGTTTCACGGACTTAGCCTGGGACTGACTGCGGGTATCCGCCCAAATCATTACGGGCGTGATGGGCCTATCGTGCCCATCGAGACCGAGAATGCTGTGCATGACCCCACCGAGGCTGATGGCCGCGACGCGGCATCCGGAGGGAAGGCTTAGGATGGCGGACTTTAGGGATGCGAAAAACGCACCGACGATTTCGTCGGGGTTCTGCTCGGCGAATCCGGGCTCTGGTGAACGGATCCCGTACGATTCTTTGCAGAGCGCCACGACGCGGGCGCTTTCGTCGTAGACGACGACCTTGATTCCCGACGTCGCGATGTCGACACAGACGACGACCTCTTGCGAATTCAAACTGACCATCCTCCGACCCAACAATGATCCGATACGCTTTCCTGAGTCTAGCACACGCGGCCAAGGACCCGCTTCGTGGACGCGTCTTGTACAAACGTTCGTCTCGATTTGCTACAATTATCCCTATGCCATCTCTGGACGAGTCTCCTTTGGTGGGCCAACCTGGTTGGGGGGAGCGTAGAACGTGATTCAACAACAAGGCCTCATGGAACTCCTTGGGATCTCCACGAAAGAACTGACGGCGGATAGGGTCGTGATGACTATGCCCGTTACCGAGGCGTGTAAACAGCCGTTTGGATTGTTGCACGGCGGGGCTTCCGTCGCGCTCGCCGAATCGGCGGCCAGCATGGGGGCGTGGATGAACGTAGATCAGGAGCGTCAGGCCGCCGTGGGACTGGAAATCAACGCGAACCATCTGAGGCCAAAGCGGGAAGGTCTCTTGACGGCCGTCGCCACGCCACTCCATAAGGGCACCACCACCATGGTCTGGGACGTTCGGATTACGGACGAGGCCGACAAATTGGTCTGCGTCTCGCGTTGTACCATCGCCATCGTGAAGCGGCACTAAACCGCAGGAGTCGGATGCCGAAGGCCAAGGGCCAAGGGCACCTGTGTCGTAGCAAAACTCGGAATTCTTGAACCGTTTGTCATCCACCGATATAATCTTGTGTAGTGATGGGAGTTGGAGCCTACGTGAAACAAGAATCGGCTTTGCGCCGGGACATACGGATCTTGGTGTATTTGCTAGGCGACGTGATCAAGGGGCAGTGTGGTATCGAGGTATTTCAGTCCGTGGAGCGCGTTCGCATCGCAGCCAAAGAGCTGCGAGCCGAGGAGTCTCAGTCTAGGCGTGAAGAATTCTGGCAAGCTATTCTGAGCGTTCCTGAAGAACATCGGTCTCATGTGATCCACGCGTTTACTATCTACTTTCAACTCGTCAATATTGCAGAGCAAAACCACCGCTTGCGCCGTCGGCGGGAATACGAACTGTCCACGGGCACGGGTCCTCAGCGGGCATCTCTACAGAAGGCCTTTGCCGACATGAAGGTGACGGGGGTGTCAGCGGATCGGCTAGAGGGGCTTATTCATCAACTCGGCGTCGAACTGGTTCTGACGGCGCATCCCACGGAAGCCATGCGTCGGAGCGTTCTCGACAAACACTACGAGATTGCGAAGTTGCTCGAAAAGCTAGACAACCCTCTGCTCACCTCGAGAGAGCTGACGGAATGGGAGCGGCGCCTTCGCGCCGTGATTGTGAGCCTGTGGCAGACGCGTCTGGTGCGCAAGGACAAGATCACCCCGCTCGACGAGGTGAGAAATGGCCTGTACTTCCTG
>JAJZAV010000266.1 GCA_021799255.1 Bacillota bacterium
GAGTCCTGCAGCGAGGCGCACGTTCCGTGCATTGTCCTGGACAGACCGAATCCCATCGGTGGATCTCGGCGCGAAGGCTTCGTCCGTAAGCCGGAATTCTCGTCGTTTGTTGGAATGCTGCCCGTGGTGAATCGTCACGGGTGTACCATGGGAGAACTAGCCCAACTTATTAAGAAGCGATTCGTTCAGGACGTAGAGTTGACCGTCGTGTCGCTTGAGGGATGGCACCGACAAATGCTCTACAGCGACACGGGTCTGCCTTGGGTGTCCCCCTCTCCCAATACCACTGGATTGTCCATGATGTTGTTGTATCCAGGCACTTGTCTTGTCGAAGGGACAAACCTGAGCATCGGCCGAGGAACCACCCATCCGTTTGAGTACGTCGGTGCTCCGTGGTTGGACGGACATCGGCTGGCGGCATGGTTCAACCAAACAGGGGTCTCAGGCGTGGTGGCGCGACCAGCCTATTTCACTCCATTTTACTCACAGTATCAGGGCCAACTGTGCCAGGGTGTGCAACTCCATGTCACCCATGCATCGAAGGTTCACGGCTTGCACGCAGGTATAACGCTCATCAGGGGTATCAAGGAGATGTGGCCCCGAGAGTTTAAGTTTCTCGACGCTCCGCCGCAAGGAGGTCGTCCGTTTTTCGATCTCCTTGCCGGCGACGATGCCTTGCGTTCTGCCATTTCTAGCGGCACCGCAGACACGTATCTCGATAAGGAGGACGCTGGCCTGCGCCGGTTTTCAGTCGAGGTTTCAGAATTTCAATTGTACGAATAGCCCGTAGGGGGATTGTGCCTTGGACATATTTGTGGGCGTTGACGGCGGAGGAACGAAGACCGAGGTTTGCCTAATGGATGTGCGCGACGAACGGGTTTGCACGGTGGTGGGCTCGGCCAGTAACCCGAACGGGGTGGGGTGGAAGAACGCGGTCGAGACGATTGTCGCCTTAATCGCAAAGGGGCTTGGCGAGATGGGGGCGACGATGGCGGATGTTCGAAGGGTTTGTTGTGCAGTCGCCGGAGTGGACAACCCAAAGTACAGGGAGAGACTGTCCCACCAGTTGAAGGATGCAATGTCCGGACCGAAGGTCGTCGTTGTCAGCGACGCCTTGGCGGCGCTCACGGCCGGAACAAAAGGGGCCCCAGGAGTAGCCCTCATCGCGGGAACAGGAAGCATCGCGCTGGGAGATGCCGGAGATGGTGAGGAAGTTAGGGCGGGTGGATACGGGTATCTCATCGGAGATGAAGGCAGCGGATTTGACATTGGGCGCAAGGGGCTCATGGCTGCCATTGCGGCCGCGGAGAATCGGGGAGAGCCGACAAAGCTTTGGGAGAAGGCAGAGGAGAAGTTCTCCGTCTCTTCGCCCATCCAACTCGTGCCCATCATCTACGGTAGTGATAAGCCTGTAACTGCGGTCGCGTCGTTTGCTCCTTCCGTTCTCGAGCTGGCAAACTATGACGCGGTCGCGAATGGCATCCTTGTGGAAGCCGTATCCCATCATCTTCGACTCATCAAAGCGGTGGCTAGCCTCATGACCCATGATGAAGGAAGCGATGCAAACCCGCCTCTTCGCGTCGTCTTGGCCGGTGGGCTGTACACGTCTAACGACGTCTTGTTTGATAGGCTCAAACGAGCGAATCAGAATTACGAGTTCGTGAGATCGCGATTTTCTGCCGCAGCAGGGGCGGCCCTTCGCTCCCTCATCGCCGAAGTGCACCCAGGAGAGGAGCAGCGGGCCCTCTCCCAGGTCTGGCTTGAGATCATGGACAAAGCGAGCTCTTTCTCATTAGATCACGAAGAATATCACTAAGAAAGTCACTAAGATTGGTTTGGTTTTTGCTCCACTTCCACCGCATTACCTCCAGGCAGGCGTCCGCTCACTTTGTAGGTAAAAGCCGTGACGAGAGCAAGCAGACCGCCTGTCACCCAAAACAGTCCGTGAATCGAGGTTGCTCCTGCCACGATGCCTCCGACGAGCGGCCCGACCATGTTGCCCAATTGATTGGCGGTCTGACTCAGCCCGAAGGCTCGCCCACGAAATGAAGGTTCTGTGGATTTTACGACGAGGCCATTGATGGCCGGATACACCGCGCAGAAGAAAGCGCCGTATAAGAAGCGGACCGCCGAAAACGCGTAGACGTTGTGAAACGGCAACTGCATGAACGTCCACACGGTGCCCCCAAGAAGACCAAACAGAAGCACCTTGCGAAACCCAATCCTGTCGGAGGTTCTGCCCCAGATGGGGGAAAACACCACGCTCGCAATGCCGGTCAAGGAAAACACGATTCCGGAGATGAGCGATGCGTTCGCGATGGAGTGGCTAAGCTGTGCGATGTACAGGGTCAAAATGGGTTCGATGGTCATGATGGAAAACGAAGTGAATAGATTGAGTCCGAGTGCGGACAACAAGGTGGAGTTGTGAGCCGCGTCTTGGAAGGCCGAGAAGATGGACGAGCGCGTCTTGGAAGGGACAAAATTCTCTTCCCGTACCCAAAACACCGCGAGAATCGTCGCGATGAGGACTAGGCTTCCTGCGCTTGCGAATGCGACACGGTTGCCAAAAAATCGCGCCATCACGCCGCCTAAAAGGGGGCCGAGGATGCTTCCGGCCGAGGTGGCCGCACTCATCATCGACAGCGCAAAGCCAACCCTATCTTCCGGTGTGTTCGTCCCAATCAGGGCGATGGAACTGGGGATATATCCCGACAAGAGTCCTTGTGCCAGCCTCAATCCTAACAATTCGTATGGATTATGGACAAACGCGATGAGAGTATACGTAGCAAAGAGGACGAAGCCCGCACGGACAATCATCGGTTTCCGACCGTAACGGTCCGCTAACGAACCCCAGTATGGAGCCGACAGCGCTCCACCGAAGAAGGCCACGCTAAAGAGGAGACCCGACCAGGTTTCTACACCGTGGTGAACGCCAATCTGCGGGAGGAACAAGGGGAGGAAAGGAATGACCATCGAATAACTCGCCGACACGATTAGGGAACCAAACCATAGGATCGCTAAGTTCTTTTTCCACGTTTCCAACGCATGTCACCTCGAACCAACGACACAGACCCAGTGATTCTATCACATGAAGAACCCCGATGGTTAGCGGGGACTCATGGATATTTGTGGTCGGGAATATCAACCAGAGTTGCTATTGTGATTCCTACCGTGCTTATAAAGCGGCATTGCTAGGGAGAACGTGCATTTAGCATTCGTCCCGTGTATTATCTAATTCAGCACCTTTCTCCATGGAACACAAGTTGGGAGTCTGCGAACGTGTTTTTTTCACAATACTTAGTTTAATAGATCGAACAAAAGGGTAGGAGTGAGTCGTTCGTGTCCGTCATGAATATTTTCCTTTCGTATTTCAATGAGGCCTGCATCATTTCGAGCGCTATCGTATTCTCGTTCGGTTGGTACCAGATACGCAGGAAGCGGATTGAAACGCACCGACGTTTGATGCTGACCGGGTCTGTGTTGGCCGCCCTGTTTTTCATTACCTACGTGTTGAAAACCATCGTCATTGGTGATACCGAGTTTGGAGGCCCTAAATCGGTATCCCCGTTCTATTACACCTTTCTTCAGTCGCATTCGGTCTTGGCGACCATCGCGGCGATTTTCGGCATCGTCACGTTGACCTATGCGTTTAAGGGCAGATTTAGTCGTCATCGGCGCGTCGGACCATGGACGGTGATCATTTGGTTCGTCACGGCAGCCACCGGATTGACGGTTTTCATTCTCCTCTACATCGCCTATCCTCCGGGTCCGACGACGAACCTGTTTCGGGCGTTTATCGGGTAAACGACGTCGCTTGCCCTGCATAACAAACATGCCTCCTGGAATACAGTGATGCGACTCATCACGAGCGCTGTATTCTCTAGGAGGCATGTTTCGTGTTTGAAAAATTGTACGTTGTATGGCATAAGGACGACCAGGGTCGTTGGCGGCGAACCGAAGCGATGGATAGGGACAAGGCGTTCACGATGGCCGAAGAAGTCTTGGCAAATCACGGAGAGTTTCTTGTGGTACCGAACCACTGGGACACGAGTGAGTGCGAGTCTTGAAGAGATAGATGGGAAACCGCGTTCGCCGGAGGAGCCTGCTTTTGCAGTTCGTCGTCACACCTCCGCCTACGGCTCTTGTTTTGCAGCATTCATGGGTTTTGCAGGAGCCAACTGTACAAGACAAAACGCAAGGGCATCTTCTGTGGAGAAAGGATGCCCTTGCGTTGAAGAATATGGTTGCGGGAACAGGACTTGAACCTGTGACCTTCGGGTTATGAGCCCGACGAGCTGCCAACTGCTCCATCCCGCGTCGCAGTTATATATTCTAGCTCAAAGAGGTCACGAATGCAAATCGACGCTTTTCGTCGGGGTTGGAAAGGTCGAGTGAACGTCTAGTTTTCGTTGGTCTGCCTCGGATTACACGTGATCGCGCCAACGATGAACGGGCTTCCATCCCAGAATTTCTTTGGCGCGCCGATTCGAGAGGAGCGTGTCGTACTCTTCGAGGGGCTCGCGAAAATCCGTTACTTCCGGGTAGCGGGCTGCCATGAGCTGCCGACTCTTGATGTCCATGCTCGTCTCGTCAGCGGCAATGTTGAAGATGGACATGCAAAGCCCATCCTTCTCTACCGCTAGGCGATACGCGCTCGCCGCGTCGCGAGAGTCGATGTAGCTCCACAGGATGGTGTCGCGTTGATTCGGATCGTGAATAAAGGATGGGAAGTTCGCGTACATGCTCGGGGTGATCACGTTGCCGATGCGCAGCGCGACAATTTGCATATTGGTTCGATTGTGGAACATCGCCGCTGTTTGCTCATTGACGACCTTTGACAATCCGTAGCTGTCCTGTGGCAACTGCGGGTGGTCTTCGTCCATGGGCACGTACTGTGGGGACAATCGCTTGACGGCGAAGCACAATCCATAGGATGATTCGCTCGATGTGATGACGGCCTTGCGAATTCCAAGGCCGGCCGCCGCCTCCAACACGTTGTACGTGGATCTGACGTTATTTTGGAACGTAAATTCCGGAGTCCTAATGTTCATCGCGGGCACAGCTGCGAGATGCACGACGGCGTCTGCGCCGCTAAGAACACTGTAGACTTCACCAAGCTGTGTGAGGTCCGCGATGAGCGTGGGGCACACGGATGTGGATGGGTGCTTCGTGTC
>JAJZAV010000267.1 GCA_021799255.1 Bacillota bacterium
GACGGCCATCGTGACATAAAAGACATTTCGGATCCCGTAGGCCGCGGCCACACTGCTGCCGATGAGCGGTCCAATAAGATTTCCGAGGAAAACGGATGACGAGTTGAAGCCATACGCGGTCGCCAACAGATTCGGGGGGGCAATCTTCTTCACGAGCACGTTCAAAGAAGGGATCATTCCACCGATGAACAGCCCAAGGAGGAAACGTCCCACGAGGAGCAGCCAAATTGTATGTGACAGGGCTTGGGGTACATACGTGACGGCAGCCATGAACAAGGCGATGATGAGCACCTTTCTCTGCCCGATGCGATCCCCGATTCTCCCAAGGGTCGGCGCCCCAATGAGGTTGGCCACTCCGCTCGTCGACACGACGAGTCCCGCGATGAGGGCAATGTGTGTCCCGGTGTAAATCGTCTTGGCGAACACGGTCACGATGGGTTCAATACTCATCATGCCTACTTGGATGAACGTCGACGCGATGAAGACGGGAAGAAGGGGACGAAGCAACCGCATTCTGCCCTCGGGCGCTGCCTTTGTCTTCACTTCAGGTGCCTTCTTCGGCTCGTGAACGAAGAGCATGACAATGACGCTGGCAATGATCAGCAGAACGCCGGTAATGTAAAATATTACGCGGTAGCCTACGATGTCGGCGAGTGCACCGCCAATCAGCGGGCCTATGAGGTTGCCCGCAATTGCCCCGGTCTGCAAGATTCCGAGTGCTCGGCCGGAGTGTTCGTCTGGAGTAATGGATGCTTGCAATGATACGGACATCGAAATAAATCCAGAAAAGATACCGTTAATCATTCTGAGTACGAGCAACTGCCAGGGAGCCGTTACAAAGCCCATCGCCGCGGTAACCAAACCCATGCCGAGCCCGGCTCGAAGCAGCATAATCTTTCGCCCGTGTTTATCCGCAAAGGCCCCCCAGATGGGCTGAAAGATCACCGAAGTCACGAACTGTGCGGAAAAGACCCAACCAGACCATCGTTCAACGTCAGCAATGTGATGAAGTCCAAGCGTTTCAAGATAGAACGGTAGAAAAGGGATAACTAGACTCATCCCGGCTGTCACGGCGAAGTTCGACGGCCACAAAATCCAAAGGGTTCTCTTCCATTTCATGACTGCCATCATTTCCTTTCATAAGGACAAATCTCACTATACATCGATAAGTTATAAACAGACAACGTTCTGACCCCCATGGATTTTGCACCCAAGATCCAATGATAATACAAAATGCGCTTCTCCACGAAGGAGATAGCGCATTCGTAAGCGAGGGCCGGTTGGAAGCAATCGACTAGCTACTGTGCCCCGTCATCACGGCGCGGGAGGCAGCGGACTGCAGCAATCCCTGACCGACGAGAAAGTCGAACGCCGTGTAGCGGGATCGTAACTCCCTAGCGTGCAGGAACGTCTCCATGCGCAGCGCATCGTCGACTTCAATCTGATACAGGTCCCCGGTGATGCCCACCGTAAGAAGCGCCTCGCGGACAGCGTCCAATCGGTTTAATTCTGGTTGCAACGCTGTTACAAGGTCAGCAATCCTAAGCTCGCTTCGGAAGGTCATGCGCTGTAACCATTCGTACTTCTCCACCTGCGCGGCGATGACCTCTTTGGCTCCCGACCCGTAAAACTGGTTCGCGTACCGCTCGAACTCTTCCGACACGGGCTCAACCTTCGGAACGTTGATTCGGGGTAAACTCTCGATGTACTTGTAGAATTCGATCATGGAATACGTCGCATATCCCACCTGGATCCCATGAGAATAATGCGCCCGCCTCCCTTGATATGCGGCGAGATCCCAGTAGTGAGAACAGTGGTGCTCGCATCCGCTGGCCGGACGCGAATTGCCCATGAGCGCCATCGAGATCCCGGAATTCACCAGGCCGATAAAGAGGTTCTTTGCGGCGGTTTGGTCTCGCGACAAAATGTCTCCCGCGTGGGAAATCACGAAATTCAAGGGCTCACTGACCACGTCGTAGGCGGTTTGACAGAGGGTTTCGGAGTAGAGCGCGTGCGCGAGCTTCCAATCAAGAAGCGAGATCACCTTGCCGATGAGGTCTCCGAACCCTGACTGCAAAAGCTCCCACGGGGCTTCGGAAAGCACCTTGGGATGAGCGAAAATGGCGATTGGGGAATGGGTTGTCGAGGTTACCTTGATCCCGTCGAATTGCATCGCTGCCATCGTCGACGCGTATCCGTCCATCGATGGAGCCGTGGCGACGCTAATGTACGGCAACCCTTTTCGGAACGTAACGTATCGAACGATGTCGTTGATGACTCCGGATCCAACTGCCAACACGACATCGCTTGGATTGTTTGCAATTTCGCTCGTCACGGCCGCCACGGCAACTTCATCCGCGAGGAGTCCGTGTTCCTTCGCAAACACGTAAGTATGGACGGAGATGGATGAACTCGCGAGGGCCTCTTCGACCCTTTCTCCAAACGCTCTGTAGGTGTTGACATCCGCGACCATCAGAATTCTGGTCCACCCATGATTGGAGATAAACTGCGACAATGACGACATCATGTCGACGTCTACCACAGTCTGCTCAATGGGAACGCGGTGGACTTTTTGGCACGAGCAAGCGACATCGCGTCCGAGAAGATGCTGCGGTACTTCCATCGTGGATCCTCCCTTACTGACCGTAGTAAGCATCTTTCCCGTGCTTGCGCAGGAAGTGCTTATCCAGAAGCGCAGGATTCATGGCGGTCAGCGACGGGTTTAACAGTAACGAATGCAGGGCAATCTTCGCAACTTCCTCCAGGACGACCGCGTTGTGTACGGCGTCGTGCGGGTCCTTCCCCCAACAGAACGGAGCGTGCGCATGCACCAAGACCCCTGGCATGTGCAACGGGTGAAGGTGGCCAATTGCCTCTTTTATGACGCGCCCAGTCTCCAATTCGTACTCTCCCGCTATCTCTTCCTCGGTCATCGGTCTGGTGCACGGGATTTCTCCGTAGAAATAATCCGCATGCGTCGTCCCGTAGGCGGGGATGGGTCTGCCCGCTTGCGCAAAACTCGTTGCCCAGGGAGAATGGGTATGAACAATCCCCCCGATTTCCGAAAACGTCCTGTACAAATACACATGGGTCGGCGTATCGGTCGATGGATTGAGTTCCCCTTCCACACGCTTGCCGTCAAGGTTGACGACAACCATATCCCTGGCGGTCAACTTCTCGTACGGAACTCCGCTCGGCTTAATGACCACGAGTCCCGCTTCTTTATCAATGCCGCTGACGTTCCCCCACGTAAACTTCACCATGTCGTGTCGAGGAAGCGACAGGTTCGCTTCGAGCACCTCGTCCTTCAAACGTTCCAACAATGCCCTCTCACCCTTTCGGAGCTCATTGTGAATCCCATCGTACCGACTGCCGCTTGCAAGCAGTGCGTTCGCCTGAATTCTGTTGGCACTGTGGATGGTTCACCGGGCCGTCTGCAGACGGACCTGTTTCAGCCGATGCAGAAGGTCCACTCTTTCCCGCCCGAAAAACTCGTAGACCTCTCGGTAAATCTGATACATTTCCTCGTAAACCGGCCCTGCGTCCGGATTCGGTTCATAGGACGTCAAGACCGGAGCCGCGAGCGCTTGGCTCGCCTGCGCAATCGAACTGAATCCCCCCTGCTCCTCACCGGCGGCGACGGCCCCAAACATGGCGGCGCCCCGGGCCGGAATCTCCTTGGAGGCCCGAACCATCACCGTGCGATTGTTAACGTCCGCATAGATCTGCATTAGTAGAGGGCTCTTTTGAGGCAAACCGCCGCACGCGACCAAATTTTCAATTGGAATCCCATTTGCTTCGAAATTCTCTACTATCATGCGGGTACCCATGGCCGTGGACTCCAGGAGAGCGCGATAGATCTCTTCGACCGACGTGGCTAACGTTTGCCCCATGAGCATTCCTGAAAGATCTGCGTCGCCCAGGATACTCCGATTCCCGTTCCACCAATCCAGAGCAATCAGGCCGTTCTCTCCAGGTCCGAGATCCCTCGCGAGAGATTCAAGATGTTCGTAGATGGAAACTCCCTTTGCCCTTGCTTCCTCATGGTAGGAGGAGGGAACCTGAGTGTTTACGAACCATTCAAACATGTCTCCGACGGCGGCCTGTCCCGCCTCGTATCCATAGAATCCCGGCAGAACGCCGTCCTTTACGACCCCCGTGACCCCGTTCAATCGAACCTCGTTGTTGGAGAGCGCCAGGTGGCAAATCGATGTCCCCATCACCATGACCAGGGAGCCGGGTTTATCGACTCCCACGGGAGGCACGGACACCATGGCATCGACGTTTCCGACGGCCACCGCTACGTTTTCGGTGAGTCCTAGTTTTGACGCGATCTCCGGTGAAACGTACCCCGCACGGGTTCCCAACGGAAAGAAGGTCTTCCCCAATTTTGCCCCAGGATCACGAAACTCGGGGCTGACGGCCTGGAAGAAGCTCTCGTCGGGCAATCCCTCCGCTTGCGACCACATTGCCTTGTAGCCCGCCGTGCAGGAGTTTCTGACCTCTTTGCCGATGAGGTACCAGACAATCCAGTCGGTCGCCTCGACAAACGCGTCGCACGCATTGTAAACGGATCTGTCCTCTTCAAAAACCTCGATAAGCTTCGGATAATACCATTCGGAAGAGATTCTCCCACCGTATCGCGACAAAAAGGAATCGTTTCGCTCGCTCGCCACCTTGTTGATCCTATCAGCGATGGGTTGAGCCGCGTGATGTTTCCATAGCTTTGGCCACGCGTGCTTCCTATCTTGCCACTCGGGTGCGAGGCAGAGCGGCCAACCCTGCTTTGTTACCGGAAGAACTGTGCACGAAGTGAAGTCAATCCCCAGTCCTACCACTTGGCTGGGATCCACCCCGGACTCTCTTATCACATTGGGAATGCCCTGGTGCAACACATCGAGGTAGTCCATGGGGTGCTGCAAAGCCCAGTCGGGAGGCAAGTTTTCCCCGGTTGTGGGCAGCGTCGTGTCGATGACTCCATGTGCGTAAGGTACCACGTGGGTGGCGATTTCCTCTCCCGATGACAAGTCCAACAGAATGACACGGCCCGATTGGGTTCCGTAATCAATGCCAAGTGCGTACGCCACAGAAAGCGCCCTCCCCTAACTCTCTTCCGCCGTGCAGTTCCTAGGTCCCGAACTCCCTCTAAACGGCGG
>JAJZAV010000268.1 GCA_021799255.1 Bacillota bacterium
CCGCGGTTGCAAGATGCCGTACCCCGATACGACGCGAGTCCTACTCTCGTTTAGCCGCGGACGATTGTATGGCAAATGCATCGTCGCAATCATACGTCTAGCGGCACCGAGCGGCAGTTGGGTGTCGGTATCGAGCGTGATGACGTAGCGGACCTCGGGCAGCACGGACGCGTCGCCTACCACCACATCGTAACTGGTTTTGCTGCTGCCGCGGATGAGTTCAACAAACTCGACGAGCTTTCCTCGCTTGCGTTCCCATCCCATCCACCTTTTCTCTCCCTCGTTCCATCGACGACTGCGATGAAACAGGTGAAACGAACTTCCATCGGCATCCCTGTACCGTTGATTCAGTGCGTGCACGGCGTTTTTCGCCGAGACAATCACGGCGCTGTCGGAGTCCATCTGTGGTTCATGGGCATCCTTAAAATCTGCCAATATGGCGTAATGAACATGCTTGTCTCGGGTTGCGACGTGGTGCAATTCGAGCCGATGCGTGATTTCGTCGACTTCTTCCACCGTCGACCAAATGACCGGAATCACCACCATCGTAGAGGCATCCTGAGGGATGCCTTCCGAGTAATCGAAGCGCAACAGCGGAAGGGGTCGGATGGTGCACTGCAGCAACCAGTGTACTAGGCTGACCGTCCACTCCGACGCTGGAATTAGGGCGATTAGCGTCACCGCCACATAGGCAGCCGGACGAATTGTCAGCCCGCTTGTGAGCCCGAGGACCATCAGCGCGGTAATGCCGAACAAAAAACCTCCCAAAAGACCGAAGTACTCGCGCTGTTTCCTTCTGTGGGTCCAGTCTTCTCCTCGCGGCACCCTGCAACGGCCCAACGCGCTCCTCAAAACGCGGATGCCTCTCGCCTCGATTAGGTAGTAGGCAATAAATGATCTTCGCGGGGCCTCGGCATCTTCGTCGACGGATGCTTGACCAGCGAGCTGAACGGCCTCCTTGGCGACAAGGTTTTCCGGGACCCCCCAGCGGGCCGCTAGTTTCTGTACTCGCCTACGCAACGCGTCTTGGCTTGAAACGTCGAGTTGGCTATACACGCCGCTCTGCTCGCCTCTCAGCGTCGATTCGACAAGACAGATGCCCGTGAATACCGTGCGCCAGTCGATGCGGGAGAGATATCTTAGGCTGGAAATGGCATTCCCGATACTTACCTGGTACGTCGCTTGCAGGTGATGCTCGTGACGGACGATGGCGTCCAAATCGTCCCATCCATTGTCCACGTGACAATGAAGCCATTCCCGGATGGCATCGGAATCGTCCTCACCTTGTCTCATTCTATGTACCAACGCAGAAATGGCCGCCCCCGACAGCGCGAAATCGGCCTGTGTGTCCTCATCCGCTTGCGTAGGACCAACGCTCGTGTTCCCTGTATGATGCCGGAGCTTCGTCTCAATGAAGTCGTCCACAGCCTGCTCCGTGTTAAACCTCAGCTCGCATACCTTCCCTAACTCAGCTAGGCGCAAGATCAGGATCATTCTTAGGATGACTGGCAGTGCCCAAGTCTCCGCAACGGAAAGAGGAAGGACTTCCTGGTACCCATTGACGAAATCGGTAAACGAATCCTCGGACCATGCGTTGTCCGTCTCATCCAGATAATGCATGACAAGATCCATGATTCTCGGGGTGTTGCTTCCCGTGAGGACGGGAAGCGTTGCACGTATTTTCGCAGTGAGGGTCCGTACGACGGCAACGCTCTGATCTGCGAGAAAGTCGGCGTGGTCCGCCAGCCACTCCTCACCCGATTGAAGTAGCCCCGACGAGTCAAGCTTCAATGTCGCTGCAAACTGCTCCAACTCTCTCGAGTTTTCAATGAAGTGTTTCAAGGTCCCCCGCCACGAACGCCGCCGAAGAGGCGTAACCTGGTGCACCAGGGCTAAGTCACGAGCGCGCGAAATGGGTCCATTGATAGTTGACAGCATTGAATCCTCCTCTTATTGAAAACGAAACGAAGCGAAAAAACGCAACAAAAGAGAATATTCTCCAGTTGAGACGTTTTCATACGGGGAAGGTGAACAAGATGGGTGGATGTCCGCATATTTCGACAAAAAACGCAAAAACTTCACTCATTCTTCTAAGGGAGGTTTTATGGCTTGAATCAGAATGCACAGTATGGGGCTCACGAACTCGCGGGGATGAACGAAGCCTTGATGACCAAGTCCGCCAACATTGAGATGCTATCGTTCCTCAGCCACCACGCATCCGACCAGAGATTGCAAGCAATGCTAATGAACCATGCCGAAACGATTTACGCGCATTACGCGGAAGGCGTCTCGATTCTGCAAGGACAACATCGCAACTTCAACCAGTTTTCCGGACAGAACTACCAGCAGACTGCAAATGCACCTGCGAAGCTCGGACTTCGGAACCCGTCGATGCCGAGTCCCAACATGCAGGCTCAGAGTCCGTCCGAGCAAAGCGTTTGCACCATTGCCCTCAACATTCACAAGTTCGGCGCCATCGGTTGGACGACCCTCGCCCTCGAATGCACGAATCCACAGCTTCGCAGTTACCTGATGGCGGGCTCCAGCATGTGTGACAGAATGGCCTACGAGGTGTGGAGTTTCATGAATCAAAAGGGGTACTATCAGGTGCCGACGCTGCAACAGAACACCACCCAGACCATGATCCACGCGTACCAAATGCCAACGCAGGCTCCTTGGCAGGGAGGTTCCCCCACTCCGTTTCAGCAATAAGATCGTAGGGGTCCGTCGACAGCCCAACCCGCTTCATGGTTGGGCTGTCGTATCCGCATAAGCCACAAAGAAATGGCCCCTGCACTAGTCTTGCAGAGGCCCGCCGCACACTCAGATTTGCAGCTCACCGAGTCTAACCAATTCGACAACCGCTTGCGACCGGCCCTTGACATTCAGCTTTTTCATAACGTTGGAAATATGGTTTCGCACGGTCTTTTCGCTAACAAACAGTTGTGCCGCGATTTCCTTCGTGGTTCTGTCCTGCACCAACAGCTCGAAGACCTCGCGTTCGCGATTGGTGAGCAGCGATTTGACGCGCATGTCTTTGCCGGCAGACATTCCCCTTATCCCTCCTTGTTGAACAAAGTACAAGAATGGGATACAGTCAGGGTATAGTATGACGGGGTACAGTCACTGGTGCTGTGGAGTGAGCAAGATGGGCGCATGGAAACTGCAGACGAAGTATTCTCCGCCTGCAGCCCGCCTCTTGCTCTTTTTTACGTGCTCCGTGGACTTGCAATCCGTGGACTTGCAAACGAGGTAATAAATCGAGTTGAACCGAGTTACTTCAGTTACTTCAGGTGAATCCACGGCGTCTTCTTTACGGCTTGCAGGATGGCCTTCGCCAGCAGAGACTGGCCCTGTGCGGTCGGATGAATGTCGAACGGAAGAATGAGCGAAGCCTGCTTTCCTGCAAACACCTGGTTTGCGTTCACCAGCACGATGTGAGGCCCGAGAGCGACGTGAGCTATCCATAGGTTCAAGGGAGCCTCCAACTGCGCGGTCACCGAATGAAGAGTTGTCTGACCGGGCGTTGCCGGAAACGGATTATACAGATTAAGAAGGACGATGGGCGCCTTTGTGTCCATTCGAATCTCGGCGACGATGCGCAAAAGATTCTTGTTTGCATTGATGATGGCTGCTTGCGCGGTCTCCTCATCCTGAGGGGTCACCGTGATGGGCTGTCCTGTCTCCGCTTCCTTTAGAATAGGCTCAGTCGCCTGAATCAGGTCGTTGCTACCGATATCGAGCGTCACGAGAGCCGCGGATTTGAGACTTGCCTTTGCGCTTGCCGAAGACAGCAACCCCAGCACATCGGTGGTCGTCCAGCCTGGATGGCTCAGGTTCACTACCGGAAGATGGTAGGCCGATCCGAGCAATTCGGGAAACGCCAATGGCGATGGAGCCTTGTTGTTGCCGAGATTGTATCCGTAGCTGATGGAATCCCCGAGCGCGACAATCGGATGATTGGACACGGTTGAGCCATGGTGGTTCAGGGACGAACTCGGCGTGGCGGCAAAGCTCCCTACGGTTCCACTTGCGAAAACAGAGAGGCTTGCGAGAGTCGCGAGTGCTTGAATCCACTTCTTCAATGATTTCATCTCTCCCTATGCAGTGTTATCGCAAAACGTTACACCAGAACCGTGAGTCCCGTCGAAGAGAGCGAAACATCTCCATTATAATGGACACACACCTGTTCTCGTAGTTGGTCAAGATCTCCGTACGGCGGTAAGTGCGACAGAATGACACTTGCCACCTCGGCGTCCCGGCTTATTCTACCTACTTCGTCCGAAGTGAGATGGTGCGTGACGCTCCCGTCTTCGTCTGCGTAATAGTTGGCCTCACAGATAAATAGGTCCGCTCGTTGAGCGAACTCGGCAAGCTGTGGAATGTACGAACTGTCGCCAGAAAAGCACACGGACTTACCTTGCGATTCGAAACGCATGGCCAAGCAAGGGACCGGGTGCCTTGTTGCCAGGAAGGAAACCCTCAGATCTCCAAGGGACAAGGTAGATCCCGCATCAATCGGGATCGATTTGCACCACGGAGTGAACGAGTACCGTTGGTACGATGCGGAATCGGCGGTGGGCAAGTACATACCGAGCGGTCGTTTCCTCACTCCAGACTTCTGAGTCAGCATGGCGCCGTATTGCAGCACCCCAAGATCAGAAACATGATCCCAATGGTAATGAGAAATAAACACCGCATCGAGATCCCGAAGGGGAACATACCGTTGCATCCGTTCAACAACGCCCGCTCCGCAGTCAATTAGATAACTGTGAGAGTCGGTTTGCAGCAGAAATCCGGTCGTCGCTTCTCCTGCGGTTGGATATGCCCCACAGCGGCCAATCATGGTGACTTTCATGACCCATCACTCCTTTGGAACAGGACGCACTCAAGAACATTACCACAGATAAAGGCAGTCAGATAGTTCTTTAGGGAAATATGGACCCTAGGGTTGGCAAAATGACGTTTTGCCCAAACAGGCCAGTCTCCAGATTTTGAACGCTGGTTCGATTCGCAGAGTTTTGCGGTCCGGCGTTGGCCGTTGCTTTCGTTTGAGGAGTCATGGCCGAGAACCAGGATTGGGCCTGTTGCATTGCAGCACGTACGTCCTTCGC
>JAJZAV010000269.1 GCA_021799255.1 Bacillota bacterium
AGCAACAGTTTGCAGAGGGGGTTCCTGTGTCAACGAGCAACTTGAAGCCTGGAGACCTCGTATTCTTTAGCACATACGCTCCCGGCGCAACTCACGTTGGGATTTACATGGGGAATGGTATGATGATTGACGCTGAGGATCTCGGTGTCACCATCGACAGCGTGTTCAATTCGTATTGGGGTCCGAAGTACATCGGGGCTCGCCAAGTCTTGCAATAGGACGGGAGTTCTCTGGCATCTGACAGATTTTGCGGAGAGGGATTTTTCTTTCATGCGCTTGACCATGATGGAATTCGTCGAACCGGATATGGTGCTTGCACGAACGTTATACGATCCGTGTGGACGACCTCTCCTTCGTCGCGGTGTCAAACTGACGTCGTCGTACATACGGCGACTGAAGTCTTTAGGCTATACAGCGCTTTACATCGATCATCCGCTCACGCATGATGTGCGCGTCGAGGATTATGTTCCTCCCGAACTGAAGGCGCACCTCATTAAAGAGGTTAGGGAGATATTTCAGGGCGTCCGGGACAGCGGTCGCGTAGGTGACGTGTTGCCGGACAAGAACGTGTATCGGATTGTGGATCTCTTCACCGATATCCTCGAGTCGATGCAAGGAAACGAATTGTTTGAAGTCCACATGGGCTCCATCTTGAACAAAGACGAAGCCTTGCTGAATCACAGTTTTTACGTGTCGCTGTTTTCCACCATCATCGCCATGTCAAAGGGAATGGACGAATCCCGCGTGCGCGAGATTGGAATTGGTGCCCTCCTGCATGATATCGGCAAGGTCGTCATCCCGGATAAAATCTTGAACAAGCCGGGCAAGTTAACCGCCCTTGAATGGCAGGAAGTACAGGAGCATGCGCTGATGGGATATGACATCATCCGGAAGCAGCATGCGTTTTCCATCGTCTCTGCGCATTGTGCTTACCAGCACCACGAACGATTGGATGGGTCCGGGTATCCGCGCGGGCTGTCTGGAGACAGCATCCACCCGGTTGGGAGAATCACCGCCGTGGCCGACGTGTTTGAAGCGATGACCGCTACGCGAGCCTACAAGCGCCCAATTTTGCCGAGCGAAGTGATTGAATACCTGTACGCCCAATGCGGAACCCAGTTCGATATTGAATATGTCGAAGCCTTTCGGGATCACGTCGCGCTATATCCCGTCGGCGTCACGATTCAATTGAACGACGACCGCCGCGGAGTCGTGGTTGCAAACCATCCGGAGTTTCCGCAGCGGCCGATTGTTCGAATATTTGCCCACGGAAACGAATCGGTAACCCCGTACGAACTCGACATGGCGAAGACGCTCAACGTGGTCGTCGCCGATTTCCGCAGAGATCCTCTCATCGCCCTTCCTGTCCACGAAGAGCAGTAGACCTATCGTTTCCATAGCCTGTTAGTCAAATTTCCGTACGCGAGCGATTCCAGATCCGGGCGCAGTTCTTCGAGATTGAATGAAGAAGGACTCACAACGCCGTGGTGCGCGCTGTCCATCAATTGGCGGACATGATGGATGCCGATGGGGAGATTTGCGCCGTGAAGCAGGATCAAGGGAGCCGACGTGGCCTCAAAAGCCGTCAGGACGGCGGACACCGGATCCATGTTGGGACAGGACATCCAGGTGGATCTGGGGTCTTTAATGGCTGCGGCTTGTGTTTGTATCGACGAATCGGGCGATGTATCAACGATAAGGACTTCGAAGTTGCTAAAGGATTGATCGTACAGGCTTTCTAGCCCCGCAAAGGACGATTCGCCGGAAAGGGACGCGATGCATAGCACTGACAGCTCGGGAGGGATCCCGCGCCGCCTGCGGGCATCGAGCTTGACGGTTTCAAAGGCCTCTCGCCAGCGACGATGGCCGCTCGCCGTCCCGTGAATGCTGCGCGTCAGGCTAAGTTCGGAATCGTAGCGATAGTCCATCAGCCGTGCACCACAGTACGCGATGTCGCACTGCTCTGTCAGTCGGAGCCAATACTCGTAGTCCTCCACCGGCTCCCACCGATACCCGACAATCTTCTTGGCAAAGCGGCGTTTGTAGAGAAACGACGCTCCGATGAAGCATGATTCGAGCAGATTTTGCTTGGGTTGGTTCATCCAGAGCGCGTGGGCGTTCTCCGTCTCTTCGTCAAACACGGGTTGACCGTCATCCTTGATGAAATGAAAGGCGCTGTACGCTAGCCCAACGTGCGAGCCTCCATGCCGAAGCGTTCTTCGCAACGCCTCGATGAAGTCCTTATGGTATACGTTGTCGCTTGACACCCAGGTGAGGTAACGAATCCGTCGATTGTGCGCAAGGTACTCGAATCCGCGATTCAGCGCGTTCGCAACCCCGCCGTTCTTGGGGAGCGTGATGACATGGATACGCTTGTCGTGGCCGATGGTTCTCCTCACGATTTGTGCCATGCGGGAGGGAGCGCCATCGAGCACAATGACCAGGTGAAAATGCCGATACGATTGCCTGCGCATAGAGTGTATGGCCTTGTAGAGGAAGCTTCCCTTTTGGCGATAAACCGGCATGACAATTCCGACGTCAGCAGCCATATCCGTAACCCCCCCGATGGGTTAAAATCCATTCCTTCAATTCGCCCATCATGTCCTCGTACGACAAGCTGGGCGGGGACACATCGAGTCGTGTGGACTGTATGGTTCTATCCAATACGACTTCGTCGTTTGGGACGATGTTCACATCCTCCCTGCTAAACGTCCCTCGGAACAACGTGAGAAGGGAGTGTTTGCTGATGGCATTTGGCTGGCACAAGTGCACGAGGCCGCAGAGGGAACTCGTAAGCTCCATCTCGATGAACTGGGCCAAAACAAGGGTCGTTACGCCGTTCCACCACACGTTGGTGTAGCCGGGAATGGTGCCGCTTCGCTGCATGAACCAATGGAGCAGGCCAATCCCGCTCTGCCGAATTTCCGGGCCGACGATGGATGTACGGATGGTCAGATGCAAAGCTTGATCTATCTCTCCAAGGCTCTTCGTCTTGGCGTACACGCTGGTGCCATCCTTGATTGCATCTTCGCGGTACCCGCCCGTCTTTCCGCTGAACACGCAGTCGGTGCTGATGTGAATGAGTCGATAACCGAGCGATTCCGCGAGATGGACCAGCCGGTGCGGCAGCAGGCTATTTACCTCGAGTGCCGCGCGAACGTCGTTCTCCGCGCTCTGATTCAGGATGCCAGCACAGTTGACGACGACGTCCCAGGGCTCTCGCGCGAGTACGCGCGAAAGCTGGCCTTCGTTCCGCACGTCGAGCCGAAGCGAGTGCGCCGACTCACGTGAGGATCTCGCCGTGTACCACACTTCGTGCATCGTGCGCGACGCGAGGTAGTCGAATAGGAGATGACCGGCCATGCCCTCTCCTCCGAGAATGAGCACCTTCATGGCAAGAATCCTCCACGGATCAGCAGGTCGCGGATCTCCCCATCGCTCATGGGCTGCCACCTGGAATCCAGTTGATTAAATCCGACGTGAGGCAGTTGGCCGTAGGTGGCCAAAAGTTTATCGTTTGGATGAGGAGGAAGGATGACGAAATAGTCGTCTTCCAGTTGGTATGCGCGACTTGCCTCCAACCTCGAGAGGAGTTCCTCGTGCAGTTTCTCCCCGTCGCGGACCCCGATGTCCACGATTTCGGCCGGTTTGCCGGTAAGCTCGTGAGCGAGGACCTGTGCGAGACGAGCAATCTCGCACGTTCTCATGCGCATGACGAACGTCTCTCCGCCGACCGCGAGGCTCACTGCCTTCAAGAGGAGCGTAATGGCATCCGGGATGGTTAGGAAGAACCGGGTCATGTCCGGATGCGTGAGCGTGACGGTACCACAAGAGAGGATCTGTTCCTTGAACAGCGGGACGACGCTCCCGTTTGTGCCGAGGACGTTGCCGCCGCGCACGCACACGAACCGGGTTCCTTTGCCTTCGCGGTTCGCGTGGATCATGAGCCGTTCCCCTAGCGCCTTCGTCAGCCCGTAGAAGTTGTTCGGATTCACGGCTTTGTCTGTGGAAACGTCGACAACCGTGTCCACGTGATGCTGCTCGCTCGCGCGGATGATGTTGCGCGTGCCGAGCACATTCGTCTTCATGGCTTCTTCCGGTTGTGCCTCGCATATGGGCACGTGCTTCAGCGCGGCCAGGTGAAAGACGATATCGCAGCCTTGCATGGCCTTAGAGACGGCCTCTCCGTCGCGGACGTCGCCTACGAGAAACGTCAGGTTCGGCCTATCGCCGAACGACCGTTGCATCGCGACTTGCCGAAATTCGTTGCGAGAGAATACGCGGATTTCCTTCAGGTTCATGGAGAGCAGCCGGGCGACCAACTCCTGTCCCCAAGAGCCCGTGCCGCCGGTGATTAGGCAAGTTTTCCCTTCAAACATGGGTCAGTCCCCCCAGCACGAAATTCGTCACCTTCAAGGACACGTTTGTGTCGGTGTAACCCTCGGGACATTGCCACTCTTTGCGATTGCCAAGCGCCATTCGTGCAGCGCTCACAATCCGCTCGCGAGAAAGGCCGGATACGGTATTGCTCCCGCACAGAACGGTTTCGGGGCGCTCGGTGCTTTGGCGCATGGTGACCGTGGGAACGCCGAAAATGCAGCATTCCTCCTGGACGGTGCCGCTGTCGGTGAGGGCGCATCGCGCGTGCTTCTCCAGATGTGCGAAATCAATCAGGCCGAACGGATTATATAGCCGAACGAGCGGATGAGGAGAGCGGATGCCGAACTCCGACAGGCGACTCTCGGTGCGCGGGTGCACGCTGCACACGACGGGCAGCCCAGACTCCATGGCGATGTCGTCCAGCGCCGACATGATGGCCAGGAGCCTGTCTTTGTTGTCCACGTTCTCGGCGCGATGGGTCGTCACGAGTACGTACTCCTTCTGTGCGAGACCCAGCGTCTTGAGGATGGGACTCGATTCGATGGCTTGCGCGTGGCGAAGAAGGACCTCGTAAATCGGGTTGCCGCAGGTCCACACCCGGTTCATGGCCGCTCCTTCCCGCAGCAGATTGTCTCGGCTCATCGCCGTGTACGGCAGGTTGAAGGTCGCGACGGAATCGATGATTCGCCGGTTGACCTCCTCGGGAACCAAGGGGTCAGATCG
>JAJZAV010000270.1 GCA_021799255.1 Bacillota bacterium
ATCGATTCGTGAATCGAGCCAGACCCGCGTCGACGTTGATGGTACTAGCCGTGACGCTCTGCGAATAGCATGATTTCAGGGGGAATGGCCATGCCATCGTGGAGTCGGCGTCTAAGAGCGGCGATGACGAGCACATTCGCAATACCGCCTGATATCGTGTCAGACGCGCCGAGAGTGACGTGCATTGACGCTCGCCAAGTGGTTGTGGAAAACGTAGTTGGGCTTTTGCACGTGAGCGCAAACGAGATCCGACTGGACCTCGGCACCTTGCATTTGTACCTCGTGGGACGCGATTTCGAGGTGAACCTTGTTTCGGGCAAGGAGGTTCACCTCATGGGTGACATAGAGAGTATGGAATTTCGGCGGCAGAAGGGGGGGTCTAAGTGACTGGCGGACGCTTTGTTTCGGGGAACGTACGCGTCAAGGTGGAAAGCCCGTCCGCCGATGCACTCACCCCGTTCGTGCGTGAACTGTACAAACGGGGTGTGGAGTTGTCCCACCTGCGCATCCGAGAATCTTCGTGTTCGTTTACTACGCGATTGGACCAAATTCGGGATCTTCGGGAAATCAGACGAAGGTATCGAGTGAAAGTTCGTTTCGGCAGAAGAGGCGGGTTGCCTGTTCTCGCTCATCGTGCGTGGCGGCGAAAGTCCTTTTTCGTCGGAGCGGCCCTGTTTGTCGTGATCCTAAACGTACTCGGGTCCCTCGTGTGGCGAGTCGACATTTCCGGTGTGACGGGAGACACGGCGGAGACCCTGTCCCTAGCCGCAAAGGACGTTGGGATTCGCCCTGGGGCATGGCGTCCTTCTATGCCCTCTCCGACGACGCTTCAGGACGAACTCTTAAAAGCGATGCCCAACCTTTTATGGGTGGGCGTGCATTTGGATGGCGGAGTCGCGAAAATCGATGCCATTGAAAAGGTAAAGGGAGTCACTCCACAAAGCCTGCCGCCGCAGAACATCGTCGCTAGCAAAACCGGTGTCATTCTGAAGGTGTTCGCCACGCGTGGGGACGTCCTCGTGAAGAAGGGCCAGGTGGTATCTCCCGGACAGGTGCTGATATCGGGATCGCTCGCCGATGGATCCGTGGAAGTGGCGGCATCTGGCCAAGCTCTCGCCGAAGTGTGGTATACCTCGAAAGTCGTCGTCCCCCTTCAGGCCAACCAGGGGGTGTTAACGGGTCAGTACGTGACGAGAAGTTACTTAAACATTGGATCTGCGCATTTTCGGGTATGGGGTTGGCAGCAACCAAAATACTCTTCGCAAATCGACGAATCGAAGGAATATCAATGGCACATCGGGGGAATCAACCTGCCAATTCGCTGGCAGGACGTACGGGTGTACGAAGCGGGGACGAAGACGTACCAGCAATCCGTGAAGGAGGCGTTGCTTCGGGCCCAAGAACTAGCATCTCAAGATGTAGTAACAAAAGGTGGTAACGACAGCCGCGTCCTTTCGCAGACTGTTTTGCAGCAGAATGTGGGGCGTGGTAATCTATACGCAACGGTTCTCACCCGCTTAGAAGAGGATATCGGGGTATCAGAACCTTTGCCGGAAAGTCCGCAGAAACAAGACTTGCCATCGACGGACTGAACGTGCCACGGGATTTTGGGGCTCGTCTCGCTTTGAAACCCGGCGTTCGCGAGGTGGAAGCTTGGGACAAGTCGTATGGGAGTGGGTTGTCGGTTGACAGACGATTACATCGTCAAGAAATGGTCGTTCGCGAATAATGATGAAGCGGTGGCCGTGCTTGGTCCAAATGATGCCCTGCTTGCGTTGTTTGATAAGTCGTTTGAGGCCAAAGTGACCACCAGAGGAACGGAGGTCAGCCTGGCAGGCTCCTTCGAGGAAGCCGAGCAAATGTACTCCATTTTGCGCACGGCGACACAGCTTTGTCAGCTTGGAGTGCATCTGTCGGAGTCCGACTACCGATATGCCATAGAGCTCGCCAAGAGTGGGGACCTTGAGGAATTGGTCCCCCTTTACACGTCGGAGATTGCCGTCACCCATAAGGGTCGTCCCGTGCGTGTTCGGACGCTGTCGCAAAGGCGTTACGTCGAGGCGATTCGGCAGCGCGACGTCGTGTTTGGAATTGGGCCCGCCGGGACCGGAAAGACGTACCTCGCGGTTGCGATGGCCGTTATGGCCTTGAAGAGGGGAGACGTCAAACGGATCGTTCTCACGCGTCCCGCGGTTGAAGCCGGCGAGAAGCTTGGATTTCTTCCGGGAGATCTGCAGGAGAAGGTGGATCCGTACCTGCGTCCGCTTTACGACGCGCTCTACGACGTTTTTGGCCAGGAGCAGGTCATGCGTGCCATCGAACGGGGGAATATCGAAATAGCGCCCTTGGCATACATGCGGGGAAGAACCCTGGATGACTCGTTCGTCATTCTTGACGAGGCGCAGAACACCACTCAGGAACAGATGAAGATGTTCTTGACGAGACTAGGATTTGGCTCCAAGATGGTCATCACGGGGGACGTAACACAAGTCGACCTGCCGTCAGGACGGATGTCTGGGTTGGTTGAGGCCAGTCGTTTGCTGAGTCATATAGACGAGATTGCGTTTCACTTCTTCACCGGCCAAGATGTCGTACGCCACCATTTGGTGCGCAAGATCATTGAGGCGTACGAGGCGGTGGAGCCGGCGCAACCGTACGTGTAGTTACCGGACGGTGTGGCGAAGGGAAGGGCCCGATGATGTTTACCTCATGGATAAACGTTTTTCGTCGTTTTTTAGATAAACCAAGCGTTCGCGGCAGCCATCGTCTCCGGCTCGGCATCTACGTGCTGTTGGGTGTATTCATGTACGCGATTCTGGTCAATAGCATGCTTCCCACCCGGTACCACCTCCTCGTAGGACAGGTCAGCCCGGTAACCATCACCGCCCCGGTGAGCGCCGAAGATACCCGGGCGACGGCGCTTGCCAGGGAGGCCGCCATGGCCAAGGTGCCAAAGCAGTATGCTCTCTTGCCTACTGTGGAAACCGAGGCCGTGAATCAGGTGCACGAACTGTTTCGGCAGGCGCAGTCGGCGGTGTCAAACTCTCACCTTTCTCAAACCGCTCGCGTCGCAGAGGTTCAGACCGTCGCGCCCGCCAAACTCTCATCATCCACGATTCAGGCGATGCTGAGCATGAATACACAGCAACTGACTTCACTTGATGCCGCGTCGACGCGCATCGTTCAGACGCTGCTCGGCGCGCAGTTTAATCAGGAGTCCATGGCTCAGGCATCCCTATTGATTGATAGGCAGCTGTTGCCTTTGAACCTGGACCGAGTGTCGCAGATCATCGTCGAAAACGTGGTGGAAAGCGTCCTTCGACCGAATATGGTCTACCAACAGGCGCTCACGCAAGCCGATAAATTGAACGCGGCAGAGCAAGTTGTGCCGGTCATGATTCAGAAAGGCGACGTCATCGTCGCCGCCCATTCGGTGGTTACGCCTGCCGTCGTGAGTCGACTAAAGGACGTCGGACTATATTCGACGGGAATCAACTATCGCTACATGATAGGTTTTCTCCTATTTATGGCAATCTCCATCGCAAGCCTAGCCATGTACATCGAGCGGCGCCCTCCCAGGCGGCGCGTCGACAACATCATGCTGGTCGTAGTCGGGATTGTCCTGCTCCTGATGGCCGCTTTCATCGCCATCGTAAAAGCCATCACGACGAGTGGGGGACCCGCTTCCACGCCGTTCCTTATGCCGATTGCCCTTGGCTCCATGCTCACGGCCGTTTTGACCGACAGCTCGCTTGCGGTCGTGATGTCGTTCTACGTGTCCTTGCTATTTGGGGCGGCACTCGGTTTCGACTTTTGGTACACATTTCTCGGCTTCGTCGGATCGCTCATTGGTGCGTACAGCCTCAGCAACGTGACTCACCGCGGGATGTTCATGCGCGCGGGCTTCTTCGTTGCCGAAATGAACGTCATCGCCATCGTGACGATGGAACTCTTGCAGGGCGGCGACGGCATTCCGCTCCAATCGTTGTCTTTGCACGTAGGACTCGGCGCCCTGAATGGCGTGCTCAGCGCGGTGCTGACCATGGGGATATTGCCATTCTTCGAGATGGCGTTCGGAATTTTGACGTCGATTCATTTGCTGGAACTGTCCAATCCGAACAATCCGCTCTTGCGTAAGGTTTTGATGGAGGCACCAGGAACGTATCATCACAGCCTCATCGTCGGGAATTTGGCCGAGGCGGCGGCGGAGTTAGTTGGTGCCGATCCGCTAATCTGCCGCGTGGGGGCCTACTATCACGACGTGGGCAAGACCAGGCGCCCGATGTTCTTTGTAGAGAACCAGATGACAAAGGAAAACCCACACGACAAGATTGCGCCCAGTTTGAGCCATCTCATCATCACATCGCACGTGAGCGATGGGCTCGCGATGCTGGAAAAAGCCGGACTCCCGAAACCCATTCGGGATATTTGCGCAACACATCACGGAACCACTATTTTATGGTATTTTTATAATAAAGCGTTGGAACAAGACACAAAGGGGACCGTTAAAGTCGACGATTTTCGTTATCCGGGTCCGAAGCCAAAGACGCGTGAGTGTGCCATCGTCATGATCTGCGATGCGGTCGAGGCGGCGGTACGAGCGATGGCCCGTCCCACTCCAAACCGCGTGGAAGGCGTCATTCGCAAGATCGTTCGAGACAGGCTCGAGGACGGTCAACTCGACGAGTGCGACCTTACTCTGCAGGACCTCGACTCCATGGTGGGCGCGTTCATGAAAACCCTGAAGGGAATTTATCATAGTCGCATTGAATATCCGGACGTGGACAAAATCCGAAAGGAAGTCGCACGATGAACAGTTCTCACAGCGTGACGGTCGAAGTGGATGAGAGACTTTCGGACGGTGCGGTGTGCCCCGTCGACGAATCGTTTGTGGCAAAGGTATTAACGGCGGCAGCCGACGAGGTCAAAGAGAGCGGCATGGTTTCGGTCTCGTTTGTTACCGATGAAGAAATTCATGCGCTCAACAGGGATTATCGCGATGTTGATAGACCGACGGATGTGCTGTCTTTCTCCCAACTTGAAGGGGAGTCCTTCCCGAGTCCTATGGACAAATGGCTGGGCGACGTCGTCATCAGCAGATCG
>JAJZAV010000020.1 GCA_021799255.1 Bacillota bacterium
CCTGTTGTATTACACATTCAAAGTAAACAAAAAGGATGGGGCTTGGATTGTGAATGCGAGTAACCTTACGACCATGGTTTATCGTGAAGGGAACACTAACATCAACTACGACAATCAACTCTGGGCCGAATAAGATGTAGATCCAACTAAAGGAGTGCATGTGGGATGGAGTATGCGAAACTCGGGAAACCGGGCTTGGATGTGTCTCAAATCTGCCTTGGTTGCAGGGGCTTTGGCATAGCGGAACATTCACCGATACAAGCCGCGAGATATTCTCTTTGGGTCTAGCGAACCCACTTTGCGAAGCAGCCCTGAACGCGTCAAATCTCCCGGTGTTGGATATCGTAGCGTGGGACAGAGAGCAATGCCAGCAGACTTATACGCGTCGGCCCAGAGCGTGGAACAAATTCGCCGTTTGTTCTTCATATAGGGAAGGACAATTCCGAGCGAGAGTCGGAAAAACTCCCATCCGAGCAACAGGTAGTCATAATGGGAGCCCACCTCATGGTGAGCGAACCGTACGATTCTCGCAGCTTGTGATGAGGTCAATCGTGGATAACGAAAGACGTCGGCGGCGCCCGCATAGGCGGCGGATGGCAAATATCCGGTGTCGCGAAAACTCTGTGCTTCGATGAGTTGGTGCTCTCCCACATAACCAGCGACGTGAGTGTACTGGCTCTGCGTAACCAGCTTCACGGGGAAATCAAGCCATCGAGTACCACGAATGAAGATTAAGTCTGCGACTTGAAGTTGCAGAGGGTCCATAGCTCTCCCCCTCCTTTTAACAGGCTTCTTTTATCCATATGGTGGGGGAACGGGATGCATGAACATCGAGAGTGGAGGACCCGGGCGAAAGTCCTGAACGTACTAAGAACAAAACGGGACCCGCAACTCGCGTTGCTGCTTATCGAACAAACGAGTGAAACAACAAATTGACATCCAACATATGTGCGATATTGTGCTTATTCAGTTTCATGGAGGGTGTGCCATGGGCATTAGAAATTATCTGATTGAAGGCGTTTCAGGCACCGGCAAAACTTCGGTCTGCAACGAATTGCAGCGGCGCGGGTACCATGCCATTCATGGTGACCGTGAATTGGCTTATCAAGGCGATCCGGAAACTGGTACACCAACGGATGGCGCGACCCACGAGCACCACATTTGGCATGTAGATAAAGTAAAAGCTTTGCTCACCAACCAGGATGAGGCGGTAACATTTTTCTGCGGGGGTTCTAGGAACTTTTCGCAATTCATAGACCTATTTGATGGCGTGTTTGTCCTCGATGTCGACCTTGACACGTTAAACCGGCGGCTTGACGAGCGACTAGAAAATAAGTGGTGCGGAAGGAAAGGCAGTATCATCGTAGCATCCGTCCTTATTGCTACATCGAGCGCCACTTCTGCATTTGCTGCCGTACATACCAGGCAGCCTTCTATAAGAAAAATGGAGTTACCAAGGATGTTGTTGGCACAGGAAAACCATGTCGATGGCTTCGGACAAACCCAATTTCGCCATACGAGGAGCACCTTTTCAATTCCTCAGCTCAACTGATAGAGAGCAAACCGTCGAAATCCGGGATAATACAGACCAGTAGGTGTAGGCCGCTTCAATCATAACCTTGCAATTCGAACACGTTTTTAAGGGCTTACCGATGCCGATGGCTTACCACGTGGAGGTTAAAATGTGCAAGTACATCTGGGAAGGTAGTAAAGTAAGGCTCCGCCCTATAATGCCATGTGACTGGGAGAAATTCCATGAAAATGACATGGATACAGAGGTCTCGAGGCTGTGCGATGCCGTGCACAAACCTAGATCTCCCGAGGGAACTCGATTATGGGCGGAAAGGTCCGCGAATGAGCAGGCAGAAGGCGATAACGCCCGATTTGCCATTGAAACCCTGGCCGGTGAGTTGATAGGCAGCATAAATGCACATTCTTGTGACCCGAAGAATGGTACCTTTAAATATGGCCTTGGCATCTTTCGCAATCATTGGCGAAGAGGATATGGTAGTGAAGCAATAATGATTCTTCTACAGTACTATTTCCACGAACTAAGATACCAAAAAGCAACAGCACATGTTTATGCGTTCAACAATGGCTCCATTCAGTTGCACGGAAGTCTTGGGTTCCAACATGAAGGACGTTTGCGGCGAATGGTGTACACACAAGGCCAGTACTTTGACGAAATATTGTTCGGGATGACAAAAGAGGAATTTGACTGCAGGACGACCGAGTCGTGATTGAGTCGTCGGTTTCGTTATACGGAAAGCTCGATCATTGTTTCGTTTTCGAATCGGCAAGTCTGGCGGAAAAGCACATGTCGTGAGCCAGTGTAGACAAACATTTGGAGCCAGAATCGTGGTTGTGTGTACTCATGCCAAACTGGGATGTCCAGAAGTCGGGTGAGTCCAACCTAGAACTTCTCGGTTGATGTGCAAACCACCGTTACGATAGCCCGTTGGTACCGTGTTCAAATGGTTCTATATAGAGCGTGCACTGACAGTTTTGCTCCGTTTTGAGTTGCATCCAATCGTGCAGGGCGTCCCGCTGGCCCGCCAGACGTTCCTTAGCATATCGGGTTAGTTCCCGGAATCCCCTATCTGTCAAATGGTACTCCAGAATGCTCCGCCCATCTTTCCAGATTTCCTTGCGCTCCTCACCGGCGCCGTCTGGATAGACAGCATGAACCCCCTCGACAAATATCTTGTCGGTCGAGTGTCGAAACGCGAGGACTGCACGGTCATCGTGCAACGTACGTCCCATCTCCACGTGATTCGGTGACACAAGCTGGAGAAGTTTGTAGGTGCATGCTACAGGATCATTGGTTTCGGACGCCCCTTTTTTCACGGAGAGCAGTGGGAACTGCTGCTCAATACCGACTTCGTGAAATGACAACCATGTGCTGTGTGCAAAATCCACTTGGAGCTTAGCCTGAGACAACGCATAAATCCACGCGTGTAGAGCACCGGCGTGTGTTAGTCGCTCCAGGGAAAGAAACGTGCCTGTAGGGCCAAGAAGCGATGCAACGCGTTCGGCGACCGCGATCGCCGAACGTGTGGAACTCACATATTCAATTGTTTCCGTCCCGTCACTTGGTCGCAACCCCCTTGCGGTCTCTAACCGCTGGTGCAGATTTTCGATGGACCAGTAGTGGACGTTGTTTAAATCTGCGATCAATTCAGTGATAGAGCGCAGGGATATGATGAGATCAAATGGCTTCTCCTGTCTAGACTCTTTAAACGTCTGAAAGTCCTGTACCTCAAACGACACGTTGGTCAGCCTAAGGCGGTCGCCGAGTTCACGCGCGCGGGCAACGGCAGTCTCCGAGATATCGATGCCCACGACCCGCGCCGCCGGAAAACAGGTCGCAAAAAAACACGTCGCCAGTCCATTGTCGCAACCAATGTCCAAGATACTATCCACCTGATCCAGTCGTCGGGAGAGTACCCAGTCGAAGAATCGTCGGTACAAATCGGCGGAATATGTTGCAAAGTCTAGGCTCAGTGCCAGCGTGGCATTTTTCACATCGTACAAGCTGTTGGCGTTTGTCTCAAGTTGTAGCTGGCCCGTCATCAGATCGACCAGATGTTTGGCAAGTTGCCGCCCATGTTTTCGGTCCAGTTGTTCGACAAACTGGTTCCATGTTCGTGCAGGCGACACACCCACCTGCTGCATGTACTGTACTGCTGGCCGTAGCCTGGCTGCTTTTGACTGTCCCACACCGCACCACCTCTTTGACCACACCCATTTTCATGACGGCGCTTCAGACACGGTTTACCGTACTTCACTTCGTCTTCTTACTCTAGCGCCTCGCATTACGATTCGATAAACATCGCCTTTCGAAACAGTCGTTTCACCGATGGCGCGAATCCCTCGTAACGTTCCTTCGGAATGCAAAGCGGCTCCGCCCCAAACCAATGACGAAAGTAAACGATCGAGATCATCGGCCGCGGCTCGTTGGAGTGGTTCGGCACCCCCCGGTGCCACATACGAAGATCGCGCATCGAGATGGAACCAGCGGGCATGGTGATGTGGATGGATTCCATTCGCTGCGCTGTTTCCGTAATCAGTTCAGGACGATTCATGCTCTCGGGAATTAAATGCGTTCCGCCGGGCCAGATCTCCGTGGGACCGTTATCCTCACGGAAGTCGACCAGGGCAATATTTAGTACGATTGCGGCAGGAGGAAGGGTGATATCCGCCTCCGGATAAAGGGGATGGAGGTCCGAGTGGATGTCCTGGTATCCGGAACCCGGCAAGCAAGTGTTGGACGCGAGGTACTGGCAAATACAGTCTTCGCCGAGAAGAGCCTCCATAACCTGGAGCACCATCGGATGAGCTACAAGCTCCTCTTCCACAAATGGGGCCTCGAAGGGAAGATCCATACGGTAGTGACCATTGGAGTTGGTGGTACGGGTCTTTTCAACAAACGGCTGGAAGAGCTTGAGATATGCTTCGTGCCACTGGCGGATCGTATCTTTTTCATAAAACTCTTCAATCACCGAATAGCCATTGACGCGCACTTGGTTCACGATACTGGACAATGACTGATGAGACAGCCTGCCTTGTTTCCGTTCCTCGCTTGACAATTTCATTGCAAAGCGCCTCCGTTGTCATATGGTTCACGTTTGGGCGCAAGGCGAACGACCAACTCCGTCCCAGCCTGAACGACAAACGATGTGTCCGACTTTGCACCTTTCTCCTCCTCGACGGCAGGACGGGCAAAGAGCAGCGTATAATCCTGCGCTGAGAAAATGCGCAGGACGTCCTGTCCTTCGTTGCGTTCATAGTGCACGTCCAGCCGATTATCTCCAATTCGCAAACCCTTTAGTTCTGCGGCTGCCCAGGCAGATGGCATGTCCGGATCCAGTAAACAGGCATGGTCGTAAGCCATCGGCGTTACGCCAAACATATGTCGGACGATGGGGGAGTAGACGCTGTGGACGGTCCATGCCTGCACAAAACAGCCGTAGTCGGGGGACATTTCCGTGATGGCCCCTGGCATCCGTAGGCTGAGCGAGTCAGTGACTTTCTCGATCCACATGATCGCCTCGTCTGGTCGGCCGTATGTGCACTCAGCAACAGCCTGCACTCCGGAGGAAATCGTCATCATCCTCTGCTGCTCGAGACCCGACAGATAAACGCCATGCGGCCCGCAAAAATCGAACCGCATGTTTTGAAGCGCCCGAATTGCTAGATCCGACGGCGCAAGGCCAGTTTCGAGCGGAGTATTGATGACCCAGTGCTTGAGCAGGTAGGGGCGTTCCTCGTCATTGCCAGATTCATCGATCAGGCTGAGATAGTAACGGCGTGCTGCGTCGAGCCCCTCGCTCCCGGCGCGCTCGGCCCACAAGCTTAACTTTTCGTTCATGACGCTGGGCCGCGAACGCATGTCAGCGAAGAGTCCTGCTTCCTCCAGCCAGTATGCTTGCAGGATATCATTCCTGAGGCGAGCTGCACGATCCTGAAGCAGCCTCCCAGTTAGCGAATCCCCAAAAATCTCGGCCATCTGAGCACAGGCATCCAGCGCCTTGTACGTGTAAACCGCCGTGTCGATTAGGCGGTCATTCAGGTTCTCGACTTCGATGAGTCCATACCCGATGGGAAAGTCTTTGTCATCGGGCACCTGGCTCAGAGTCCAAGCGATGGCCTTTTTTACGACGGGATACATCTCACGCAGGAACTCGATGTCACCAGTCCACATGAAGACGTCCCATACCGACATGCAAAACTGAGGTGTTTCTTGTGTATTGCCTGGGTTAAAGACGACGCCAGTCGTACTGACTTCGTGAATGATCCGTCCGTTGCCATTGGTCGTCTCAGACACGCTCGCAAGTAAGCGTAGCGTGTCTTTGGCCATGTCAAACCAACCAAGACATAGAATCCCTTGCACGGCGTATCCGTTGTCGCATCCGAACCACCAGGGGTACTCGGGCAGCCCCGCTCCAAGTCCCCTACCCATCTCGGTTTTTCGGTCCAGCCAGTCGGTGTTGTATTTGATCCATGGGAGCGCCTCTTGAACGCTGGGATTTGGCACGGTAATCAAGCAGCTCTGCTCAATCTGCTCAAAGCGTTTCGCTTTGCGCGCAAAAGCATCCTCGGTGCCATTAAGCATGCGCTCCATAGTTTCCTGACACGACGACAACCCGTGAACGGATCCGGCCAGGACAAACCGCGTGTAGACGGTTTCCCTCGGCCTGCAGGTGATGGGGATGTTCATGGCCGCAGACGCGCCTTGCCCAGCCGTTTCACGGGGCAGGGTGGCCCCAATTTGTATGACGTAATTCGTTGCGTCTGTACCGACCATGAGCGTCCATGGCTGAACGCTATCACGAAACACGAGAAAGCCATCGTGTTGATCTGCGAGGTCCAGCCCGTCCTCTTCGACGCCCAACCACCCCGGATGCAAGTCTGAACGTATGCCGAAAATTAGCGTCAAGTTCTGCTCCGTATCCGTCCGGTTAGTATAGGCAATGGTAACAACGATACATTCTTCATCGTCCGGCACGAACTGCTGGCGAACCAAGGTGTATGACTCGTGGTTGACCCCATGCTCCGTATAAAACGGATAAGTCCGGAAAGTGTCGGCTACGGGCCATACGATCGTTTCACCTTCGGACAAACCGACAAAAAAACCGTCGGCGAGCTTGATGGGATGATCCCAGAGACCTGCCATTTCCCCGGGTATATGGCCGCCCGTATCCGGAAAATCTCCATCCTGCGTACCGATCACGTAGACCCTGTTACCTGCTGTTACGTAAGGGTCGGTGAGGCGGCTTCGTTTCTCGAGGAATCGCATCGACTTGTCCTGCCTTCCCAGTAGTGTGTGGATTCGCGGATGACCAGATCCGGTCGGATACGGATGTTTACCGGTTCCTTCCCTTGTATGCCATCCAGAATCGCTTCCGCTAGCTTTTGACCCGCCTCGTAAAAGGGGAGCTTGATGGATGTTAATGTTGGCGTCGTCATTTCACCAAGTTGCAGGCCGTCGCAGCCGACAATTGGAATACGAATCCCGAGCGACGTCAGATTTCGCAGAACTCCTACCGCCATCCCATCCGACGCGCAGAAAATCGCCTCGGGAATTCGCCCGAAAGAGCGAATCGCCGTCTCGCCGCCGATCAAATCAAGAGATCCGTAAGCTATGGTCGGATTGCCTCCCGCTTCGGTGAATGCCTCAATGTATCCGCGAATCCGATGCTTCATGTAGAGTGCCCGACCGTCTCCGGCCACCATCACGATGTCTTGGCAACCAAGGGAAAGTAGGTGCTCTGTCGCCAAGCGTGCCCCCCACGCATCGTCGATGTCGACCTGGGAGACCGCCAGCGTGCTCTCGCCAAAGATCGCAACTGGGACGTGCCGGGCCAGTTTCTCGATTCGCGGATCATTTTCCTCAATATCCGTCAGGATGACGCCGTCAGCCCGACCGGTCACGTCATCCACGCTCACACTGCCGTCTGGCGTCAGATGAATCAGGAGTGAGTAGTTATTTTGCTGAAATGTGTCACTAACCCCGAGGGCGAACTCAAACAGGAGCGGGTCGTACGTTCGCTTGTGCTTGACGACAAGAAGAACGACGCGCGTCTTGCCGGATCTCAGCCCCTGCGCCACGGGATTGGGGCGATATCGAAGTTCCGTGACCGCCTTCTCAATTTTTGCACGTGTATCGGGCCGCACCAAGTCTGGACTGTTCAAGGCACGGGAAACGGTAATCGGTGAAACACCGGCTTTGATCGCCACTTCTCGGATTGTTACCTTCAATCAACACACTCCACTCCTACGAGAAAATTCAACCTTTGACACCTGTCAAGGTGATACTCTCTACATAGTACCGTTGTCCGAAGAAGAAAAGCAGTAAGGAGGGTAGCATGAATACTACGGATGCCGCCATGAGATAATTCCACTCTACATTGTTTTCACTCTTAAAATAGTTGATCCCGACCGCGAGAGTATACAAGCTTTCCTTGTTCAGGTAAATCAGCGGTCCCATGAAGTCGTTCCAAGCCCCGTTGAACTGAAAGACGAATACCGTTGCAAGTGCAGGCAGTGCGAGGGGCACCATGATCCGTACGAGAATTCCTAGCGTGCCGAGCCCATCTACGCGCGCAGCCTGTTCAAGTTCTAACGGCATCGTCATAAAAAACTGCCGAAGTAGGAAGATGAAAAACGCGTTGCCGAAAAACGATGGAACGATGAGTGGAAGAAATGTATTGATCCACCCAAGTTCGCGGAAGAGAAAGAACGTTGGAATCAGCGTCACCGTGCCTGGCAGCATCATGGTTGCCAGGAGCACGATGAACAATGTGTTCTTCCCGGGAGCGCGGAACCGAGCGAACCCGTAAGCGACAACCGTGCATGATAAGAGGGTTCCGATCTCAGTGGAAAATGTGATGATGATGGAGTTCACAGCCCAGCCCCCAAATGGGAGGACCGTCAGGGCCTTCGTGAAGTTGCTCCATTCAAACGGGTGCGGAATCCACTGAATGGGCCACTGTGACACTTGCCAGTCGGGTTTGAGTGCAGTGGACAGCATCCAAATGAACGGGAAGATGAACACGATGGACCCAGCAATCAGAAGAAGGTAAACAACTAACTTCCATGACAACCGGCCAATCGACACGGGCTTTGGACGGCGACTTCTCGTCATCTGCTGTGTTACGACTGCCATTGGCCTACTTCCTTTCTCCTTCGTAGTACACCCACATACTGGACGAGCGGATCACCAGCAGACTCATCAATAAAATGATTAGAAACAGGACCCATGCCAGAGCAGACGCGTACCCCATGTTAAAATCCACGAACGCGTTGTTGAACAGGTACAGATTCAAAAACAATGTGGCGTTGAGCGGGCCACCATTTGTCATGACATAGGCCTGGCTGAACGCCTGTAGCGCCCCGATCATGCCAGTGATGAGATTGAAGAAGATGGTCGGCGATAGCATAGGCAGAGTGACATAGCGAAATCGTTGGCGAGAGCTCGCCCCGTCGATCTTAGCCGCTTCGTAGAGATACTCTGGGATCCCCTTCAGTCCCGCGAGCCAGATCAGCATTCCTCCGCCTGCTCCCCACAGGCTCATGATCACCATGGAAGGCAGTGCCCACCTCGGGCTGAACACCCAGGCGGGTCCCTTGATTCCGAAGTCACCGAGAAAAGAGTTCAGTAGACCAATGTCGGGATTGAATATATAGAGCCATAGGATCATGACTGCTACGCCACTGACAACCGATGGTAGATAAAAGAGTGTGCGAAACAGTCTCAGGCCGCGCACGTTCTGATTGAGCAGGACTGCCATGCCGAGTGACACGATGAGACCAAGTGGCACCGCCATGACGGCATATAGCATCGAAACCTTAAGGGACTGCCAGAACAGGGGATCCTGCATCATTTTTACGTAGTTTCCCAGCCCAATCCATTGGGGCGGTGTCAGGATGTCCCACTGGGTAAAGCTGAGTACGAGCGATGCTAGCATCGGGCCCAGCACAAACACGAGAAACCCAAGAAGCCATGGTGAAATCAGCAGGTAAAACGCTGCAACTTCGCGCCGACTCTGCGTCCATACTTTTCTAACGTGGATCTGACCGGTTTTCGGGAAATTCAGGGCCACCAAGCGTCACTCCAATCGCGGCGGGCCGGGGGTACACTGGGCCCCCGGTTCGCCTGCCGGATACTCAGTTTGTTGCTGTCTTACTCTGCTTTTCGGCCAGTTGCGCCGCTTGCGTAAGAGTCTGGCGGATGTTTGAATTTGGCTTGAGCAAAATGGTGGTCAGCGCGTTCCCGAAATCGGTGGAGCCTGTTGACACATACGTCGGATTGACCAGGCTCCCCAGTTCGTGAATGGATGGTACCCCTTCAAGAAATCCTTTCATAAGCGGATTGGTGGTCTGGCCGCTCGTCTTCGCCACTGAGCGCAAGGAGACAAACGCGTAGTTGGCTTGAATCCTCTCCCCCTGTGGTCCGGTAAGAAACTTGAGAAAGTCGTACGCAGCCTGCTTGTTGGGAGCGGCCGAATTAATTCCGTACCCCGCGTAGCAAATGGCGTTCCCGTACCCGGCTGGCCCTTTTGGCATGGGTGCCACGCCGAAGCTCAGGTGCGGTGTCCGCAAGTAATTTTGCATTGGCCAGATACCCGTCAGGTTCATGGCCGCCTTGCCCGCCTGAAACATATCAACGCCTTGGAAGCCCTGGACCGTGGCAGGACTTGGTGCCACGCCGGCATTGTACATCTGACGGTAGAACGTAAGAGCGGAGACCGAGCCCTTGCTATTCATGTAACCGACATACTTGCCATTCGGCCCAATGGTAGTTCCACCGAACGCATACAATAACGGCTCCATGCCGCGGCTCCAGGTTCCGGGCAATACGATGCCCCACTGACTTGTCTTGCCGTTGTTCATCACAGTGAGCTTCTTCGCGTCCGCAAAGAGTTGCTGCCATGTCCAGCCTGGTTTCGGAAGTGCAAGGTGTGCCTTTTCGAACATCGTCTTGTTGTAGTAGATCGCAAGATTACTCCAATCCTTGGGCATCGTGTAGACCTGCCCGTTGTACATGCCCGTCTTCAGAACTGTCGGATAATAGTCCTTCAAATTCACGTGCGCGGCCTTAATGTACGGGCCTAGATTGACAAAGATTCCTTTCTGAGCGAATTCGGAAACCTGTCCGTCACCGACCTCCATGATGTCTGGCGCTGTACCGGCCGCAATCTCAGTCAAGATCTTGGTTAGATAGTTGTTGGGGATGGAGTCGATCTCGATTTTGACATTCGGATGTAACTTCATGTATTCCTGGGCGATCAATTGCTCGTCGGTAAGCGATGTACCCTGTCCTTCGTAGTTCGAGACGGTGATGGTGATTTGGCTGGCGGCGTTTGCGGGTGCCGCGACCAACCCGACACCGAGGAGCGTCAGCATGGAAGCGCTTGACAGCACCATGGTACTCTTCATTTTCCTGCTTAGTTCCCTGCTCATCTCAATCCCCCTCATAAGTTTGATTCCCGGCAACCAGTCAACCTGGTAGCTTACATATCTTGATCATGGTTGCGTTTTCAATGGTACTCAAAATATTTTGGCTATGTCAATGGTAACGTCATCATCTTCGTGTTATTTTAAAAGTGTTGAGATAGTCAGACTAAGGATGAATTCCACAAATGACTTGTCCTGTTAGGGATTATTCACATCGAATCAAGTTCTCACTGGATGATGCTATCGTTATCATGCGCCATATAGCTAACGGTGAGAGTGAGGGGGTATGAGTCAATGTCTTTTCTCTTCTCCACAGATGGGATTTTGTATCGCATCTTTACGTGGATTTATCTGTTCCTACGACTTACCGGTCTGTGTGCTCTAGCTAGTCTGCCCGTGATCACGATACCCGCCAGCCTAGCCGCGATGTTTGCCGTCGCCCGCTACAGCCTCGACAAAGAAGAACCGACTCCTTCTCTATGGGTGGTTTTCTGGAATGCCTTTCGAAAACATTTCAGACAAAGCCTAGTCGTAGGAGGGGGAGGGTCTGTCGTCGGCTTCTTTCTCGTCATGGATCTGATCCTTGTCTACCACTTGAAAAGTCAGGTAGTACCGTGGATTCTCTTCGCCATTGCAATTGTGGGCATTGCGTATGTGTCCACTAGCCTGTATGTCCTGCCCGTGATGATACGAGCCGATTTGCGAACTTCTACTTTGATTGCAACTGCCATGAAAGTTGCCATTTACAAACCGCAGTTGACTATTTTCAATCTCGTGATCCTGTTTGGCGTCTGGTTCATCGGTGGACATTTCCCCTCTCTGTTCCTACTGTTTGGGATCCCGGTGGCAGTCTACACGACTTCGTGGATCACCACCCTCAAAATGAAGTCCTCGCAGGATACCCTAAGCTCCGACATTGAAGAATTCTCGTAATAGGAATTTCGGAAGTCCATTCCAAAGACAACTTAGGACAAGAATCTATGTCCTAGATAAGGGTGGCGAAGCAGAGTGACTTTCAAGTTCACTGGATTCCAGACTGTCTCTCCTGAAAACTGGGGGCTGCCACGCGTTGGCCTAGACGCCCATGACGTCGTGCAGCAAACCCTCGGAGTAAGCACGGACGAAATTGTGTCGAGATGCAAGAACTCTGTGTATTCGTTTGTCAACGGTCTCTACGACGAAGAGGTAGGGGCGTTGCATCACTATTATCGGTCCGATACCCAGTTCATATCCGAGTTTGATAGCGGGAACTTTCTCATGGCACTGAATTTCGTTGTCATGTACGACTTGTTCCAGGATCCCATGATGCTTGAACGAGCGACGTCGTGCTTTGAGTTCGCCATGCGTGAATACTGTGATGACCACCCAATGGCCTTTTGGCAGGGCGGAGTCAGAGATGGGTTTAGACCGTCAGAACTGTGGTTAAAGTACACGGGGGATGCATTTTGGTTGGCCCTCGCGCTAAATCGCAGAAGCAAGAGCACGTTTGTCGCCGAATCCATCAATAAATTTCACAACTTCTTCAAGAGATCCAAGGAAGCTGGGTTTCGTTACACGTTTGACACCGAGAACTACTCGTGGAGAGACAAAGGTAACGTGTGGAAGTCCTTTGGGTTTCCAATTACGTGCTATATGGAAATGTACGAAGCGACCGAGAACGGACAGTATCTTCAACAAGCTTTGGAGTGGGGAGACCATGCTCTCTCCTTGCAGGCTCCCAACGGAGCGTTCTATCTTATCGATGATCAGTTCTGGAACTCGGATCTTGCGGCTCCGGAACTTCGGGGACTAGTGTATTTGTGGGAAGCTACTCACGAACAAAAGTACCTCGATTCAGCCATCAATTACGCGAACTGGATGCTTCAATATCAGCGCACAGACGGGGCGTGGCCACTTGGAGTGGACAGAGACGGTGAAATCTGTGTCGCAACCGTAGGCCCAGGCGACACGCCGAATATTGCACTGAGCCTGATTCGCTTACATGGAGCCACTGGAGAAGACGCCTACCTACAATCGGCCATTCGCGCCGTCAAGTATGGAATGTCCATGCAGGCTTGCGAGTCCGGAAAGTATCCTTTGCATTTGGACGATCCGCACGTGAAATGGGGATTTTGGTCCTGGGAACCGCTTTACGACTACTCGTTGTCCGGAGATCAGTCGGTCCATCACATTCGTGGTCAGTTGTTCCTCTCCAGTTACCTGATGGCGATAGCGAAACAGCAAGACTCCTGACAGGGTCATACAGGGTGAGTAGGAGAATGGTGGGGTTCCCAATGTGGCTACACCCTTATGATCCCTGCAATCAGCGCATTTGGGCATCGATGGGCCAGTGGTTGGTTTTTGGTTTTCTAAATCCAACACAATCGTGGCAACGTTCCGGAGGACACCAGAAAGCTGGTCTTGGACGTCGCGAAGCGGCAGAACTATACTCCCAGCAAGGTTGGAAGACCTATCACGATGAAGGGTTCTCGCAGCGTAGGCATATAACGGCCCCATGGGCACTAGAACTGCACTTTTCGGTGGTCCAAGGGTACGTTTACCAAGCAAAAATGCACATTGCCGAGGTGTATGAGGCGTTGGGTGAAAATTCGAAGGCGAACCAACTTCGCGTGGAAGCTCAAGAACTCCAAGTGCGGTTTCATGAGGCATTTTGGATGGAGGATCGTCAGTACTACGCGATGGCCATGGATGCCAACGGACGACGCCTCGACGTGTTGAGTTCTGACGCCGGTCAATGCCTGTGAACGGGAATTGTAGCGAAGACGAACGCTCAGGCTGTAGTCGACACGCTAATGAGCCTAGACCTGTTCAGCGGGTGGGGAATTCGGACCCTTGCATCCTGCGAAAAGGCGTTCGGTCCTTTCAGTTATCACCGAGGAACGGTGTGGCCGCACGATACCAGCCTCATCGTTTCGGGTATGGTCCATATGAACGAATTAGAGATCTCACACTCTCCGAAGGCGAGCGCCTGTCCTTTCGTTTGGAACAGAATCAGGTTATTTTGGAACGAGTGCCGGACTCCTGGTCTGTCGTGGGCGATGGGGTAGACATCATTATTTGTGCCGACGACAGTATATCTTAACTACCGTGCGCTAGCGAACGTCGTCGTGTTGCGTCCTTTATTTTTGTGGAGAGAGGAAAGTGCCATGACAAGGTATAGATAGAAGCAAGCAGGTCATGTTCTCCATGGACCTAGACTACACGTCGGATTGTATCCCAGAGCGGGCGATACGGAACAAATCGGTTCGCCAAAACGACGCCGAACCGTTCGTCGACAAGGTCTTGCTCTCGTAGGTGGAGGCACCTCCTGCTTTCAATCCAATCGCCTAGCGTCCGCACCCGGATGCTTAAGCGATTCTCATCGACGTCAGGATGAATCTGGAGTTGGTACCACTCTTTTTGGTACCGAAACCAGACTTTGTCCCAAGCATCATTCCTCCACACGTAGGAAGTGATAAGATACGCAGAGTCTAGTTCTAGCAGAGCGGATTCAAGGGCACTCCACGCAGCCTGCGGGTTCTTGACGATGAGTTGGTGAACATGCTGGCGCCATTCGCTCGAGAAGGAGTCTTTGAAGTATCCCATAACGTGAAACAGCGTATTCTTATCCGCACCATCGTCAACTGGGTCCAGATAGCAGTGATGAAGAGCACCGAGCCACGCCTCGAGATCTCTCAGGTGTTGGCGAGAGTCTCTCAGGGACTTTTGCATCTCCTGCAGTTTCGCGTAGGAGCGACGCATGAGGGAATACTTCGCATCGCGCCAAAGGGATTCACATCCTGCGAATAGAAGTGCATGGTTTTGTAGGTCTCTGTCATCTGTTGGCATTGCCTTTCTCCCGTCTTCGTTCGAATGCAACACTAGGGGTCAAGATGAGCGTGAAATGACGCGAGTGACATAGGAAGAGGTGCACGACAGTGAGATTATGGCATCAAGCCCTGATTGACTACTTACCGCGCCAGCAGTTGCTCGGGCAGCACAGGGAGTGTTGTGCGCTTCGCGGAGGGGGATGGATGAAGCCGCATGCGACCGTCAACTATGTGTTCGCGCATCCCTTTGAGCATTTGGTGCAATACCATCGGATTGTGATGGACGAGATGGCCCGTCGAGGATACCACGTGAACGCCCTGTGGTTGGATTCAGGATATCGGGGGCAGCGCACACCGAGCACGACTATCGACGAGGCTAAGTTCTCTAAGAAGATGCCCGTCTATCCCGAACACGACGAAGCGTATCTACAGGAGTGCCTAGATAATCTGCGCGAGAAGGGGATCATCCTGGTGCTTTAGCCACTTCATAGATTGAATGTGGCTCGCGAGGATTGGCTCATAGTGAATATTCTCCCTTAATCACAAAAAACGAGCCGCGGATGGTTCCGGCCAGTTTCGACTTCTGCCTCGCAAACTTAAATCTCCCTTCTAACTCCTTCGGTACCTCCATCCCCTCAGAAAGCTTGAACCCCACGGCCCGCTTCTTTGGGTCATCGACCGTATACATCACGTTGAGCCCAAGGCCATCCTCGTAAAAGACGTAGGCAAATTGAATGTTCTCCACTTGAAACCGCGACGTTTCTAAAGGCTTGGCCGAAAATTCAATATCGCGTTCATCTTTCAAAATTCGGTTCACATAATTGAGGGTTTCCTGGCTTTCGTTGGCGGGTAGGACCGTGAACGTATGCTTGTACTTGTTCATAAAGTACCGGGCCTCATTAGCGCGTAAACCCGCCAGGGACTCTGCCACGGGGGAAGACTCCAGTCCAGCCGTGGACACATTGTTAAAATCGACAACAGTGGACATTTCCACTCCTCCTCGTATCTTGCGGCAAACCTCTCGGACATCACCGAAAAATGGAACCGAACGCGCAGAGGGTGATGAGTAATACTCATTATATCCAGAAAAACACAAGGGCTACCCTTCATGGGCTGTAGCAACATCGCGCTAGAAAGGTAACCCATTCTAGATAAACTAATTGTATCAGAATCAGGATACATTGAACGGCTCACTAGCGTCTAACGTCATTCCAAGCCGTTGTTAATTCAGTAACCTCCCAGTGGGCGGGAGGGGCTGCGATTCTCATCCAGTGTCCACCGCCGTAGACCCATCGCCTTTCGGGCAAGTCGGAGAATATCTCTTCGGGAGTGTGTGCATCAAAGAGAACGAATTTCGCCGGGTTGCCTACGGTGATGCCATACTCCGTGAGACCAAGTATCTGAGCGGGGACTTCGGTAACCATGCCGAGGAGATTGCGAATGTCGCAGGCAGATCCCATGTGCGCACCGTAGGCTGTAATCAGCGCAATCTGCAGGAGATCTGCTCGCCCGAACGGGTGGAACGGATCTTGAATGTTGTCTGAGGCGGTGGCGATGGGAATGCCCGCGGCCCGTATTTCCTTGACGCGCGTAATGCCGCGCCGAACCGGGAAGTGGTCCGCCCGTCCCTGTAGGTACAGGTTTGCCGCTGGCAGCGTGATGGAGGACAGCTCGGCAGCGCGCATGGCCTCGATGAGTCCCCACGCCTCGTCGTCCGGCATGGAAGCAAGTGAACAGAGGTGATCTACGGTCACACGACCTTGGTAGCCAAATTGGCGCGTCACGTCGGCGATGATGGCGACCGTTTTCTTCTCCGGATTGTCGGATTCGTCCGTGTGGATGTCGACGAGACGGTCATACTTCTCGGCGAGGCGGAAGATGAGATTGATGCTCGGTTTCGGATCCGGAGACAGGTGCGGCGCCCCTCCAATACCGTCCACACCCATGCGCAAAGCTTCCTCAATTAGGTCGATTTCCGGAGCGGTGAGCGGCGCCGGTGGAATCATCGGAAACAGTTGGAGGGTGAGGTATTGGCTGAATTCCTCTTTGACCTCCAGAGCTGCCTCTAGGGTGCGAAGGGCAATCTCCCGACCCATGCGCACGTGAAAGTCAAGGTGGGTGCGAATGGACGTGGTTCCAAAGGATATGGACTGCAACGCCGCTTTGCGGATCCTTGTGCGAATTTCCTCCTTCGAAAACGATGCCACCTTTGCAGCGTAGTTTCGCACGGCTTCTTGCAGGGTTCCGGATTCATTTCCGACGCGATTCAGCGAGAACGCTTTGTCAAGATGCATGTGACTATCCACCAAACCCGGCAACATCACTTTCCCTTCGGCGTCCAACAATTCCACCGCCAAATTCGCGTTCGGACGCCAGCCGTCGACGGACTGGTGCGAGCTAGAGTAGATCTGCTGAGATTGCGGATCGACGCCTACCCACACGCCATTCTCCACGGTCAGGGTGAACCAGTGGTTCTCATCCAACAGCGGTAGGCGAACGTTGATGATTTCCGTACGGGTGGCCAAGGCTTCACCGTCCTCCCCTAAGAATCCGCAAGTCTTCCTCGTCGAGGGCGACTTGAATTCCAGATTTGATGAGTTTGCTAAAGTTCTCGTCCGGCACCATGGTGGTCAGTACGTAGAGGCGGGTTTCTCCGATGTTGCGCACGACGTGAGGGGTCTCTTTGGGAACCAGGACATGGGCCCCGGGCACCAGCGACACCTCCTCATCGCCGATGACGGCGACGCCCGTTCCATGAATCACATAAAAATGCTCATACGCCGCGTTGTGTTCATTGACGGGCGTCGCGCCCCCGACGTCGAAGATCTCGACGCACATCATGAACGGTAGCGGATGCTCCGTCGTGTCGCACAGGAGGGCGAACTTGTTGCTGTCCTTCGGCGAGATCTTATAGACGGGGTAGTCTTCCAGTGTTCCAGCAAACATTTCAACACGAGCAGCACCATGATCCATATTGTATCCCCATTTCGCGCGCTTTGGTTTGGGAGATTCCCTTGTGTACTTCGTCAGAAGAGGTTACGAAGCCGTAGCATTGTTGGATGTTGTAGAGCGTCGCCTCGGTGCAGAAGGAGGGGGATGACGTGGCGCTGCAGTCTTCCAGTAAGATGCAGTCGTATCCCAGGAAATTGGCGTCTTGCAGGGTTGCCATGACGCATTGATCTACGTTCACGCCGGCGAAGAATAGAGTCTGTACTGCGAGGCCGCGCAGGATGCTGTCAAGCGGGGTGTCCCAGAACCCGCTCATGCGGTACTTATCGACGAAAATGTCCGCCTCATGCGTGTCGAGTCCTTGGATGATGGCACAGCCCCAGCTGTCTTTTTCTAGCACCTTCGATCCGTTGGCAGGCAACTGATCTCCTATCCCTTTGCCGTCGCCTGTTGGATTATACACGTGCAAGACCGATGGGCTGAGGTTCAGTCGATCTCCTCGATTCCCCCAATTGACCCAGATGACCGGCACCCCCGTCGCGCGCAGTTCTGGGAGTATGTGATTCAGAGGTGACACCGGCTTTTGCAAGGGTTGAACATCGACTCCGATATAATCCAGCCAACCGCCCGGAGAACAGAAGTCGTTCTGCATGTCGACGACGAGAACCGCGGCTCTGTGCAGATCCACCGTCAAGGACTTCGGTTTCGCGCCAAAGTGGACCTTGCATGGAGTGTGTTGGGGACGGCATAGATCCGCCTCCTGCTTCGAAACTTGCCAAGACTGTCTCGGGTGACCCAAGCGAATCATTGCACCACCTCCTACTTGTGTTATGTATATTAACACAAAACATCAAATGTCACGCATAAATCATACAGATTCGCGGTTATCGTATCAATAATTCTCCCTAAAATGTCTAAAATCAAGGCCGATTTCATTAACCGAGCAAAATTAATGTAAGATATATTGACTCAACGGGATCGGTGCCACTATAATGGGGCTACAAAAATGAGCCTACAAAAGTCGTTCGCGGGAGGATTGCTCACACGAACACGGCCGCGAGAAATCATGAGAGAGGGATGTCTATGACAAGTGCACGACAGTGGTGGGGGGCAATGAGCGACGCGGTGGGAGATAGGTTCCTCGGGAGATATTCCTACATAGATATCCCCGGTTTGGCAGCTAAGGATGGAGCCGTCATTCTGCCAGTGGGTGCCATGGAGCAACACGGGCCGCACATGCCCCTCTTCACAGACGCTCTAATCGTTCAGTCGCTGGTGGCGGGAGCCTTGGAGCGGTTGCCGGAAGATCACCCTTTCTTTTATCTTTACCCGCTCGCGTACAGCTACAGCATGGAGCATGCGGACTTTGCCGGAACAGTAACCCTAAGCGCCCAAACCACGATGAGCGTGTTGATGGACATCGCCCAGTCTTTGGCCCGCAGTGGATTTCGAAAACTCGTATTTCTCAACGGGCACGGAGGCAACGTCGGCCTTCTGCACGTGACAGCCAGGGAGATTCACATCAAGACAGGGTTGTGGGTCTTTGTGATTCATGGCGGATCGCTTGCTCCAAAGGGGATATTTGACGACAAGGAAAGAGAGGAAGGGATTCATGCCGGGGCGTCGGAGACTTCACTCGTGATGTCCCTGATGCCTGAATGGGTTCGCGAAGATAGAATCGTCGGCGAGTATCCCCTCTTGATCCAAGACGCTTCTCTGTTATCGGTGGAAGGTAGGTTTCCAGTGGCATGGAGCACCCGAGACGTCAGTGCCTCAGGCGTGATTGGAGATGCGCGTCAGGCATCAAGTTCCACAGGCGATGCGCTGTTTGACGGAATGGTTGAAAAGCTCTCCAAAGTGCTGGTGGAAATTGCGCATTTTCAAGGGGCCACGAGCTCGGAGGACAACGCGATACGCATCGTCGGATGAGTGGGAGGGGGAGGGTTCGATGGTGAAAGGTGGCTGGCAGAGCATGTTGGCTGGGGCGATAGCGTCGGATCGATTGTCATTTGAACTGCCAGCGAGGCGAAAGTTTTCCCGTGACTTCTTCCATTTCTCTCCCGTTTTAAGCCGAGAACTGGGGCACGAAGTCGCAGACTGCATCGTTTGGCCGACGAACGAGGAGGAACTTGATGACGTCTTATCCGTGGCGGTCTCGTGTCGAGTGCCCATCACGGTCCGAGGCGGGGGAACCGGCAACTACGGCCAGGCCGTGCCCCTCGCGGGCGGAATTGTGGTCGACATGTCGCAGTTGAATCAACTGCTTGAAGTCCAGGGGGACACCATTTCTGTGCAGGCTGGGGCCAAGATGGGGCGAATGGAGGCGGCGGCCCGGGAATTAGGAAAGGAATTACGAATCTACCCAAGCACCTTTCAGACCGCGACCATTGGGGGATTCATCAGCGGAGGGTCGGGGGGCATCGGATCGATTGAGTGGGGGACCGTGTGGGATGGCATCGTCCGTTCCATGACCATCAAGACCATAGAGGAGAAGCCTCGGATTATCCGCGTCGCGGGCGAGCATGTGCAGCCTTACATTCACAATTACGGGGTCTCCGGCATCGTGACAGAACTGGCTATCGCCCTGACGGAAAAGCACGAATGGATGCAGTGGGCCATCACCTTTGATGCTTACAACGAGGCGCTCGATTTTGGCCTTGGTTTGGCAGATAACCAAGGCATCAAAAAACGGCTTATCTCCATCCATGAGGCCGAAATTGCACGCTACTTTACGACCCTGAAACTGCCGCATGATAAAGCGGTGGCTCTCCTCGAGATTGCACAGGAGGATGGGGCGGAGCTCCTTCGGTGGGTGGAGGAGTGCGGTGGAACGGTGTCGCTGCGCATTCCCTCCTCGCGGTATCACCTGGGCACCGGAGTCTCTGACCACGCGTGGAATCACACCACTTTATGGGCCCGCAAGATGGACTCGAACATGACGTACTTGCAAACCCGCTTTTCCCCAACCGACTACTGGACACAAATGGCTGCGTTGAAGGCGGCATTTCCGGAGTGCCTGTTGCACGTGGAACTCATGAGAAGCAAAGGGAAACTCGTCGTGTCTGGATTGCCCTTACTCCGCTATACCACGGACGACAGATTACAGATGATGATTGACTTCTGCCAATCCATCGGCGTGTCGGTCGCGAACCCGCATACGTGGCGGCTGGAGTTTGGCGGCAGGTCCCCGGAGCTCGTTCGGCTTGGGCAACTCAAGCGACAGAACGATCCTTATGGATTGCTAAATCCCTTGAAACTGGAGTATTCGCTCGGTCCCGAACAGGCGGTTTGAGCGTTTTGCGAGGAAGGAGGAGATGAACATGGCTGTCACAAGCACGGAACAAAAAGTTCTATCCCCAGAAGCGAATGGGCAACCACTCATCGTCCGCCTGCGGAACGTGGGGAAACGGTATCCGGGGGGCCCCCCAGTCCTGGCTGACGTGAACCTTGACGTGGCGCAGGGGGAATTCGTCTCTCTCTTGGGCCCCTCTGGCTGCGGGAAATCGACAGTGCTGCGAACGGTGGCCGGCTTGCAGACGGCCAGTGTGGGCAACGTGGAGGTGCTCGGGGGCGACGCAAAAACTTTGGCGGAGGAACAGGGTGACCTGGCATTCGTGTTTCAGGACCCCACGTTGATGCCCTGGCGATCCGTTCTCAACAACGTGGCCCTCCCCCTGGAATTGATGGGGGTCAAGAAACGGGAGCGTCAGGCGCGCGCTATGGACATGATTGGCATGGTTGGTCTGTCCGAGGTCGCGCACCACTTGCCTAGGCAACTCTCCGGAGGAATGAAGATGCGCGTCTCCATCGCGAGGGCTTTGGTATCAGAGCCGAAGCTGCTGCTCCTTGACGAACCTTTCGCCGCGCTCGACGAGATCACGCGCCAGAGACTGCAAGACGAATTGTTGCGGTTGTGGAGTTTACTGGGGATGACCGTGGTGTTTGTCACGCACAACGTGTTCGAGGCGGTCTACCTCTCGTCGCGAATCGTGGTGATGCAGGCACGCCCCGGGAGGGTGAAGGCGCAACTGAGCGTCGACGCACCGTACCCGCGCAGCCGTGAATTGCTCACTACACCCGAGTTTGCCTTGACTGTGGCGTCCGCAATCGAAGAACTGGAGGAGGCATGAGCCCATGGCTGTTACGTCTACTCCGGCACTGTGGGCCCAAAGTCGCGCGCGATTCCGGCTTGAACGCATCGGGCCTCCCGTCCTAGTGCTGATCCTATTCCTCGTTGCGTGGCAGGGGGTTTGTACCGTCTTCCGGGTTCCATCGTATTTGGTGCCGACCCCGGTGGAAGTGGCGCAGGCCACTTTGCAGAACGGCAAGATGCTCTGGGCAGCCGTGTGGGTCACGTTTGAAAGTTCCATTGCGGGATTTGTGCTCAGCATTCTCGTCGGCATCGTTTCGGCGTTTGTCATGTCGCAGGCGAAGTGGCTGGAACGCAGTTTGTATCCGTACGCCGTGTTGTTGCAAACCATTCCCATTGTTGCCATCGCTCCGCTGATTGTCATTTGGGCGGGATCTGGAATTGCCTCCATCATCGTCATTTCGTTTCTCGTTGCGGTGTTTCCCATCATCTCTAACACCAATTTCGGCTTTCTGTCGACGGACACCAACCTAGTGAGCCTAGTCAAGATGTACAACTCATCGCGCTGGACCATGGCCGTCAAGGTCCGGTTCCCGAGCGCCCTGCCGCAGATCTTCGCAGGTCTAAAAATCTCCGCGGGCTTGGCTGTCATTGGGGCAATTGTCGGACAATTCGTCGCTGGCATTGGGGGTGGAAATGGTGGTCTCGGTTATCTCATTACCGCGACTGCGGATAATCTTCAGATGCCTTACCTGTTCGCGGCGGCTCTCGCCAGTTCGCTGTTGGGGCTCTTTAACTTCGGCCTCGTGAGTGTCATCGCCGTCTTGTTCATTGGAAAATGGCACGAATCGGCCATAAAGACCGACTAAAACATGACTAGGGGGATCTTACAAATGACTTTATCGGTGAAAAGAACCACCCTGTTTGCGGGCCTTGCCGCAGCCGTCACCGTAGCTTCCGGCAGCCTTCCCGCGTTCGAAACATCCGCAGCGGCCTTTGCGGCTACGCTGACGAAGGCGACTGAGGTAACCAACTGGTTCGCGGAACCCGAGCAGGGTGGGCAATGGGAAGCTCAGGCCAAAGGCGATTACGCCAAACTGGGACTCGACATGACGACCAATCAGGGCGGTCCTCAAGTGTCTTCCATTCCGCTCGTCGCCTCCGGCAAGTACACCTTTGGCATGGCGAGCGCCGACAGCATTCTGCAGGCGCGCCAGCAAGGCATCCCGGTGGTCGCCATCTTTTCACCCTATCAAATCGATCCCCAGGTTCTCATCTGGCACAAAAGTTCGAGCATTAAGAGCTTCAAGGACATCAATGGCCACCCAGTGTACGTGTCGACTGCAGCGCCATATTGGCAGTATCTGAAATCCAAGTATAAGCTGACGAAGTCTCAGCAGATGACCTATACGGGGAGCCTGGTTCCCTTTATTCACAATCCCTTGGCGGTCATTCAAGGTTTTGCGACTGCTGAACCTTACACGCTTGCCAAGGACAAAGTGAGTGTTTCGTACGAGTTGATTGCAAACTCCGGTTTCAATCCCTATCAGAATCTGATGTTCACCACGGAGAAGGAAATCAAGGATCACCCAAACGTGGTGGCCGCCTTTGTCAAGGCCTCTCAGCAGGGGTGGTACCAGTATCTTACCAACCCAACGGCGGGGGACTCCCTGATTGTAAAGAACAGCCCCGACTACACCAAGCCGCAACTCCTGTACGCGGTAAAGGAAGAGAAGCCCTTGATTGTCGGGGGCATCGCCGCCAAGCATGGGATAGGCTATATGACGCCTCAGCGCTGGAACCGACTCGCGAAGCAGATGGAGCAGGTGGGCATGCTGCCGAAGGGGTTTGATGCTTCGTCCGCCTTTACGGACAAATTCATCCCATCCGCTCCGTTGAAATCCTAGTCGGTCGAAATCCTAGTGCAAGGAGGAAGGCTATGAACCGGTTTGCGGGGATAGACATCGAGCGCAACGTAGCGTGCAGGCTCAGGGATGGAGTCACTCTCCGGTCGGACGTCTATCGCCCACGGTTGATGAAGGAGTCGCTCCCCGTGCTTTTGATGCGGCAACCCTATGGGAAGGCCATCGCTTCCACGGTTACCTATGCGCACCCCGCTTGGTACGCGAATCAGGGTTACATCGTTGTCATCCAGGACGTACGCGGTCGCGGGGCGTCCGAGGGAGTTTTTCAACCGTTTGTCCAAGAAGTAAACGATGGCTACGATGCGGTGGAATGGGCGGCTCGTTTGTCTGGCAGCGACGGCAAGGTTGGCATGTACGGGTTCTCCTACCAGGGGACGACCCAGTGGGCGGCCGCGGCAAGCGGGCCGCCGCACCTAACCGCGATTGCTCCCTCGATGTGTGCGGCGGATCTGTATCGCGGATGGTTTTATCCTCACGGCCGATTCGCGCTCGGGAGTCAGCTCCCGTGGGCCGCCCAACTCGGTCGCGACGAAGCGCGTCGACGGGGCCAACCACAGGCCGAAGAACGCTTGGCTCGCATGATGCAAGGTGCTGTTGATTGGGTTCGCCACCTCCCGTTGACCGATGTTGAAGACATCGTCGAGTTTGCTCCGTACTACCGGGACTGGTTGGAGCATGCTACCTATGACGGCTACTGGAAAGAGAGAAACTGGTTGGAGCGATTGCAGGAGTACTCGGTTCCCGCGCTTCATGTCGGCGGATGGTATGACACCTTCCTGGAAGGCACTCTGCAAAGCTTCGCCGCGCTGACGAGGGGAGAGTCCAATACTCGGAACGCCCATCGCTTGGTGGTTGGACCTTGGATGCACATCCCATGGGGGCGGGAGGCAGGGGGAGTCAATCACGGCGCGGGGGCCTATGGCCACATCGACGCGGAAACGGTTCGGTGGTTTGACTTTTGGCTTAAAGGAAAAGGCGACTTGGTCACAGCTCCTGTACGCTACTTCGAATTGGGTAGTCACGAGTGGCGCGAGGCTTCCAGTTGGCCGACTGAGCCGACCGAGTTCACCGACGTTGCGAAACATACCCCAAGGTCCTCCGCGTGGAGACTGTGCAACCAGGGGTGGCCGGCTAATGGGCAGGGCGGAGGCGGGACTCTCGTGCCTCTGAATTCCAAAAACAGGTCCGCCGTCGCCTACGACGTGCTCGTGTACGACGCGCGTTTGCCGATGCCGTGCGACTCCTATCTGCCCACAAACCGCAGCGCGATTCAAGAGAGATTTGAGATCCTCGTGTACACCAGCGCTCCCATCTCCGATCCCATTTCGTTTCTGGGAACTCCTGTAGCGACTGTGTGGGTCGAGGCGTTGGACGGCCCAACCGACGTCGTTGTCACTCTGTCGAGAGTCTCGTCCGCGGGAGAAGCCAGCTTTCTGTCCGTCGGCAGATCCACGTCGGATGGGGGTCTCGGAGATGCGCGAAGCGAGCTCGCGGGTGCTACAGAAGGTGGATCCATCACAATCCGCTTGCGCCCGATTGGCATTCAACTGGCTGCCGGAGATTGCCTCCGCGTGGAGGTCACAGCGAGCGCCTTTCCTCTTTTCGCTCGTCACCCAAATGGTGTGTCCGAAGAGGAAATCGTGAAGGCGGGGCCAAGTTCTTTGTCGATAGCGACCCTCGCGCTTGGGCTGGGTGACGATTGTCCTTCGGTCTTGACCATGCCAATCCGCTTGGAAAAAGCGAAGTGAGAATAGAATCTGTGGGTCAATTGCCGGAAAGGGAGTGAGTTCTTGTTGCAGGATGAATACGGGGCATTGATACAGCGGAATCTCCGATTGCTTCCGACCTCCTCGGGGCGGCTGGATGGATGGACGTTTGCAGCGAAGGATAACATCGACGTGGAAGGGTATGTATCGTCGGCGGGAAACCCGGATTGGCTGCGGACGCACCCGCCAGCCGAGCGGAGTGCAAAGGTCATTCGGGTATTGTTGGCAGAAGGTTCTCTGTTGGTGGGCAAAACTCACACAGACGAACTCATGTATAGCTTGAACGGCGAAAACTATCACTACGGAACGCCGCGCAACCCCAGGGACTCGACGAGGATTCCGGGGGGATCGTCCAGCGGATCGTCCGTCGCGGTGGCAGCCGGGCTGGTGGACTTCGCGCTAGGAACGGATACGGGTGGGTCCGTCCGCAT
>JAJZAV010000271.1 GCA_021799255.1 Bacillota bacterium
CGATCCTCCCCTGCACCCCCTGCACCCCCTGCGACACAAGCCCAAGCCCAGCGGGGCGTATGATATGGGACAAGCTTAAATTGAGCGCAAACTCGCGAAACCTTGGCAATGCAAAATATGGTTCTCCTAGGTAACGTTCCATGCGTGGATTCGGACGGTATTGCGTGAGAATCGGCGTTGTGTTGACCGTCCGATCTTGGCATCTTAATGGTAGGAGGTGGGGTAACGCCGACGAGGAGGAAACCGTATGAAGGCTCTCAACTGGCTTGTGGGTCTAATTGGCGTATGGTTCATCGTCGCGCCTTTTGCGCTTAAGTACTCGGGCGACAAAGGGGCTCTTTGGGCGAGCATCATCGTCGGTGCCATTCAAGTCATTGTTGCCGTTTGGGCCGCCGTTCAGGACCAGGTCAAAGGTTGGGGCGTGTGGCAATCCTGGATTGCTGCTTTAGCCGGAGTCTGGTTCATCATTCAGCCGTACGCTCTCTCTCAGGCAACCGGCGTAAAATGGTCCAGCGTTATTCTAGGCATCATTACCATTATCCTTTGCCTCTGGGCCATGAAAGCGTCCGCCGAAAAGAATTAGACTGGATTTGTGAGATCATGAGGCGTTGCCCTGTCTCCGGATAGAGAAGCGGGATCGTAGAATTCATACGATCCCGCTTCTTTCGCTCAAAACCGATACTCCCAAAACATCTCCTTGCTGTACGTGCGGCGCATCTGCGCCTCGCGCTCCGGGTCCACGTTCGTGCTTCCGAGCCAGGAAAGCATGGCTTCAGACTGAGATCTGTGGGCTTTCACGGCCGCAAGCTTGATGTCAGACACGTCGGTAATGTCGTTGACAACGGTCGGCAGTCCCAGGACCTCTTCGCGGTTCTTGGTGATGGCGTGAGCGTAGACGCGTGGCTTGTCCGTCATGCGATTGATGGCGCGGATGGTGGCGGCGCCGAGAGCGTTGTGATCCGGATGCACGCCGTGGCCCGGGTAATGGGTGATGACGAGCGTCGGCGAGAGCTCTTCAATGATGGCGAGGATCTTGTCGGCGAGCGCCTCCGGATCCTCGAATTCCACCGTCTTGTCGCGCAGGCCTAACTTCCGCAAATCCTTGATGCCGAGCACCTCGCACGCGGCCTCGAGTTCCTTCTCGCGCACCTTCGGCAGCGATTCACGTGTCGCGAAAAACGGCTTGCCCATGTTGCGGCCCATCTGCCCCAGTGTGCCGCACGCGTAAGTGACTGGCACTCCCGATCTCGCAAACTGCGCGATGGTCCCCCCGCAACCGAACGTCTCATCGTCGGGATGAGGGAGGACAACTAGCACGTGCTTCTCCATGCTCCATCATCTCCGAATCATACATATTGGTGGATACCGTAGATTCCAACAGTGCAAAGGTGGTGCGGGTAAGAATCCCGGGTAAGTCTCCCGGCTAGATGTCGAACGGATCGCGGCTAAGTTCAAGCGCGACGGCTAAGCGACCTTCGCTATCGTTGCCAGCGAGGAGCAGGCGCCCCTTGTCGTCCATCTCCCAGTCCGTCAACCCTTCGGCGTACACCCAGCCGATGTCCATCTTCAATCCGACGCGGTACGGACCATCGCCAGCGATGGTCCCTCGCTCGTAGCGGATCTGTCCATTGCGTATGTAGGCACAGACGGCCATGGCGCCCTCCTGCCGATGAGCGGCGTACGCACCATTAGTGGTTTCCAGATGCAGGTATAGGTTTTCGTTAACGAAAGATTCCAGGGCGGACTGAACGCCGGCCTTATCGATGGGTCCCATTGGATCTGTCCACCGCCTTCCTGTGATTGATTTTGATAAGTTTACTGGCGCGGCAATTGGACTACGAGGCCACCGCACGATCAACGGTCCCCGTGCAATGGGTCACCGTGCAATGGGCCGCCAGAAATGATGGCGTTTTTCCTGAGCGGTGACGGTCACCGCATCGTGCACCTGACCGTGTATGCCCGTCACGTATCGTGGCGGCCCGGGCGTGTAGCCCGCGATGACGCTCTTTACCCGGGCCACTGCCTGCCTATCGCTTATGTTACATTGGCCAAGGTGGCAAGGCAAATAAGGGTTAGCCGTCTGAAGAAAGGGACGGCCGTGGCTGGCTGATGCCAGGGTCTTTAATGTAACGCTCTGCAAGAGCGTTACACCACTTGGTCCTTTGAGGTAGGCCGCGCGAGTTCCCTAGTCTGCTCACCCGATGAGGCTCGAAAGTGCTCCTTTTCGCACAGTCCAGTTCCACCGATGCCTAGTAGGGGCGTAATAAGACGGCCTCACCCTCTTAACTTGTCGGTTGCCGAAGGGTGTGCGCCTATAAGGCGGTGCGACCGTCTTACCCGGGCGGAAGTCCGCGGCCCCCTGGCAGTCTAGGCGTAATAAGACGGCCTGACCCTCTTAACTTGTCGGTCGCCGAAGGGTGTGCGCCGATAAGGCGGCCTGACCGTCTTACCCGGGTGGAAGTCCGCGGCCCCCTGGCAGTCTAGGCGAAATAAGGCGGCCTGACCTTCTTAACTTGTCGGTCGCCGAAGGGTGTGCGTCGATAAGACTGCCTGACCGTCTTACCCGCGCGGAAGTCCGTGGCCCCCTGGCAGTCTAGGCGAAATAAGACGGCCCGACCCTCTTAACTTGTCGGTTGCCGAAGGGTGTGCGCCTATAAGACGGCCCGACCGCCTTACCCGAGTGGAAGACGGAAGGCCGCGGCCCCCTGGCAGTCTAGGCGAAATAAGACGGCCCCACTCGATCCGCTCCACGACCCACGCCAGCCGATTCGCCGTCCTCCCGGCCCCTGCCCACCGCGGCCCCACACCACCGCAGCGTCGCGCACCTCGCGTCCGATCCCGGCCCCACGAACACCGCGGCCCAATCAATACGGGCCGCGGATGTGGTCCTTGACTTCCTCGTCGTAGAAGCGGGAAATCCGCTCCATCTCCTCCTTGGAGAAATCGGCGGCGTCGAGGGTGCCGAGGTTGTCGTCCACCTGGGCGACGCTTTTGAAGCCCGGGATGACGCACGAAACCTCCGGATGCGCGAGAATCCAACGCATGGACGCGCGCGCCATGGTGCCGCGGCCCTCGGCTATCCAGCGCAGCTTATCCGCGAGCTCCACCCCCTTCGCAAACGGCAAGCCCGCGAACGTCTCGCCCACGTTGAAGGCGGCGCCGTTGGCGTTGAAGTTGCGGTGATCATCGGGATCGAACGTGTCCGATACCTTAAACTTACCCGTCAACAAACCGCTCGCGAGCGGCAAGCGCACCAGGATGCCCACGTTGCGCTTCTCGGCTGCCGGGAACAGTTCCGTCGCGGGCTTCTGGCGAAAGATGTTGAAGATGACCTGCAGGGCCTCGACGCCAGGGTACCCGATGGAGATGAGCCCCTCCTCCACCGTCTCGACGCTGACGCCGTAGTGGCGAACCTTGCCCTCCTGCTTCAACTTGTCCAGCACGCCGAACACGTCGCCGCGTCGCAGGATGTCCGTGGCCGGGCAGTGGATCTGGTACAGATCGATTGCCTCGCGGCCCAGGCGCCGGAGGCTGTCCTCGCACCAAGCGCGGACCTTGTCCTCCTTGAAGGTGGCCGGATCGGTCACATCGCCCTGGCGGCTAAACTTGGTCGCGATGTGGATCTCGTCTTCGCGCCCCTTCGTCGCCTGCTGCAGCAAGCGTTCCGCGCGACCGTCGCCGTACACGTCGGCGGTATCGAAGAAGTTCACGCCCGCGTCCATCGCCCGCGCGAGTGCGTCCAAGGCCTCCTTCTCGCCGACCTTGCCCCAGCTTCCGCCGATGGCCCAGGTCCCGAAACTGACCTCGCTTACTTTGAGTCCGGTGCTTCCGAGTTCACGGTATCGCATATGTATTCATCCTCCTTGTTTCAATTATAGCGCAAGCATTCCGCCAAGAATTGAGTCCATTCGATCACGCTTCCCCCCTCATCCCCCTCCTCAAACTGAGCAACCGCTCACCCTCCACGCAGAGGGTAAGCGGTGACGACGAAACATCCTGCAGTACCTATCCGCGTTTATTCCCTGCAAGCACGACGCTCTGCAGCGCGAACGCGACGGGCAATCCCAGGTCGTCTAGCTGGATATGAAACGTCCGCTTGGCCTCCTCGTCTGCGGATCCAAACATCTGGATCAACTGAGCCATCCTATCCTCAGGCGTTGCCGCCTGCTCAATCCACCAGCGGAAATCCAGCGGCAGCGCGTATTCGCGGTGAACGGCGAGATCCACGCCGTTTGCCGCAAATCTATCGATCCACTCCTTAACGGTCCACTCGCGCACGTGCGAGGAATCGCGCAGCCAATCAATGCGGTTGATGAACGAGTCGAGGGAGGAGTTGGGGGGAGCAACGTGATCGACAAAGACGAGGCGGCCGCCCGGCCGAAGCACGCGGGCCATCTCCGTTGCGACGGCCTCGGGGTCCGCGAAGTGGTGCGCGGCGAGACGCGTCGTGACCACGTCGAAGTAGGCGTCGGGGAAGGGCATGCTGGCACCGTCGGAGACGACGAACTGCACGTTGGCGAGTTCCTTTTCGTCGGCGAGCGAGGCGGCCGACACAATCATTCGGGCCGTCAAATCCAGGCCCATCACACTCCGGCAGTGAGGCGCCATGGCGAACGCGGTGTGTCCGGTACCGGTGCCAACGTCCAGCACGCGCTCGACTCCGGTGAGGTTGGCGGCCTCGACGGCCCATGCGAGGTCCTCGCCGCGCGCATGCACGGGAGACTGCTCGTACCGCGCCGCCTGCCGGGAAAACTGGGCCTGCACGGCTTGGCTGAGTTTCGATTTGTCTGCATCCGCCGAATTCGACGCGTTCGCGGGATTCACGGGGGGCGTGGAGTTGGACGGGTTTGCGGGATTCCTGTCGGCCGGGTTTGCGGGATTCACGGGACTCATGGAGGGCCTCCTTCGCAATCTTCTGAATGTGACCATCGTACCGGAGCGCCCGGGTTTCGTCCATTGGGAAAGCCCGATAAAAGTATGGAGGATTGCGATCTCCGCGCACTGCCTTCGCTTCCTTACCGAGCGAAAGTTACGTCCCATCGCAGAGCGCGCGAGTGGTGCGGCGCCAACTAGCAATCATAAC
>JAJZAV010000272.1 GCA_021799255.1 Bacillota bacterium
GTGAACTGATCTACTTTTTCGAGATCTCGTGTGCCATGAGTGGACTCTTGTCCGGAGTAAACCCGTTTGACCAACCGGGCGTTGAAGCGTATAAGGTAAATATGTTCGCCTTGCTCGGCAAACCTGGATTTGAGAAACAAAGGGAAGCCCTCGCGAAACGACTGAATCAGGAAGTCTAAATCGGAAAGCGATGGTCTGCGCCTCGGCGAATTCACACCGAGGCGCACTTCCTTCGATGGAAAAGGGGAGTTCTCGAAGGGCGAACGAATCGCATCGTGGCCGAATAGGAGGTGGATGTTTGATTTGAATCAACCACAACGGCTACTGCAATCTTACCTGATGCGTCACAAGTGGTCCTATCTATTGTCGCTTCTTTCTATACTTTGCGCGCAGATTGTTCAAGTACAGTATCCGAACCTGCTCGGTCGCTACACGGACCTGTTGCAACGACACAAGGTCACGGCCCTCGTTACTCTGCACTACAGCCTGTGGTTGCTCCTGGTTGGCCTCGGTTACGTAATTCTGTTCGGAATTGGACAGTTTCGAAACGGGCAACTTGGTCGACGATTCGAATTCGAAATGCGCGACGCCCTTTTCAAGCATTGGGAAACGCTGTCCACTGCCTATTTTCGGAGGCGTAGCATCGGGGATCTTTTAAATCACGCCATGAGCGATGTGCAGACGGTTCGCGAAATCATGTCCATGGGCTTGAACCAAATGACAACGGCGGTTTCGCTGCTTGGATCCGCGCTCGTCATGACGCTGACCACCATCAGCGTTCGTCTCACCCTGTACGCCATCATCCCTCTCCTTCTGGTACCTGTCATTATCTTGGTCATTGGACCGAGAATACGTAAGGCCTCTCGTAAAGTGCAAGAGGGTCTGTCCGACATGGCCGAGTTGACCGAAGAGAGCCTTTCCGCCATCCGGCTCATTAAGGCGACCGCGAACGAGAACATCGAGGCTTCGCGCTTTCAGAAGCGAGTGGATACTATCCTTCATCGTCAGGTATCCATGATCCGTTTGTTTGCCCTCTTCCAGGCGGTATTCCCATTCGTCGAGTCTCTCGCCTTCTGCATCGTGCTCTTATACGGTGGCTATATGGCCATCCACGGCAACATCCAACTTGGCGGGTTCGTGGCCTTCACTTTGTACTTAGGAATGTTGGTGCAGCCGCTGCAACAGATTGGCTTCGTCATCAATAACTGGCAGAGGGCATCGGCCTCCATGACCCGATTGTCCATTCTGATGTCGGAAATGCCGGACATCGTGGATCCCGAATTGCCTCTTTCCATCGATAAAATCCAGGGCGATATCCGAGTCGACATCCCCCGGTACCAGTACGCGGATGGCATCGTTCCGGTCCTCGAAGACGTTTCGTTCTCCATCGACAAAGGCCACACGCTGGGCATTGTCGGACGCACGGGTTCAGGCAAGACGACGCTTGTGAACTTGCTGCCTCGGATTTTCGATCCTCCCGCTGGCAGCGTCTTCATCGACGGACACGATGTTCGCTCGCTGCGCCTTGAGGTCCTTCGAGATGGCATCGCTTACGTGCCCCAGGATGGATTTCTGTTCTCGGACACGGTGCGTGAGAACATTGGATTTTCCGTAGAGAACGCCACGCTCGAAGACATCGAACAGGCGGCGAAAGACGCATGCGTGTACGATGACGTGGTGGATTTTACGGACGGGTTTGAGACCTTAATCGGCGAACGCGGGGTAGCCTTGTCGGGCGGGCAAAAGCAGCGCACTTCTATCGCCCGTGCATTTTTGAAGGACGCGCCGATTCTCATCATGGATGACAGCCTGTCGGCCGTCGACATGAACACAGAAAAACGCATCATTGAACACATCCGCCACGTCCGTGAGGGCAAGACCACCCTCATCATCGCGCATCGGCTGTCGGCGGTTCGACACGCAGATCTCATCATCGTCCTCGACAAGGGCAAAATCGTGGAGCAGGGGACCCACGATGAATTGCTGAAGCAAGGCGGCATTTATGCCGACATGTTTAAACTCCAGCAGGAAGGGGAGGGGGTTGTCGTATGATGGCCGATGTTTCCGCGCCGAAGAGTTCAGATCAGCTGTCCGTCAGGAGCCTGGTCCATCTGGCGCGTTTCGCCGTCCCGTTTACCTGGCACTTCCTCGGAGTCGTCGCTCTGGTCATCGTTTTCAATACGACGTCTGTCCTGCAGCCGTATTTGGTGAAACTCGCCATCGACAACGATATCGCCTCAAAGAGCTTCCACGGCCTCGAGGTCATCGCCGTGGTGTACGTGAGTATCGTGATCATCGGGGCACTCGCCAACTACACGCAGGTGGTTCTCTTGCAGTACGCCGGTCAGAGCATCATTCAGCGAATTCGCATGGCTTTGTTTCGGCACATCGAAAGCCAGTCCATGGCCTTCTTCGATAAGAACGCCATCGGTCGCCTTGTGACCAACGTGTCCAACGACACCGAGACGGTGAGCCAGTTCTTCACCCAATTTTTCCTCAGCGTGGTCCGAGATGGACTGTCGGTAGTCATGGTCATCTTCGCCATGTTTCGACTCAACGCCGGCGTTGCGTGGCAGTGCATGGTCATCGTGCCCGTCATTTTCATCATTTCGTTCGCATTTCGTAAACGGTTGCGGGTGTCCTATCAAACCGCGAGAACCCGACTGTCTTCAGTCGTGGCGTTTCTCGCCGAGAACCTCGCCGGGATTCGGATCATTCAGATCTTTCACCAGGAACGACGCCAAGCGAATGCCTTTCTCACGCTAAACGATCGCCATCGTCAGGCAAATGTGAAGTCGTACATGACGTCGGTCATGTTCAACAGATCGCTCGACTTTTTAGGCAACGTGTCCGTCGCCGCCATCGTTTACGTGGGAGGGCTGCGAGTGCTGCACGGTGCGATGGAGTTTGGCACCTTGTACGCGTTCATCAGTTACATCCGCCAGTTCTTCCAGCCCATCAACGCGCTCACTCAGCAGTGGAACAACCTGCAGTCGTCGTCCGTGTCAGCCGACAGGATTGGCCGCGTTCTCGCGGTGGAGCCTCTCGTCACCGACAACAAAGACCTCGTGAACTCGCTCTCGGACGAGGAGGTGAGGGGCGCTGTAGAGTTCCAGGATGTCTGCTTCTCCTACAAGCCCGGCGAGCCCGTCTTGACCGACATCTCGTTTCGCGTCCGTCCCGGCGAATTCGTCGGTTTTGTCGGTCCAACGGGTGCGGGGAAGAGTTCCATCATGGCTCTGTTGACTCGGTTTTACGATCCGGTCTCCGGCGTCATCCTCCTCGATGGTGAGGACATCAAGTCCTTTCTGCAGACGGATCTCCATCGGCACATCGGGATTGTCCAACAGGAGATGTTCCTCTTTACCGGAAGCGTCAAAGACAACATCCGGCTGTTTCGCGACGACATTTCGGACGAGACGGTGGTGGAGTCGGCCAAGGTCGTGGGGGCTCACGAGATGATCATGCGCCTCCCGAGAGGGTATGAGACGCATCTGGTCGGCAAAGGTTCCAACCTCTCTACTGGGGAACGCCAGTTGCTAGGCTTCGCCCGCATCGTCGCCTTGAATCCGAAGGTCCTGATTCTTGACGAAGCGACGGCGAACCTGGATAGTCAGACGGAGTCGCTGGTGCAAAAAGGTCTTACGGCTGTGGCAAAGAATCGGACCACTCTCGTCATCGCGCATCGGCTTTCCACGATTCGCCACGCGGACATGATTTACGTGCTTTCGAAGGGGCGCATCGTGGAGCGGGGGAATCACGAAGAACTGGTCAGCGCCCAAGGTCTCTACGCGGACTTGTATCAGAAGTCTGGAATTGAATTCGAAATGGAACAAACGGCTCATCCCTGATATAGTGAGGAAGGTTCATCCATCATTCTCTGGAACGGAGCGTGACCGAAGATGACGCCGTCGGAGGCGGAATATCAGCGCCCTATGTGTCATTGCGGACACGAGCTAGTACTCTTTGAGGAATACGTCAACGAAATGTGCAAGGCCATCACGGAACAGGGCAAGATTGGTACGACGCTGAAGAGGGGCTTCTTCAAGAACGAACCGCGTAGGACCCTGCGTTGTTTGAAGTGCCGCAACTACTACGACGTTGGGTTTGATGAGCACAACCGCGTGGTTCGCGGGCGAAAACATAGCGTTCGGCGGGTTCACGCTTGAGACAGCGGATTCGGTGGAATCGTCGCGTCCACACTAGGTGGGCGCGCGTTTTCAATTTGCCAAACGCCATCTTGTGGTCCTTCGTTTTCCTGTTTGCGGCGAATCACGTGGGACCTTTTACGGACACGGACACTCCGTGGCATGTCGCGACCGGACTCTATATTCTGGCGCACCACCAGATCCCGAGGGTGGATCCATTCTCGTGGACGATGCGGGGCCAGCCTTGGGTGACGCAGGAATGGTTATTTGAAGTCGTTCTTGCGTGGTTGCTCAGCAGATGGGGGTTCGCCAGCGCCATTATCGCATTCGACGTCGTTTACGCCCTGACGGTCTTTGTCGCATACAGGACGGCTTGTCGTTTGGCTCCTGGGAACCGCGTGATTTCGGCTTTGATTGCGGGGCTGTGCGCGTGGATGTCGTACCCATTTTGGACCATGCGACCGCAGATTGTGTCGTATTGGATGTTTGCGGTCTTCCTGTGGTTGCTGGTTCGCGTGCGCCAGGGCCACTTTCGGTCGTTATTTCTGGTTCCCGTCTTGATGTTGGTGTGGGCGAACGCTCATGCTTCCGCCATTCTCGGGCCCCTCATGCTCGGCTTTGAGGCGGTTGTTGGCATCCTCCCGCCCTTCGGGAGGATCACTCGTCATTCGCTACCAAAAGGCGCGAGATGGAGGCTTTTGGCGGCGGCGCTGGTCGGGGGATTGGTCGGCCTTCTCAACCCCAACGGGTGGCACGAATATACATACGCACTTCTGTCGTCGGATCCAGAGATGACCAATCACATCGTCGAATGGTTCTCACCGAATTTTCACACGTCGTATTATCAATTCGTCGTGCTGCCCGTCATGCTT
>JAJZAV010000273.1 GCA_021799255.1 Bacillota bacterium
CGTGTATGTCCGGACCCTTTCGGTACCAGAGTAGCACGAGTGAAAACCATTTTCTCGCACTGTAGAAAATGGTTTTCACTCGTCGTCGTTTCTCGGTCCTAGTCCTTCAGGCATCGCTTCAACTTCACTAGTCGTCCACCCTAGTATTTTCTATACTTTCCGCCCCTGGGTTTCCATCCAATCCGGTTTATCGGCGTTTCGACAGCGACACCCCAATGGGCCCGAGGTGAACGTGGTAGTTTCGGTGACCGACCGCCACTCCCAGAGCCCAATACCTCGGCATCCATTCCACTGTCATGCACCGGCGCTTCGTGTTTACCACGGCTAGCGTTTTTTGCCCAATCATCCGCTTCACCTCCGCACATGTCCCGTCTTTCACACCGTATGTAATAATCTGTATGATTTTGTGTGCATCTGCCCATAAAGCGATGATTTCAAAGGCGTTCTGCTGAATCCGTGAATCAGTAATTCCGGTTGGCACGTTGAGAAGCACAACTCGCAAATCTCGTCTGAATAAAGAAACGAGCCCCAATCTTTTGGGGCTCGCTTACGAGTGCTCCTTGATTCATCACTATCAATCGCTCTGCTGCTGAGTCGGTTCCTTAGACATCGGAGGTTGATTTACATTCTGTTGATTCTTTCCTCCATTCCCGCATCCAACTACCATGAGCATACTCACGACAACAACACCGGCAATCCACTGTTTCCCCTTCATAAGCACCTCCAGAATATATGTGTTCCGAATTCTGGATAATTATCTGTAAATACGTCCCGGAGTATTCACTCTTTTTCCCATCATCTTCGATGCGGTTTTTCCATCGAGCTGGAAAGTTGGGATACCATCGTCCCCAAACCGAAGCCAGCGATGTCTCGCCCCCCGTGTGCACAAGCTCTTGAATCCGAGATGCTATAATTGAGAATTAATGACGCAGGTTTTGCCTGTTTTGAAAGGGTGGACAACCCCATGGATTTCGACTTCGCTCTAGCCGAACAAATGCTTCCCGAAAACCTGGCGAAGCTCGCCGACAATCTCAACGTCCGTGCGCACTTTTTTGGTGACAGTTCGTTCTGGTATCGTAAAGACGTGCACTTCACGCGGGAATTCGAAGACGAGCTTGGCAACCCAACCAATGAAGAGACGCAAGGGAAGGAATACATACGGGTCGATATAAAGACCAACACCGTGACCCCCGCGTTCCATCACCAGCGACTCGCGGCAAGCCTTGCAAAGCGCCTGCACACGACGGTACATCCATATTTGCTGCCGTTCGATGAGTTTGAGTACTCGGACGATGGAACCACCGTCCTGTTCACCGTCGACGGGATCCGGTACACGGCTTCGCTGGATACGTATCAGCTCACGCGGGTAAGAAACTACAGACCCGCGGCCGAGCACGAAGTGGTATCCCCAGACGGCCAGTGGGCCGCCTACTTGAGAGGGAACAACCTAGCCGTCAGATCCCTTGCAACGGGCGAGGTTCGCCTTTTGACGCGGGATGGGAAGAAGGATTGCGGCTACGGAATTCGCCCAGACTTTTACGGAACAAAGACCGTGGACGACCTGCAACATAAGAAGCAACGTCCGATGGTCCTTTGGTCACCAGATTCCTCGCGCATCGTAACGCATCGACTGGATCAACGCCGCGTCCCCCTGCGCCCCGTGATGCAGTACGTCCCGGACGGAGAGTACACGCCCGCAAAAGTGCACTTTGTGCACTATCCTGTGGCCGGAACCGAGCCGTTGCCGATGGTGGAGCATGTCGTTTTGTCCCTCGACGGCAAACGCACGGATCTTCACCAGAACCCTCTCGAGATTCGCAACACCGATTCGCTCCTCTCGCCGTACTGGCAAAACCTCTGGTGGGCTGAGGATGGCGATTCCGTTTACTACATCCACCCGACGCGGGGCTACCGAAGCATGCAACTGTTCGAGGCGAATGCGGCGACGGGCGCGGTTCGGCTCGTGTACGAGGAGAAGTCCGATTCGTTCATGGACCTCGACATGCGCCAGAACAAGGAGAACATCGTGCCGGACGTGCGGGTTCTCAAAAGCAAGAACGCGTTTGTCTGGAGCTCACAGCGGGATGGCTACTACCACCTGTACCTCCACAGCCTGAAGGACGGCGAGATGATCCGAGCGCTGACCAAGGGAGAATGGGTTGTCAGGGAGATTGTCGACGTAGACGAGGAAGGCGACACAATATACTTTCTCGGCGCGGGCAAGGAGTCGGGTAGAGATCCCTACTACCAGCACCTGTACAAGGTGGGCCTTGACGGAGGAGAACCGACCCTGCTCACGCCGGAGGATGCTGAGCACTCCGTGCAGATGTCGCCCTCGAAGGAGTTCTTCCTCGACACCTTTTCTCGCGTCAATACCGCTCCGGTGACCCACCTGCGAAAGACGGACGGATCGCTCGTGCAAACCATCGAAGAAGCAGACATCTCCAGGGCGCTCAAAGCGGGATACGTCCTGCCGGAACCGTTCACGGTCAAGGCTGCGGACGGTCAAACGGACCTCTATGGCATCCTCGTTCGTCCTCGACACTTTGATGGAACCAAGAAATACCCATTGGTAGAGTACGAGTACGGGGCACCTCAGGTCTTCATCACCCCCAAATCCTTTTCTTTCGTAAGACCGTGGGGGCAGTCGTTGGCACAGCTTGGGTTTGCCGTGATGATCATGGACGGCAGGGGCACCCCCGGGCGTTCGAAGGCGTTCCACGACTTTTCGGCCGAAGCGCTCGGCCGCGGGGCCGGACTTGTCGATCACGCTGCCGCCATCCCCCAACTCGCCCTCAAGTATCCTTGGCTGAACACGAGCCGCGTGGGCATTCACGGGTTCTCGGGCGGCGGGTACGGCTCGGCGAGAGCCATCATGAGCTATCCGGAGACCTACAAGGTGGCCGTGGCCTCTTGTGGCGATCACGATAACCGCATGTACGACTCCACCTGGTGGGAGCGATACATGGGCCTCGGCGACTTTGGTCGCTTTGAGGAGCAGGATAACCAGTCGCTCGTGGGTAACCTCGTGGGGCATCTACTACTCATGCACGGTGATGTCGACGACAACGTGCATCCCAACCTGACGATGCGCTTGGTGGACGCGCTGATTGCCGCCGACAAGGAGTTTGATATGCTGCTCATTCCGAATCGCGGCCACCCGCTCGCGCGCGAGAAGTACGTCGCTCATCGGACGTGGGCGTACTTCCTGCGCAACCTGTGAGCACACGGTGAGGAATATTCTGGGGGTGATCTTCGCGGGCGTCGCCTTTAGTCCCCTTTTAAATCGTTGCGCGAGGAGTTCAGCCGCGTACGCCACCGTCCCGTTCGTCCCCTGAGGATTCAGGGTCTACGCGTAAGGGTCCTACGCGGCTAAAACTCCACGCGGCTAGGGCAAAAATGCGGGTTTGCCGATGAATTCGTCGTGAAACAGGGCGCGCAGTTCATCGATGTGACGCCTGTCCGACAGGATGAGCAGGTGGTCCGATTGCTGAAGCCGCGTGGCGCCCCGGGGCACAATCACCCGATTGTCCCTGATGAGCCCGTGTCAAGCTTGATTCGTTGGTTCGTGTAGGATCCCAGATAGCCGGTACCGAGACCCGCAAGGAGGCCTACCGCCATCTGCAAAGCGAACGTCAACGCCACATACCCGGTCGCCGGCCAAAACGGGCCGACTCCGTGAAGGGACCACTGAATGAGGACCAGGGTGAGGAAGAACGCCATCGGATGGTTGGTACCCGACTCCACCTCGAGGACGTCCACTAGGCGCCGGTTCGGCGATTGCCCGCCTAGGATGGAAAAGACCGATGCGGCATCGGTGGAACTCACGGCAACGCCGAAAAGCGCGGCTAGGAATCGTGGGAGACCGAGCAGGTAATGGGCCAGTAGAGTCATGATGGCAGCGCTGATGAGCACACCGACGGTGGCTAGCGAAAGTGCGGGAAACCATGCCTGACGCACGCGGGTGACCGACGTATGTAGTCCGCCCTCAAACAAAATTAGTATCAGCGCGACGTACCCAACGGACTTCGCGAGAGACATCGAAACGTGGGGCGTGATTGCCAGTCCCGATGGCCCCAGAAGCACGCCAATCGCCACAAATCCAATCAACCCCGGGAAACCGATGCGGTTTCCGACCCTTGCTGCCCACACCCCGGCCAGCAAGATAGCGGACATCAAGAGCAGAAATGATTCCATCGTCTGCCCCCTTTGTGGTGAGACAAGATCCAAGCGTCTCCCACGGCGGTTCGTTCGCCACCTTCTTAATTTCATTATAGCCCCCGCAGACAACCGAAGAAGGCTTCCGATTCGATGCCGGAGCACGGCTCGATACTCGCATACGGATAGACTCGAACGGAACCACTATTCCCATCGGACCTGTGGTCTTATCCGTGATCCATCTTGACGGGGCGCTTACGCGGCGAAATTCCATTAGACGAATGGTTTCGCGGACTAGGACGCCGAAGGGCTGCTGGCGCACAGCCAACAGCCCTCGGTGGCACTGGGTCATGAGGTGACAAACGTAGCGGGCGGAACCGAACAAAATCTTTTGAACGCACGCTTTGTCAGCTAGCAGCGGGAGGTTACGACATGCCCATGGGCTTTATCACGGACCAACGATTCGATTCCACCTTCGGATACGTCGCAACCACCTTGTCCGTCTTGAGTGACACGGCGATGGTCTCCATCTGGTTCTCGACGGTGGTGTACGCGTAGCGGCCAGAGGGATCGATGGCGATGCCGCTCAGTTTCGCCATGGGGAGCGTGGAAATGTCTCCCTTGAACGTGTTGTTCGTAGCATCGTAGACCATGATGTTTCCGCTAAACGACGCGGCGTACACATGCTTGCCCTGCGGTCCCACGGCCAACTGCATAAATCCGCCCTTTGCCATCATCATGGCTTTCTTGTTGCTCATGTCCGCCATGCTGAATCCTCCGCCCTCCTTCTCCTGGATGACGCGCTCGACCTTGTTGTCTTTCGCATTCACAATAGTCATGTCGCCGTTGG
>JAJZAV010000274.1 GCA_021799255.1 Bacillota bacterium
ATGGCTTCACGGACGCGGCAAGCGAGATCGTCCCGAAAATACTCGGTCACCACGTCGCTCCAACGAAGTTCCTGTCTCATGTATTCGGTCACCCCATGCTGAAAGCGATGAACAAACTCAACATTAAAATAGAGGGCGCCGGTTCGACGAATGAAAAAGTCAGCGGGACTCATCACCATTTCTTCGTGCATGCCATACATGAGCTCGGCGAGCACGCCTGGGGGCAGGCCAAATGAAGCGGATGCTGCGGATCTTGCCTCATCAATGTGCGCGAAGACGCGCTGTACGTTGCTCCCGTAGCGACGAGTCAAGCGAAGCGCTTCTGCCTCGGTTAGCCCAAGATCCACTCCCAGTCGGACCTCATCTTCGATAAAGCGCTCAAAATCGTCCTCGTCTTCAAACTGACCGCCACAGATGCGGATGCGGGCCGTCTGACAGGTGCCGAGCCGCCTCTCCTCGTCTCTTGCCAGCCGTTTGCTCACCAAGTTCACGACCTTGCGAGCCATCTTGCGATACCCGGTCAACTTTCCTCCGGCAATCGTGATCAGCCCCGACGGGGACACGAAAACTTCATCCCTGCGCGACACTTCCGACGGGCTCTTGCCCTCCTCCTGAATCAAGGGCCGAACTCCCGCCCAACTTGATTCGACATCCTCCGCCGTCAGAGCCACGCTAGGGAACATCTCGTTTACGCACGCGAGCAAGTAATCCCTATCGGACACGGACATCGTCGGGTGAACCAAATCCCCCTGATAGTCCGTATCCGTCGTACCGATGTACGTTTTGCCGTCGCGAGGAATCGCAAAGACCATTCGGCCATCGGAGACATCGAAGTAGACTGCACTTTGCAGGGGAAATCGACTTTCGTCGACAACAAGATGCACGCCCTTGGTGTGACGAATGCTCTTTTTCCCTCGCCACCCATCCTCGCCACGCAGATGATCTACCCAAGGACCGGTGGCGTTTACAATGTGTTTGGCGTGAATCTCGTACTGATTTCCGGTCATCACGTCCTGGGCCCGCACGCCCACCACCTTATTCTCTCGCGTCAGAAACGACAGCGCCCGGGTGTAATTGAGTGCCAACCCGCCTCGGTGGACGGCCTCCTTGATGTTCTCCAGAGTGAGGCGCGCATCATCCGTCCGATATTCCACGTAGTATCCCGCCCCCTTAAGCCCGCTGGCACGCAGAAGGGGCTCGATGGAAAGCGCCTGGTTGACGTCCAGCATTTTATGCCGTTCGCGACGCCGAACGCGGGCCAGGGTATCATAAACAAACAGAGCCAGGGACGTGGCAAAGCGCCCATAGGTGCCCCCATCGACAATCGGGAGCAACATCCACACGGGTGTCGTGACGTGCATTCCGTTCTCGTACACAATGGCCCGTTCGCGCCCGACCTCAGCAACCAGCTTAATTTCAAGCTGCTTGAGGTAGCGGAGCCCCCCATGGACAAGCTTAGTGGACCTGCTGGACGTACCCGCCGCGAAATCTTGCATCTCAATGAGGCCGACCGTCATCCCGCGCGATGTCGCATCAAGTAAAATACCCGCTCCCGTGATGCCTCCGCCAATAACCAATACGTCGAGCTTCAGATTAGCAAGTTGCTTCGCCGTGTTTTCTCGCTCGTAGCTAGACAAGAGGTGGGTCATATGGGTTAGCTCCTTTGCCCTCGATGTCAGACGACAAAATCGCACTGCCAACCAAAAAGACCACAGCTACGCCAGGAGGTGTGACGGCAACCGTGGTTTCTCGTGATGAGTAGAGCAGGGGGGGCTTAGTCCTTATGCAGAGTCCTTATGCGACGGGAGAGGCAGACAAGGTTGGAACGCTCCGTCGCACGCACCGCCATTTGCCACCCATTATACAGAGACTCCCTGACCCTGTCACCCACAGTAAGATGGTAGGCGCAAGCGTTTGACTTCCCCCGTTTCTCCCCCGGCCATCCGCATGGAAAGATGCGGTACGTCCCGATTCATACCCCTCGTAGAGGCATTACCACACTTCCTGAGGCATGAGGCGGACATTACTGATAATATAGACACATGCGAGACTAGATTACGCCGATCTCGCTTTCGGGAGGATCACTATGGATCAACAGTTGATGTCGTTTGTGACCGTCGCCGACTGTCGCAGTTTTACCAAAGCGGCGGAAGTTCTGCACACTACTCAACCCGCGGTTAGCCAGAACATTCAGAACCTGGAGCGACGCCTGAATGTGAAACTATTAGAGAGATCGAATAAGTTCGTCGGACTGAACAAAGCCGGCGAAGTCGTGTACCACTACGCGAAGGAAATACTGCACCTGTACGGACAGATGACTCGGATGGTTGGCGATCTGATGAACGAACCCAGCGGACCGTTAACCATCGGGTCTAGCTTGACGTTTGGCGAATACGTGCTGCCCCACGCGCTCTCCGAGTTCCTGCAGCAGTTTCCCGACATTCGTCCCAGCATCTCCATTGAAAACACACGCGATGTTGTGGAACATGTGGCGAGCGGGCTCCTGGACGTCGGGATCATCGAGGGAACCCACGACAACGAAGATGTGGAAGTGGTGGACTTTGCCGACGATACCGTGCTGATTGTCGCCTGTGCGGGTCACCCATTGAGCAAGGTCGCCCCGTCGGACGTCGCTTCCATCGTGGAACAGTTGTCACAAGAAACGTGGATTGTGCGCGAACCGGGTTCGGGCACTCGGGAAGTCACCGAAAGTACTCTTTCAAAGTACAACATCCGTCCGAGCAACCTGATGGAATTCGGCAGCCTTCAGGTCATCAAGGAGTCTGTGGAGGCAGGGCTCGGCGTAACGGTCCTGTCAAAGTGGGTCATTCGCAAGGAACTCGCTCTTGGTACCCTAACTCCGATTGAAGTCGGCGTTGAGCCCACTCGGCGCAATTTTTCGGTCGTCCTTAAAAAGACCGACTTTCGGACCAAGTCCACCCAATTGTTTGCGGACTTTCTAAAAGACGAAGCTGCGGCGTTTATGAATCTCGCATGACGCCGCAGCCTTGCTGCGTCTTAACCCTTTCCTACCCAGTCCGGTTGCTTCACGGCTCGCCAACGATTTCGGATCTCTTCGTACTCGACCTCTGACAATAGGCCTTTATCAAGGGCTGATGCGTTCTGAGCATAACGCTCGGGCTTCGTCGTACCGACAATGGCGCTATGTACCCCCGGAACGGACAGCGTGAAGCAAAGAGCGTGCGCCACCGATTCGGCCTTGCCTTCGTGCAGGAATCCGTAATCAAGGGCTCTCAACCTGTCCCAATAAGGCTTCGCATAATCATTGTCGGGTAGGGTCTCGTTGAGCCACGCGGCGTTCGCGATGGGCCGTTTGACCACGACTCCCATGCCTCGTTCCTGCGCCTTCGGCAGCGTGAGGTCTATGGCCTCCTGGTCCGCGATGCTAACGGAGGTCTCGAGGCTGTCAAAAGCCCCACATTCGACGGCGAACAGCGCTGCCTGCCCGTCCCCGCTATACCCGATGTAGCGCGTCTTCCCCGCGTCACGGGCCTTCTGCAGCACCTCGATGACAGCGCCTTGACGCAGCACGCTTTCATCGCATCCGTGCAGGTGAATCACATCCACGTAATCCGTGCGCAGCCTTTTAAGGCTCCTGTCGATGCTTTGGGCCATCATTTCGGGAGACCAATCTGGTCCGTCGAGCCCTGCGGCATGACCACACTTGGTAAACAGGTAAACGTCGTCGCGACGATGACTCACGGCGCGGCCAATCAGTTCCTCGCTCGTGTTGTAGCAGGCCGCCGTGTCAATGAGGTTCAATCCGAGATCCAGCGCGCCTGACAGGAGCTTTTTGACCTGTTCGTCGGTGGCCCCGCGAAAACCGATTTCGGCACCGCCAAACCCGAGCACACTGACCTCCATGTCCGTCTTCCCGTACCTTCTTTTTTCCAAGCTATCGTCCTCCTTCTGCGAGAATGACTCGCCTCTGGTTTCTCGATGCGCGTTGACAACGCGCTTTCAAATGCCGGATGATGAAAGCGCACTAGTCTATTATCGGGCCATCATTCGCAAACATCAAATAGGCCGCTTCCATGACGACAAAGGATGACGTACGATGACGAGCTTGAGAAACATCGGGATTCTAGCCCACGTAGACGCCGGCAAGACGACGACCACCGAGCAGATCCTCTTCCGCAGTGGGCGAATTCGAAGCCTGGGAAGGGTGGACGACGGGACGGCCCACACGGATTGGCTGGACGTCGAGAAGGCGCGCGGCATCTCCGTAAAGTCGGCGGTCACCCGTTTCACATGGAACCATCACGTTGTCAACCTCATCGACACACCCGGACACGTAGACTTTTCCGCAGAAGTCGAGCGGGCCTTGTTTGCCCTCGATGGGGCCATTCTCGTCGTTTCGGCCGCAGAGGGCGTTCAGCCCCATACGGAGACGCTATGGCAGGCTTTGTCCGCGATGCATCTCCCGACTCTGATTTACGTGAACAAAGTGGATAGGACTGGGGCGTCGCTCGCGGATGTCCTAAGGGATCTCAGGACCACGCTGCACCCGAATATCGTCCCGATTCAAGTTCCCCTCGGGTATGGACCCGATTTTTCAGGTTGCATTGACATTTTTTCGGAACATAGCGAAGACCAAAGCGCGATGGTCGACGAAGCCCTCGCGAACGTCCACGAGGTCCTTGCGGAGAACGACGAGTCTCTTCTTTCCGCATTCATCGAGGGGCGAGCGATTCCACCTGATGCGCTCAAACATCGGCTGATCTCGCAGGCCGCAGAGGGATTGGCATTCCCCCTCGCCTTCGGATCGTCCCTGAGGGGAATCGGCATCGACGAGCTCATGAACGCCATGACCACGTATCTGCCTGAAGCCTCCCGAGCGGTGGACAGCGCGGTGTCGGGCGTGGTGTTTAAGATTGAACAGGACAAATCCCATGGCAAAGCAGCCTATGTACGACTCTTCGCCGGTTCCATTAGGAATCGGGACAGCGTAGAGAATCAGA
>JAJZAV010000275.1 GCA_021799255.1 Bacillota bacterium
GCGATAATTTCCATCTCCTTGGGAATAGTAGGTTGGCGCAATCGAGAAGGCGTTGTAGTCTCGCTCTGGATCCCCGTGTTTTCGGGAATAGACATGGTAGACGAACTTCTTCCCCGGCGGGTTCGACTTCAGCACCATGGGAATGCCGCCTCGCAGCGCGTTGTCGAGATAGCTCTGTGCGCAATACGCGTCAAATATGGGCTGACTCGTGTGCGTCTTGACCCGCGAAGCGAGTTCTCTCGCGATGGCCTCAGCTTCGCGTTCTTTCTCCACTATGAAATCGAGGGAAGTGAGTGCCTCCGCTGATTGGTTGATGAAGCTGATGTCCCCCGTATGGCCAATCATCGAGACCACGTCGACGGTTTCCCCTTGGTCTAGGCGAAGGGATGCCGTCGCAAAGGCAGATGGCACCTTGTTGGTGGTCACCTGGCTCTGCGTCAGCAGTTCCGCCAGCGAAGAGCCGAAAAACCCCAGCGGTTCCTTGAGCGTGGTATCGTCGCTGAAGATCAGTTCGGCGTCCACGATGGGTTTCGCACGCTGACACAAACCGCCCTGATGGATGAACGAGAGGTGGAAATGGCCCGCCTCTATTCCCGAAACTTCTTCAACGTCCGCCGTACTCGCGCGAAGGCGATAGAACGGGATATCGTGGTCAAGGTTCTCTACGTCCATCCAGCTCTTTAGGGTGTATCCCATCGCCTTGTAGCCCATGTTGTCCAAGCCGAAGGGCAGCAACTGCGCCAATCCGTCTACGATTTCCAGGTCCCGAGCCCACGTTGACTTGTTCTGAATGGTCACGCGCCGAACGAGGGCCGCAAACGGTTCGTTCGGCAGAATGAAGTAATTGACTCTTACTACCAAACCGAGCTCCGGATGCGCGGTCTCCACCGTGAGTTTGTTAGCCGAAACCATCATCGTGTCATTCTCAGTACCCGAACTGCCAAACGGTTCCCATACGAACCCGTCGGACGGAATCTTGAGGAAGGTACGAAACCCTTGTGTCGGGGTCAATTGATAGGCCTTGTGTGCGGGCTGAAACTCCATGATGGCACCGTCTTTGTCTTGGATGCCAAAGCTCGCGATGCCCTGTCCCCGATTCACGTAGAATGCCCACAAGGGAATTCCGTGCAATCCGGCTATACCTGGGAGAAAGCTCGAAAACGTTTTTGACTTCTGAAAGTCACGAACGACAAATCGTGCGTCGTTGTCAACGGCGTAGTTCACCACTTGAACCCCACCCATCCCGTTGTATTCGCCCCTATATCCAGCAATACAAGCCTTCTTAGCTCATTATAGCATATGCCGGAGACTCGAATAGATTGTCGGAATCTGTATGATCCTCAGTTTTTTATCGAGAGATAGTAGTGTACAATAGCCTCGAGGTCGTAAACGATTTCGGATCGATTCAAGGGGCGTGTAAGCGATTTAGTGAAGCGCTTCCAGCTTGATTCGCCAGCAAAAGCGTCTCGAAAGGATGATGGAAAATGCGGAATGCAGGGCGCGGTTGGAGATTTGTGGATGATAAAGGGACGTTCACCATGGAACAACCCGACGGATCGAGTTATTTGTACTTTCCACTCGTCAACGAAGCGAACATGATGTCCACCATTACCCCGACGGCAAACGGGCACGCAACCTCAGGGCAGCATACGTTTCTTATGACACCGCTGTCTGCGGAGGACTTGCACAACAATCGTGCGACACGCAACTTCTGGGTGTCCATCGACGGCGAGGAGAACCCGTGGTCCGCAGTCGGCGTCAGTGCGGTACAACTCTCAAAGCGTTTTCGGGATCCAGGCGATGAGTCGCTCCGCCTTGACGCGGGATTTTTATGGCACCGCCTCACCCGCGAGAACCGACGCCTCGGTTTGCGGGCGGTGGTGACCAACTTCGTACCTTCTACAAGCCACCAGGTAGAGTTGATGCGCGTGGAACTGACCAACACCGGGACCGTCGCGCGGCGGCTCACGCCAACGGTGGCCATCCCCCTGTATGGACGATCCGCCGGCGACATCCGTGACCACCGCCACGTAACATCACTTTTGCACCGGACGTATACCACAGTTCACGGCGTAGAAGTGCAGCCGACGCTGTCCTTCGACGAACGAGGGCATCGCGTGAACCGCACGTCGTACGCCGTGTTTGCCGTGGACGACGCAGGTGCGTCTCCGTACGGTTTCACTCCTCTGGTTGAGGATTTCATCGGAGAAGGGGGCACGCTGGATTGGCCGACAGCCGTGGTCCGACGTTTAGCACCTACGAATCGTGCCGGAGAGCGCTTCGACGGTTACGAAACAATCGCCGCACTGCACTTCTCGCCATTCGACCTTGCGCCTTCGTCATCCAAGTCGTTCATCATCTGCATGGTCATTTCGGAGGCCGGGCGCACAAACGAAGAGGACATCATGCAGCGGTACGGCTCACAAGCCGCGTTCGCAGATCAACTCGCTAAGAATGAAGAATACTGGACGAACAAACTTGCGTCCGTCTCGTTTTCCACGGGGGATCCGGACCGGAATCGTTGGATGCGCTGGGTTACGCTGCAACCGTACCTGCGCCGATTTTACGGAAACTCCTTCTTGCCGTACCACGACTACGGCAAAGGGGGCCGCGGCTGGCGCGACTTATGGCAGGACTCGTTAGCGCTACTCGTCATGGATCCGAGCGAGGTAGGCTATCTGCTCCACGAATACTTCGCGGGCGTGCGCGCGGACGGGAGCAACGCGACCATCATCGGATCGAAACCCGGTGAGTTTCTCGCCGATCGCAATAATATCTCCAGGGTCTGGATGGACCATGGCGCATGGCCGTTCTTGACGACGGCGTTCTACATTCATCAGAGCGGCGACATCGGCTTCCTGCTGCGGGAACAGGCGTACTTCAAGGATAGACAGATCCGCCGCGCAGAGGCCATCGACGACCGTTGGTGCGAAGCGCACGGCACCGCGCTCTGCACAGTCGATGGAGGCGTCTACCAAGGGACCATTCTGGAGCACATCTTGGTGCAGTCCCTTGTCCCGTTTTTCAATGTTGGGGAGCACAACATCATGAAGTTGGAGGACGCGGACTGGAACGACGGGTTGGACATGGCGAGCGAGCGAGGGGAGAGCGTGGCCTTCACGGCTCTCTACGGCAGCAACATGCGCCGTCTCGCGGACATGCTCCGGGTGCTTAGCGACCGCACGGCCGTAAACACCGTGGAATTGATGAGCGAACTCGCGGGGCTGCTCGATAGAGTGACGGGCATTCCCGTCGACTACGACTCCGCCCCGGCCAAACGCGCCCGGTTAGACGAATACCTGTGCACGACGGATCGCGCGGTTTCTGGCCACAAGATCATCGTCGGCATCGATTCGTTGATAGCGGACTTGACGGTGAAGAGCAACTGGATTGCGACCCATTTGCAAAAGCACGAATTCATCACTAGCAAAAGCGGGCACCAGTGGTTCAACGGCTACTACGACAACGACGGAGGGCGGGTTGAGGGGGATAAAGGGGACGGCGTCCGCATGACGCTCACGGGACAGGTGTTTCCGATTATGGGCAGCATCGCTACGGATGAGCAGGTGGCCAAAGTCGCGGCCGCAGTGGATGCCTACCTGTTGGACCCAAACATCGGCTATCGACTCAACACAAACTTCGGCGACGTACAGTTGAACCTCGGTCGTGCGTTCGGATTCGCGTTTGGCCATAAGGAAAACGGATCGATGTTTAGTCACATGGCCGTGATGTACGCCAATGCCCTCTACCAGCGAGGATTTGCGCGGGAAGGAAGCGCGGTTCTCCAGTCCATCTACAGCCTGTGCATGGATTTTGAAAACAGCCGCATCTACCCGGGCATCCCAGAGTATATCAACGCGCGTGGACGCGGAATGTACCCCTACCTCACTGGATCGGCCAGTTGGCTGCTCTTGACTCTCCTCACGGAGGTATTCGGAGTGAAGGGTGATTACGGGGACCTGTCGTTCACGCCCCGGCTGATGTCGGCCGAGTTCGACGACGAAGGAAGTGCGTCGGTTTCCACCATGTTCGCCGGGCGCAAATTTCACGTCGTGTATCGCAATCCAAAGCATAAGGAATACGGCGAGTACCAGATGGGCACTGTCACCGTCGACGGGCGCGATGTGGACGTCAAGCGGCAAGGCAAGAGTGTGGTCTTGACGCGCAGAGACTTAGAGGCCCTCGATGGCGATGGTGTCCACGAAGTGGTGGTTCTGCTGGAGTAGCACAAATCGAGAAACCCTTCGGCGGGATTGGGTCCCTGGCCTGGGGCAGCGACGAGCGCGCCGACGGTGCAGGCAGAAAGGACCGTTGGGAAAGCATTTGTAAACAGTGGCAAGCCGCCTCTCCATCTAAGGTTTGGCGGCTTCCGCTGTCGACTACCGCAATGTGTCCTAGCCCATGACTTGAGAAGTCCCGGTTCATCTCTGACCCGTTGAACGACGAGGGCAGCTTGTTCAAGCGCTTGAGTCAAAAAATTACATTCGTTGGCATTTAATAACCAAGGCACAAAGCCGGGCTCGTAACTTCTTAGAACGGGCCAGGATTGTTTTCCGCGGAAACGAAGACCAAGCGACTCGAATATCTTTTTATCCCGCTTGTCCACGTCCTTGTTACCTTCATAAGTGACTTCTGATCCAAGCCCACGTCCGGATCTCGGGGCGAACCCTGCCCATCACTAATTGCGTTCTGAATTAAACAGTGGACGGGTCAGCGGCTGTCTTGTCTTAAACAGAACCAAGGAGCTTGAATCACCAACCTAACCAACGCTCCCCATTACTGCGTGGCCGACCTCAGGTTGCCGAGGATCCGTAGTACCATGACTACATATGTAAAACCGCCTTAAACTCATATCAGTCTAAGACGGCTCCGCTTTACTCTTATGGAGCGGGTGATGGGAATCGAACCCACGCGACCAGCTTGGAAGGCTGGAGTTCTACCATTGAACTACACCCGCAAGGCGATACATTGCATTATA
>JAJZAV010000276.1 GCA_021799255.1 Bacillota bacterium
CTTTGCGAGTTATCGGTCGTGGCCAAGGAATTTGGCATTCCCATTCACATGGACGGGGCGCGACTGTTCAACGCAGCCGTCGCGAGCGGGACCAGCCCGAAGGAGATTGCGCGTTACGTGGACAGCGTGCAGTTCTGTCTCTCCAAAGGACTTGGCGCACCCGTTGGGTCGGTGGTCTGCGCATCGGCAGAGTTTATCGAGGGCGCCCGTCAGTGGCGCAAGCGCGTTGGGGGTGGCCTTCGCCAGGCCGGCGTTCTGGCGGCACCCGGCATCGTCGCTCTGCGGACCATGGTGGAACGACTGGCGGACGATCACGCTCATGCTCTCTTCCTCGCCACCCGCCTCGGGGACATGCCGGGAGTGACGGTGAACATAGCTACGGTGCAGACAAACATCGTCATTGCGGACGTCTCAGGAGCCGCGCCGGAGCGGGAATCACGACAGTCGGCGGGTGACCAGCGCAATGAGCGCGCCGGATACGGTTCTGGTGCGGCAAGCCAACGGACGGTTTCAGAGATCTTCGTGGACTCACTGCGAAAAGAGGGGGTCCTGGCCTCCACGTTCGGATGGAACCTGGTACGTTTTGTGACGCACAAGGATGTAGGAAACGACGACGTGCATCGGGCCGTGGACATTATTACCCGGGTGGTAAAATCCCTGCGCTAGTCTGGAAACGGATAACGGGGGTCTACCTTGCTGGTGGCCCCTTTTCGTCTATGCCCGTGGGAGTGGATGGAATTGAAGCAGGCTGGGATATCGCGGCCCCTGGGGGGTGCTCGAGGGACTAGCGAATCGCGTGACTGGCGAACCGCGTGACTGACGAACCGCGTGACTGGCGAACCGCGTGACTGGCGAACCACGTGACTGGCAACCACGTGACTGGCAACCACGTGACTGCGAACCGTGTGTACTTAGTCTGAGGACAACCCGTATTTCTTTAATTCCATCCTTATCTCTTGCTCAATTGATTCTAAGCATTCGGTAACGTTTTTGGCGTAAACCCTGCGTCCGTTGACGAACGCGTACGCGCGTACCCTGCACAGGGTACAATGACTCAAGCAGTCGGAGTGCAAAACAGCAACCTCAGGGAACCGAGTCTCGAGAAGGTCGGTCGCTTCGGTGTTCAGTCGATTGCTGTCACACACCTCCACGAGTACCAGCCCTGCCCCCATCATACGGGATGACCTCCCCTTCTTTGGGAAACTACAAGCTGAAAAGTTGGTTGAACGCTAATCCCGTACTCGACGGGACGCTCACCCGGTGTCGGCGTTGGTTGGAGCAAGTCCCTGTTGGTGTGGCAGCATGTCGGGAGTGCTGGTTGATACCACGTCACCTGCGTGGCCTTCCAATCACCCATCCGTCGAGCCGACGCACGTCCACTCGGCGGGCGGATCTCCGGCAATTCCGGCAAACGTATTCACCCTTAAATTTGTCCGTGGTTTCGCGCCTGCACAGGACACATCGCGGGACCACAACCTCCATGACGAGATTCTGCCCTTCGGCGTATATGCTCAGTTCCAGTTCGCCCTCGGTTTTTAAATGCCAGAACTTCAGGACCGACTCTGGGATCTCCAGTTGACCTAGGTCATCAATCGTCACGAGATGTCCCGTATTCTCCACTACTAATCTCTCCTCCAAACATCTGTCAAAGAGAAGAATAGTACTCTTGCTCCAAAAAGGCTACATTTTGCGTAGGAAAATCAGGGTGTACCACACTCACCGAATCGCGGGGGTTGGCGGCATCTTCGCAAGTGGCGCAAGGGAGGAGACGACCCTAGTCAGCGTTGAGGTTCGCCTGAATGGACAACAAAGGCGAGACATCGCACCCAAAATGGGGTCAAGTTACGCACCTACCCAGGACGAGCATCACGAAGGAACCGCCACATAGGGAGAAGCGCGATCGTATAATTGACGTGGGAACATTTTCCCAAGCACAAAATTGGAAGGAGCGTGATGAATGTGATTCGACGCAGACTTTTGCCAGGTTCAGGGGACCAGGTACCGAACAACGGTCAAGGCTATCTACCCTCCGACATCCTAAATCTTTATAATTTCCCAGCAGGATTGGATGGCTCCGGGCAGACCATTGGGATTTTGGAATTCTCAAACGGCTATAGCGTTCAGGATGCGCAGCAGTTCTGGAGCATGAACGGAATCAATGGGCCTTCTGTGACCTTTGTGTCGGTGGATGGTACGCGCAATGACGGCGGCGTGAGCCCGAACGATGCAGAGGCTTCGCTGGACCTGCAGTGGGCCGGGGCCTTGGCACCGGGAGCCGACATCGTGATCTACGAGGCGAACGCGGGGAACACCTACGAAACGTTCGCAGCATCCGTGACGCGTGCCCTGCAGTATGTTCTGGACGATCCGAATCATCACCCTTCCGTTCTTTCCATTTCCTACGGCGATGCCGAAGCGACGTTTCCCGAAACCGACATCAGCGCCTGGGCGGACCTGATTGCGAAGCTTGACGCAAAGGGTATTACTGTGTGCGTGGCTTCCGGCGATCAAGGTGCGTACGGCATGCACGATCTAAACGGTCCCAAGGTTCGCCATGCCGACGCTCCGGCGACGGTTCCGATGGCAGTTGCTGTTGGGGGAACTTCGCTGTCACCGGACGGCACCGAGAGTGCTTGGACCTACTTGGGTCCGCAGAACGGTGGAGCAACGGGCGGAGGCTTTAGCGAAATCTTCCCACAGCCGAGCTACCAAAGCGGCTTCGGCTCCGGTGTGGGACGGGGGGTGCCGGACGTGGCGTTCAACGCGGATCCGGCCACCGGATACCAGATTGTATTCCAGGGTCAACCGATGGTAGTTGGGGGTACGTCCGTGGCCTGCCCTGTGTTTGCAGCCGTCGTCGCTCTCGCCAATCAGCAGCGCGCTTCGGCGGGCCTTGCCCCCTTGTCGGGACTCGTAAACACGCTATACAGCCAGGCTGGCAACATCCCGTATCGCGATATCACGTCGGGTAACAATTCGTTCAACGGAGTCACCGGATTCGACGCGGTTCCCGGATGGGACGCTTGTACGGGGTTCGGTTCCCTCGATGTGTCGACATTTATCAACTTCCTGCAGACGGTGTGAGTTATCTCCGCAGGGGAGTTGTCACGTAATCGATTACCGTCAAAGTGATCGAGGTGCTTCGGTACTTTAGAGCGGGATGCACACTGATTCCCTGACGTTTTACCAATCAGGATGCCTGAGGATGGCAGCAAGGTTGAACGCGATCTTGCACAATGATAAGCTAGCCCTGTCAAGGTGAGAATCCTTGGCAGGACTGGCTTCTCTTTTTCCATCCAGCGTTGTCGCTTGTCGCGTAAACGATTACAATTTGATGATGGGTTGCACGTGCCACGAAAGGTGCCTCTCGGGAATGATCCTTCTCGGATTCGCGTGTCGGAGGCCGTGCTGATAAGCGTCGAGTGTATATTTGTGCAGTTTTAGTGGAATTCACCGAAGGAACAGATCCCGTGGATGGCCGTGAAGTACACCGGATCGTAAAGTGGAATTGTGAATTGTACTCGAGGACGACGAACGCATCCGGCGCTTCCTTGGAGAGAGCGTGTACGCTGTACAGCGGATAGAATCGCAGTTTGGGTCGAGTGCGGTTGGAGTGCCGTTGCAGTGCGGTTCGGGTAACACTAGAGTGCGGTCCCATCACGCATCTCGCATCGTTGCTTATCTTAGAAAAACATCGGGAGGACGTAGAGTGATATGGCAACCATCACGGATGTGGCAAAGGCTGCGGGTGTTTCCACGGCCACGATTTCTCGGGTAATCAATAACACGGGTTTCGTGAAAGACGAGACGAGGAATCGAGTACTCCGCGTGATTTCGGAGCTGGGCTACTATCCGAATGCCATAGGCCAAAACCTGCGTCTCAACAAGACGAACGTGACGATGGTCATCGTTCCGGAGATCACGAATCCGTTCATCGCTGAGGTTGTCCGTAGCATCGAGTCGAAAGCTCGCGCCCACGGCTACAGCGTCATCTTGCACGAGTACCTACATGACGGCACCAGCGCGGACGATATGGAGAGATTCATCTCTTCGCGGCGGATCGACGGGATGATTTTCCTGACAGCTGAGGCGAAATTGAAGGAGTTTGAGCGAATCTCCGAGAGATGCCCTACAGTACTCGCCTGCGAGTACGTGGATCACCTCGATATCCCCTCAGTCTCGATTGACAACATCGCGGCGGTCATCGATGCCATGCGGTACTTGATCTCGCTGGGGCATGAGAAGATCTTGTTCCTGAACGGGGAGCCGGACAACATTTCCTGCCGCGACAGGTTGCGAGGATACCGTATTTCGCTGGAGCAAGCAGGGATTGATTTCGACCAAAAATTGGTTGTTGAGTGTGCCTGTGCTTCCACGTCGGCCTACGAGGTGATGACGAGAGCGCTGGAAGGGGCCGAAGACTTCTCCGCGGTCCTATGTGGCAGCGACGTCATCGCCATTGGAGTCATGAAGGCGATTCACGACAGGGGACTCGATATTCCGGGCGACATCAGCGTCATCGGATTCGATGACATCGAATTCTCTTCCTTCGTTCAGCCTGCGCTGACCACCGTTTATCAGCCTGCCGCCGAGATTGGGCAGTTGGCGATGCAGATGATGCTGGACCTGTACGCGGGTAAGTCCATCGAGTATCCGGTGAAGATGAGACATGAGCTACGCATCCGGGAATCCTGTGGACCACGCAGACAGGCACGGTGACGGTGGACGGTGGACGGTGGACGGTGGACGGTGGACGGTGGACGGTGGACGGTGGACGGTGGACGGTGGACGGTGGACGGTGGACGGTGGATGGGAAGCGGATGGGAAGCGGATGGGAAGCGGATGGGAAGCGGATGGGAAGCGGATGGGAAGCGGATGGGAAGCGGATGGGAAGCGGATGGGAAGCGGATGGGAAGCGGATGGGACGAGGCGCTTCAAGAACGCGCAAGCGTCTCGCG
>JAJZAV010000277.1 GCA_021799255.1 Bacillota bacterium
CGAAGTGCCTCAGGCAGCAGCTCTTTTTGCAGCCTATCTGAGACGCCCTTCACGGTGTATCCCACGCTCTCACGCATTAGGGCTGGAAGATCCAGGCCATACTTCTGTGCGAGTACGTAGCCAATCCCGCCTTTGCCCGATTGGCTATTGATCCGGATGATGTCGCCTTCGTACTCCCGTCCGATGTCTTTCGGATCAATCAGGAGGTATGGCACACTCCAGTGCTCCCTGTCCTCTTCCTCTCTCCACTTCATTCCCTTTGCAATCGCGTCCTGGTGGGACCCGGAGAACGCGGTGAAGACCAGTTCCCCCGCGTACGGATGCCTCTTCCCCACTTCCATCTTGGTCAGCCGCTCGTAGACGGCTTGGATCTCGGGCAGATTTTCCAAGTTCAGCTTGGGGTCCACCCCGTGCGAAAAGAGGTTCAGGGCCAGCGTGACGATGTCGACGTTTCCCGTTCTCTCGCCGTTTCCAAACAGGGTTCCCTCGACGCGTTCTGCGCCCGCCAGCATCCCCAACTCCGCATCCGCGACACCCGTACCCCTGTCGTTATGTGGATGAAGGGATAGGATGACGTTGTCCCGGTAACTGAGGTGCTTGCTCATGTATTCGAGTTGGCTCGCGTACACGTGCGGCATCGACATGGACACGGTGGCAGGGAGATTGATGATTACCTTGTTTTCAACCGTCGGCTGCCAGACGTCGAGAACCGCGTTACAAATGTCGAGGGCGAAGTCAATTTCGGTTCCCGTGAAGCTCTCGGGGGAGTATTGGAACTGAAAATTCCCTTGGGTTTTCTGTGCGCATTCCAAGAATAGCTTTGCCCCGGACACGGCGATATCGATGATCTCGTCCTTGGGTTTTCTGAACACTTGCTCCCGCTGAGCGACCGAGGTCGAATTGTACAAATGGACGATGGCTCTCTTCGCGCCTTCGAGCGACTCGAAGGTCTTGCGGATGATGTGCTCCCTCGCTTGCGTGAGCACTTGAATGGTCACGTCGTCGGGAATCAAATCCTGCTCAATCAGAGCGCGCAAGAAGGTGAATTCGGTCTCGGATGCGGCTGGGAAACCGACCTCTATCTCCTTGAAGCCAACCCTTACAAGTAAATCGAAGTACTCCAGTTTTTCCTCCAGATTCATGGGAACGATGAGAGCCTGATTCCCGTCCCGAAGGTCGACGCTGCACCAGATGGGCGCTTCGGTGATATACTCCTTTTTCGTCCAGTCGAGGCTGCTTTCCGGTGGCATGAAATATCCTCTGGAATACTTCGTGTGATTCCTCATGAAACATTCCACCCCTTCTATCCAGAATGTCAAACCTGTCGTTGTCAAACGTCAAAAAGCCCCGTCTCCTTGGCTAGAGACGAGGCGTCGCTCGCGGTACCACTCTACTTGATTCCCACGCGGGGAATCCGCTCTGTCGATGGCAAAAAACCATCTATCCCAATAACGGAGGATACCGGCACACCCTACATGTCGGGCTGCAGTTCATGGGTGAGTTCGAGGTCCGCCTTCTACCGATTTGCACCGACCATCGGCTCTCTGTCATCCAGCCAAACCTTTACTAATCCCAATCGTCACCATTCGATATTTTCTATCAACTGTGTGTGCTCGACGTTAAAGTATCTTGCGCTCGTTGTCAAGACCCAACGTGAAAATTGGGCCTTCACCCTGATTCTCCCGGCGCCCGAACCAACGAGCTATCGGGCCAGCAATTGCTTGATGAATGCCGTGAGTTCGTTAGCCGCTCTACCGTGTGCCGGCGCTCCTGGATGCCTCCTCGCCCCTACAGTCTCGGCCGTGGTGTTAGGAAGTTGGAAGACTGAGACCAACTTGTCGCCCGACATCTTGACGTATCCGTCGACAGCTCGGTAGATAGCGGGCATCATGGGTATCCCAAGCATCCCATAAGCCCAAACGATGTGGGCATTTGCGTTGTACTTTCGGAGCTTGGCGAGGAATTTGGTAGCGGCGGACTCGAAGGCAGCCAAATCCTCTTCATTATACAATCCGTCCTCGTTTTGCCGCTGTTTGAACACCTCTCCGGTCACTTCGTCCTTCCATGCTGGAGAGTAGAACGCTGCCGCATCGTTGGTTCCAAGGTTAACGACAATAACGTCTGGCTGCCAAGCATCGAAGTCGTTCTCCTCCAATGCTCCGAGCGCCTTATTCTTCTCTCCAGTAAGCAAACCGCAGACTTTCTCATAACTGTCGGGGATATTGGCGTGCGGATTATTGTCCCAACTGGAAAGCACTCCCCAACCACTTTGCGAAAGAATGCGATAATCCGCGTTGAGGGCATCCGCGGTAATTGCAGAGTAGTTGTTCACCGCGCTGAACCACATGGGAACCCAATCTTCCTCGGCTTTCCCTCCGATAGCTCCCTCCCCAGAGGTGATGCTGTCTCCGATGAACTCAATCTTGTAGGGTCGCTCCTTGATAGGAAGAAACTCACCGTCCGACTTCACCGCATGTATCTGCATAACACAATCGGGATCGCCACTCATGGCCTGTGTATCCTTCACGACGAGAACGTTTTTCACGACGTCGGCGTTCATGCCCCTAAACGCACAGATCCAGTACCGCCCAGTCGCGAGCATCTGTCGGCTGACCGGAACGGAGTTTATCAGGATGGTCACCCACGGCTCAGAGGTCTGGTAGCCTGACTCTACTTCAATCCACAACTCCGAAGCCTTTACGTTGAACTCAATGGCGCTGCCCGTCCAAAACAACGTTAACGGAGCAAGAGAACCCGCGGTCCTGCCATGAACCTTAAGGTTCGGAACTTGCGATAAGAGATACACGATGACATTCTCATCCTGGATCAAAGGGCTACCTCCCCATCTATGCCTGAACGCATTATAGCAACCTCCCACTCGTTTTCGTATGGGTCACCTCCGCCCAAAAACGGAGGACAGACACACCCTGTCATTTCCATATAACCCCTTACAAGGATGGGGGTAGAGTCGGCCGTGATTGGGCTTGTCCCGTCAAAGGCTAGGGGAGGGCAAACCCATGGCCCTCCCCTAGGCTACCGATGGCCTTCCCTCGTCCCCTTCGGCGTAGAAAACGTGCTGGCAACCTGCGCGTAGTCAAATTGAAATACTTCCCTTCCTCGAAATTCAATTTCCGGTTCAGAAATGCATCGGTGGTTGAGCCCGCCTCGTCCCGTTCGGCAATTGCCGATTCATCGGATGGGCCCGAGCTTGGGGATTTGGAGGCCCTGCCACGTAGCCGAAATGGCCCGGACCGGGCCGCCGAAGGGGCTGACCCATAAACGGACCGTTTGGAATCCCCGCGTGCGCTCGAGAAGACGACGGGTGTCCCATCGCTATTGGGTTACTCGATTTCGATTTTAACTTCCGGATACCACCAGCGGCTCCCTTAAGTATGGACTGCACGGTTGGGTCCTGGACTATGCCCATGATGGTGGAGCCCCATTTGAAAAGCGTTAGAAACCACAATGAAGTGCCCTCCCAAAGAAGTCAGATTGTTTTACATCATCGGTGTTTGCATCGGGTGGCGCGCGGAGGTGGGTGGAGTTTGAGAAGTCAGTTCTCGCAGAAGTCGTATCGCCGGCTCACTTTGGTTCCCCTGAGGTCCTTGGTTTCCCTGATTCCGAGAAGCCGACATTGCCCTCATTTTTCCGCGAGCCCTATTTCCAGTCGGTCGAGCGCTGCGCGGCATTGGTTGGGACGTTACTGAGACATTTGCAGAGATCAATTTCGGTTGCGCCGCTAGTCGAGTAGACGCCACCTGGGCCTGTGCATCGTAGTATGCCCGAATTAACATGGGCACCCAGCGCAGCCTTTCAAATCGAGCCACTCTCCCCACTCCCCCGCTTGTCAAAGATGGTACAGCGTATGCGCACCAGGGGAATCCCAACCGTGGCAGTTGTTCCCTCGCCAGCAACCGCACGCTTTCATGGCCATGATAAACATCCAGGTTTGAGGAGCGGATTTGCAGAGCCGCCAGAGAATGCCGAATCGTGCGTGTGCCACGAAGCGGGGTACGGTTAACATTTGATTTAACATGATTAAATTCACTTTAATGTTGTTGACTCGAAATGAACTTTGGGCGACGATGACAGCAATCGGAGTGCGAGATAGGGTGAAGTCACGTTGCAGAAGCGAATTATGGCGGGAATCCTAGTTGTCGGCGCCGCTATCGGGCTTAATGCTCTTTATGTTCTATCTTCTAAACCCGTCCAAGCGATGGTGACGAGTCAACCCCCCGAGTATTCTTACTTGGTTATTCCCGGCGTTAAAGGCAATTCCCCAGTGGTGAAAGGCGCCATCGATGTCAGCCATGTCAGTTACCAAACTCTAACCTATGGAAAACCGTCGTATGGTCCCATCTCGTTCGTTAAGAACTATGATTCGTCGACAACACAACTCTTAACTCACCTCTCGACCGGACAATCCGTTACGGGAGACGTCTACTACGCCCGAACGATTCTCGGCAGCAAACCCGTCGTCTATTTTGACTTGCATTTCTCGGGGGTTCTCAGTTCCGACGAAATGACCGATGTCGGCGAGAAAATCGAAATCACACCCACCGCGGAGAACATCACCTACGGTGGACTACTCGGGCCCTTGGCAGGTGACCTGCCCGAAGTCACTCGGGCTACATTCCTTCCGCTCATCGCTCTCGCTGGCTTCGGACTCTTCGCTTTGGTGCGCAAGAGGAAGGCAAAGAAAATGCAACGGCTGTAATCACAACCCACACATATGGGAGGGCTCACCTTGAGGCGCAAAACGTGGACAAGAACACTCGTGGGAAGCACCACGCTTGGTTTATCAACGCTGCTCGTGCTAGGGGTTGGCGTCGCACAGGCGCAGGTTAACTCGGCTCCACCACAGCAGGAATATGCCGTAATCCAAGGAATCACAGGAGATTCGACATCCGTTCATGGAGCCATAGACGTTCAAAACCTCGACTTCGCAGT
>JAJZAV010000021.1 GCA_021799255.1 Bacillota bacterium
CCGCCCCGCCAAAGGCGGTGGCAGAGGGGAGATCGAAGCGGGTATGTAATGTACAGCTTTTCCGATGGCGGTGTTTTGGTGTATGATTCACCCAAAAGGTGCTCCTCTCTGGCTTGGATTGTGTTCTCGACAAACCCAATTTAGCCATAAGTGGAGCGCCTTTTCAATTGACTAGGTCGATTGAAAGAGGACAAAACCGTCGAAATCCGGGATGATGTTTCGCGGAGGGGCCGATGCGGAATTGCTCCGCACCCAGTTGGCGGTTCCTGGAAACCACTTTTTGACGGCCGAGCACTACGACCAAATTTTCACGACTCATGGTACCATCATGATTCTGTTCATGGCGATGCCGTTCATCTTTGCGATGTTCAACATCGTGGTGCCCCTTCAGATTGGGGCAAGGGACGTCGCGTTTCCATACCTGAACGCGATTTCATTTTGGCTATTTTTCTTTGCCGCGCTATTGTTCAATATTTCCTTCGTGTTCGGCGGCTCTCCCGATGCGGGCTGGGTGAGTTATCCACCGCTTTCTGAATTGGGGTTCGATCCCGGTCCCGGTGAGAACTTCTACCTTTTGTCCCTGCAAATCACAGGCATAGGGAGCATTGCTACGGGAATCAATTTCCTTGCCACCATCTTCAAGATGCGTGCCCCTGGGATGAAGTTGATGCGCATGCCCTTATTCACGTGGTCGGTCGTCGCCGCCAGTGTCGTTATCATCTTTGCCTTCCCCGCACTTGCCATTGCATTATTGCTCCTCATGTTTGACCGAGTGTTCGGCACGCATTTCTTCACGATTCTTCATGGCGGCGATCCGATGATGTTTGTGAACCTCTTCTGGATCTGGGGTCATCCAGAGGTGTACATCGTGGTGTTGCCTGCGTTCGGGATTTATTCCGAAGTCGTCGCGACTTTTGCCAGGAAGAGAATCTTCGGATACACCTCCATGGTGGCATCGCTGATGCTCATTAGCGTCATCAGCTACTTTGTGTGGGCGCACCACTTCTTCACCATGGGATCGGGAGCAGGCGTGAACTCGTTCTTCGCGATTGCGTCGATGATGGTCGCCATTCCTACGGGAGTCAAGGTGTTCAACTGGCTGTTCACCATGTGGCATGGCCGCATCCGTTTGACTCTGCCAATGCTCTGGACCATCGCCTTCGTCCCTTGTTTCACTATAGGCGGAGCGACCGGAGTCATGTTGGCAGCGGCTCCGGCGGATTACCAGTATCACAACAGTTACTTTTTGATTGCTCACTTCCACCAGGTCCTCATCGGTGGCACGGTATTCGGTCTCATCGCCGGGATGTACTATTGGTGGCCAAAGATGTTTGGGTTCATGTTGGACGAACGGTTGGGCCGCATAGCGTTTTGGTTATTTAACATCGGATTTTACGTGTGTTTCATGCCGCAATACCCACTCGGACTCATGGGGATGCAGCGGCGCATGTACACGTACCCGGCCGGCATGGGATGGGGGACTCTCAACTTCATCTCTACTATTGGCGCGTACATTATGGCACTCGGCTTCCTCTTCATCGTCATTCAAGTAGTCTACAGCATCAAGTACGGGGAAAGAGACTTGACCGGAGATCCTTGGGACGGTCGAACCCTTGAGTGGTCACTACCGTCTCCTGCGCCTCACTATAACCTCTCGAATACCAGGATCCGGACCAGTCCGTAAGGATCACCGGTTTCTGGATGTTTCTCGCCACGGACATGCTGTTGTTCGGTTGCCTGTTTGCCACGTATCTAGTGGTTCGAACCCACACAGATGGCGGGCCCACTCCGCAAACCATATTCGACGTCCGGGGGTTTGCGTACGAAACGATATTACTTTTGACGAGCAGCTTCACCGGTGGACTTGCCACGTTCGCCATGCGACACGGCGGGAAACGACAAGTGATATTTTGGATAGCCATCACCATTCTCCTCGGACTCGGATTTATTGGCCTCGAAGTGAAGGAATTTGCCGCGGACGTGGCTATGGGAGCCACCATGCAAAGGAGTGCGTTTTTGTCGGCATTCTTTGTCCTCGTTGGTACGCACGGAAGTCACGTAAGCGTCGGACTCGTCTGGATGTTTTTAACCCTGGTCCAGGTTGCAAGGCACGGTCAAACGCCTATCACGGCGCGCCGGGTGTTTATCGTAAATTTGTACTGGCATTTTCTCGATGTCGTATGGGTGTTCATCTTTACCATTGTGTATCTATCAGGGGTGGTGATGTGACATGAGTGCTGAAACTGATTCAACAAGGGGTTCCACGGGTCATTCGACAAAGAGAGTATGGCCAGTGAAATACATTATTGGATACTTGGCCTCTCTCGCCCTGACGGCGATTTCGTTCACCTTGGCACTGACTCACTCTATGCATCCGAAGCCGCTCATCGTCGTGCTTACTCTTTTTGCCGGACTGCAAATCATCGTGCAGTTGTTCTTCTTCATGCACGTGACGGAAGGGGATGGCCCCCCATATCATTCGGTCTTTCTCGCATTGGGACTTCTCTTCACGTTCGCCATTGCCATCCTGTCCGTATGGATTATGGGATTCCCAGCATTCAGTTCTCAAGTATCGTAGCCAATCGATTCTCGTGGGCCGCGTCATGCGGCCCCAAAAGGGGTGACAAAAATGGGCTTCGTCAACGCAGCTTCTGCTCACCAACCCAAAATTAAGGACGGGGAGGTTGTTGGGGGGATTGCAGGAATCTTCAGGGCCTATCTCATTCTGACAAAGCCCAGAATCGTATCGTTGATTCTCTTCACCGAATATTGTGCGATGGTTGTCGCGGGCAATCGGATCCCTACACCGCGCGAAACCCCCGTTGGAATTATCGGTCTAGCCCTTAGTGCTGGCGGCGCAGCAGTCATCAATGTGTGGTACGACAGGGATATCGATGGGATCATGGGCAGAACGATGAACCGACCGTTGCCAAAAGGCATAGTGAAACCATCCCATGCCTTATGGTTTGGGTTGGGCCTTGGGGTTGGTTCCATAGTTTTGTTTTTGGTTACTGGTTTCAAAACCGCCGCTCTATTGTCTGCGGCTGGGTATGTGTACTATGCCGTTGTGTACACGATGCTGCTTAAGCGGAGAACTCCCCAGAATATCGTTGTCGGAGGGGGAGCGGGAGCCTTTGGACCTCTCGTCGGCTGGTCCATTGTCGCTGGTCCCCTGACGATGACCCCGATATGGATGTTCGCGGTGATTTTCTTTTGGACTCCATCGCATTTCTGGGGATTGGCCTTGTACAAAAAAGAAGACTATGCTCGCGCAGGGGTTCCCATGATGCCCGTTGTGCGGGGAGTGGTCAGTACGACAAGGGGAAGTGTCACCTTATGGAACAATCCAGAATCGCGCGCGACGGGCTGGGGAGAGACTATGAAGCTTCCAACTCTTTGAGGGTTCACAATTACGTGAAGACATACTGGCTAGCTGTTGCGTCCGTCGTTGGGATAAGCGATTGAATCGCATTCAGGTAGCGAATATGGCGTACGGCGGTGTCGATGAAATACCCCGACACCGCCGTACGCTTCCTAGTTTCTACGAATTACCCGAAGCACATCCGAAAACGAAATATGCTTGTGAGCATCCCTGGTTATTCAAGGTATCAAACTTGAACTCACTTACATCTTCCGTAGCTGCGGATTCCCACCGGATTGATGTTTATCTATACGGTACCAGTCGCGCCAAATCACTTTGTATAGAGGAAGAAGCTTCGGTAGTTTGTTTAGGCCGGGGATCCACGGGAGGAACAAAAGAAGCATGAATAAGATTCCCACCGTGTACGCGGCCATCTCGTCGCCTGCGGGCGATGTAGACCATGGGGGGACTTGATAGAGAAATGTGTATGGTGTAAGCCACCAAGGTCCGGGATAGGCTGCCTCGTCGTGATTAATTCCCCACTGCTCACCTTTCATATCCAGTGTACCGGCGATTTGATGCAGGGCGGTTCCCTGTAAGAAAAGCAGATCATTCTGGACATTCCAGCGATACACTCCCTGGTTTGTTTCGCGATCCAACGCTCCTGAAAAGAGACCCGACGATGCCATCGACAGTTCAGCGTTCATCATCGGTTCGACAGGACCATAGTCTCCTGACGGGACACGAACTTTACCGCCTTTCACTGTGGCCTTGTTCAAGGCGAGCCCAAAGTTCTGGTCCCATAGTCGTTTTTGTGATTCAGACGCATTCCCGTACCGCTTCAGATCGTCCGCTAATTTAGAATCGTTTGCCGCTGTCGCAAGCATACTCAGAGGAGCAATTACATCATTTTTGGCCGTGTTGACTTGGTAAGGTGTTCCCCACCAGGTTTCGGGATGGAATCCCCAAATGGACTGGGTGCCCCCGGTTCCATGGTTATACGGAGGACCGTAACTTGCGATGGCGCCCTGTCCATCGAGATCGCCGAGTGCAGTTTGCATGATTGTAATCGGTTGAGTCCGTGCAATTTGCTGGTTGGTAATGGCTGGCCGATACGGTGCTTTAAAGATGAGCGCAGCTCCTATGACAAGCACGGTCGTTACACCGAGACTAATTGCCCCTTCTTTAATCAAATCAAAATCTTTCTGGGGATATTTCAAAGTCTCTTGATATGCTCTGTCCACTTTCAATCAACCTCCTTTACTGTCATTTGCTCATAGGGAGGAACGACTATTCGATTGAGGCGACTCGATGCTATCACTGATGTTGGAAATTCCAATTGATCTGAGGCATGTCGCACTAGTCATCTTCTCCAACAATCTGGATCTCCGGCTCCAACTCAACTCCGCACTGCCTTTGGACCTCCGCTTGGACAAGCTGAATCAAGCGAAGGTAGTCCGACGCTGTGGCGGCGCCAACGTTGATGATGAATCCTGCGTGTTTCGTGGATACCTGAGCCCCTCCGATACGTTTTCCTCGAAGTCCACATGCCGAAATCAAACGGCCCGCAAAGTCTCCGGGGGGGCGCTTGAATACACTACCGCATGATGGGTAGTCTAACGGTTGTGTGGCTTTCCTGTGCCTTGTATACTCATGAATTTTCGCGGTCAACGCATCTTTATTGGAGGGAGATAGTTTGTATGTCGCTTCGACGACAATGCCATCGTTATCTTTCATCGCGCTGTCTCGGTATTTAAAGCCCAACTCGGAGTTACTCAACTTTTGCAGTCTACCCCGTCTGGTGCAGATTATCACGTGGCTAAGCACGTCCGACATTTGTCCTCCGAATGCACCTGCGTTCATTCGAACGGCTCCACCGACCGTACCAGGGATTCCACATGCGAACTCCAGGCCACCGAGACTCTGAGTTTCAGCAAGTCTAACAAGGGCCACAACGGGAACTCCGGCCTGCGCAATCACCATGTTGCCACACGGCCTCATTCTTTGTAGATCCCTTGTCATGATGACGATGCCACGCACTCCTCGATCCCTTACAAGAATGTTCGAGCCGTTGCCCAAAACGGTGTAGGGCACTCCAAATTCATATGCCGTTCGCACCACATTTTGCACTTCATGAATCGCTCGAGGAAACACCACAACGTCTGCGGGTCCACCGATTCTCAGATAGGTGTATTTGCTCATTGGTTCCTCTAACCGGATCTGCGCCGGATTGAGGTAGCGCAGCAAACTCGCGCAGAGTCGTGATGGAAGCGTGCAGACGTTCCTTGCACGATGCTGTTGGGTCGTGTTGTCATGCGGTTTCAACACTCAACATCCCCGTTGCAACTGTTTTATATGATGGCCTGAGGTGTGCCTAAGACCGACACGTTGAGAACCGGCATATACACTAGCAGTCAAGGGAGCACTCTGCATTGACTCGCGTCACGAAATCGGGTGAGTTCGGAACTGATTTCCATCAATGTAGCGTGCGATTGGCGATGGTACACTCCCTGCGAATCCGTTATGCAAACAGGGAGGGAATTCTGTGACCCACCACCACTTCGCTACCGCGCATCAACACGCTCAGCCCCACCATCCGTGGGGGGAGGACTTTGCACAGAACCGTGAAGCGACAAAGATCCTCATGGTGTCAATGGTTCTTCTACTCGTCACCGCCGGATTTCAAGCGGTCGTGGTAGCCTTGTCCGGAAGCAATGGGCTCCTCGCGGACACAATTCATAACTTCGCGGATGCCACAACCTCCGTTCCGGTATGGATTGCCTTTCAGCTGAGCCGGCGCGGTGTTACAAAGCGCTTCGCGTATGGCTTTGGGCGCACGGAGGATCTGGCAGGATTGATTATCGTCTTGATCATCTTCGCGAGTGCCGTTCTTGCGGGGTATGAATCCATTACGAGAATTATCCGTCCGGTAGACCCTGGTCATTTGTCGGCAGTTGCCATTGGGGCGGTGATGGGGTTCGTTGGCAATGAGGTGGCAGCCATTTTCCGCATCCGGATGGGGAAAAAGGTAGGAAGCGCTGCACTCATTGCTGACGGTCGTCATGCGCAAATCGACGGCTGGTCTTCCCTCATGGTGTTGATTGGGGTGGTTGGAACGTGGCTCGGTTATCCCGTAGTGGATTCGCTAGTGGGACTCGCCATTACCATCATGATTCTGTTTGTGGTAAAGGACGCAGCGAAATCAGTCCTTACGCGATTGTTGGACGGCATGGAACCTGAGATTCGCGACTCCATCCGCAACTGCGCCTCGTCGGTATGCGGGATGTGTCAAGTTACCGATGTTCGGGCAAGGTGGGTCGGGCACGAGATCTATGCCGAGCTGTTCGTCATTCTCGGAGGGAACCTCTCCATCTCTAGGGGCCATGAAATTACGACGTCGGCCGCCAACGAACTAAGACACAGGATTCCTCACTTAGCCGCCGTGTCCATTCATGTTGGTCCTCGTGAGAACGCGGTACCCTTTCACCAGTTCTATCGACCTTCTCGTCCCATAGAAGGGGAACAAAGCGGGCTTGCAAGTCCAATCGTTTCGGTCCCAGTAAGCTGGTGCGAAAGAAAGGGTACAACTTGATACCAGACAATTACCTCTTCGCGCTGGGCCCCTAGACTGAGATTGTGAAACGTGCACGGAACCTACATGGGGAGTGGTACGCGATGCAAATTCCCGTTGGAGTATCCAACCGTCATATTCACCTCACTTTGAGGGTCGCCGCCGTGCTTTTCGGGGAGGGACACCCGCTAACAAGCCTTCGCCCGTTAAAACAACCCGGGCAATTTGCTTGCCATGAAACCGTGGATATCCGAGGGCCTAAAGGAACCATCTACACGGTAAGAGTACTGGGACCCTATCGTTCCTATTCGCAGGTGGAAATCTCAAGAACGGACTCGTTTCTGTTAGGCATTGTGCCAGTGGTTCGAGATTCCGGGGATATCGATGGAACGCCAGGCATTGAGGTGATTGGTCCCGCCGGAGTTCTTCAGATGGAGAAAGGGGTTATACTTGCCCACCGGCATTTGCACCTGCACCCACGAGATGCAGCGAAACTCGGCGTTCATGACAAGGACCTGGTTATGGTGAAGGGAGAAGGTGACCGAAGCGTTGTGTTTGACAGGGTTTTGTGCAGGGTGAGCGACGCATTTGTCCCGGAGTTTCACATCGACACGGATGAGGCCAATGCCGCACTGCTCTCCACGGGAGACACGGTAAACGTGATTGCGGTAAGAAGCACGTCCGTCCTTAATCGAGGCACCTATTACCGCCGTTCGTCCTAACGCTTGGTGCGTCTCAAGGACCTTCGCAGCAATCAAAGGAGGGAACCAGAGTCATGGGTGCTCTGCTGTCGGTCGATAATCTTCGTGTTGAATTCAAAATTGACGATGTCTACTACAGCGCGGTTGAAAAGCTCTCTTTCAGCGTCAATCAAGGAGAAACGCTTGGAATTGTCGGCGAGTCTGGGTGTGGCAAGAGCGCGACCTCCCTCGCCATTATGGGTCTGCTGCAGAAAAATGCTCGTGTGAGTGGCCGGGTTGAATTTCAAGGACGTTCACTCTTTGAACGGCCCACTTCCGAATTGCGAAGACTCTACGGCAACGAGATTTCCATGGTCTTTCAGGACTCCATGAACGCGCTCAATCCCGTGCTTCGCGTTGGAGATCAAATAGCCGAAGGGCTCCTATCTCATAGAAAGATAGGAAAGCGAGAGGCACTCCTTTCATCCATCGATCTTTTGGACAAAATGGGCCTCGCCCACCCGAGCGAGATAGCGCGAATGTACCCCCACGAGTTATCTGGTGGAATGCGCCAACGCGTCATGATTGCGATGGCCATGGCGTGCGAGCCGAAACTGCTAATTGCCGATGAGCCGACGACAGCCCTGGATGTCACGGTGCAAGCTCAAATCCTTCGCTTGATTAAGAAGCTTACGACGAAGAATCACATGGGGACGCTGTTTATCACCCACGATCTCGGTGTTATCGCTCAAATGTGCGATCGCGTTGCAGTCATGTATGCCGGTCGAATCGTGGAACACGGCTCGGTCAAGCAGATCTTTCATAACCCGTGCCATCCCTATACGGAAGGGCTGCTCAAATCCGTCCCGAGAGTGGACGGACAACAGCACAGGCTGGAGCCCATCCCTGGAAATGTGCCACCCATCACCGCCATGCCACCTGGTTGTAAGTTCAAGCCTCGTTGCAGTAATCCAGAATGCTTGTGCAGGGATACAGAACCGGACCTTTTTGACGTGGAACCCGGACATCAGTGCCGGACATGGCAATACGCTTAGGAGGGTCATGATCATGGGGGAAATCATTCTGGACGTGAAGGACATCAGGAAGCTCTATCCCAGCCGCGCGGCACGATTTGGCAAGGCTCGGTGGACAAAGGCGGTTGATGGAGTGTCGTTTCATCTTCACTACGGCGAGGCGCTCGGGATTGTCGGAGAGTCGGGCTCTGGGAAATCTACGCTGATTCGTTCCATTCTCCGTTTGATTGAACCAACGGAGGGATCCATCGAGTATGAGGGAATTGATGTCCGCGCATTGTCAAACCGGGGACTTAGAAATTGGCGCCGACATGTGCAATTGGTGTTCCAAGATCCTTACGCTTCATTGAATCCTCATTACACGATTCGACAAACCGTGTTGGAGCCAATGGTCATTCATGGTATGTACAGTCAACGCGAACGCATACAACGGATGGGAGAACTCTTGTGCCACGTTGGACTCGACATCAGTATGGCGGATCGATACCCGCATGAATTCTCCGGGGGGCAGCGGCAACGGATTGGTATCGCGCGTGCGCTGGCGATAAACCCGAAGTTACTATTTCTGGACGAGCCTGTCGCCTCCCTGGACGTATCGGTCCAAGCCCAGATTTTGAACCTCCTCTGTGATCTGAGAGACGATCTCAATTTGTCCTACGTGTTTGTGGCCCATGATTTGAGCGTAGTACGATACCTTTGCGACACTGTCATCGTGATGTCTCAAGGCAAGATGGTAGAAATGGCCAAAACTGAGGAATTGTTTCGCAATCCACTTCATCCCTACACGAAGACATTGCTTTCGGCCGTCCCAATTCCGGATCCTGACGTGAATATGATGCAATTTGATTGGAGGGAGGCGGACATCACACACGATTTATCGTCGTTTGGGGATGTCCGAGATTCCGGTTCAAAACCCACGATTTGGGAACATGTTTCGCAAGATCACTTTGTCTCCCTGCCGGCCGGGTAACAAGGGAGAAGAAGTGTCGATAAGGGTGAATCTGAAGTATATGAGTATGGGTGGTCAGTGTGATAAAGGTTGCCTTAAGGGGATGAACGTAAATGATTAGTCCTATTTTACGAGAGATATTGGCGCACGAGGGGCCTGCCAGCATTGCGACTATGGGGGAAGAGGGGGTGCACTTGGCTGCGACATGGAATAGCTACATTGCTTTAGGGCAATGCGATGAACTGTTAATTCCTGTGGGAACGATGCGTCAGACGGAGGAAAATATAAAGCAAGGCAGTGAAGTTCAAATGATTATTGCCTCGAAGGATGTGAGGGGGACCCACGGGCTAGGTGCGGGGTGTCTTGTTCGTGGAACCGCACATATCGAGGACGGGGGAGTGTATTTTGATGAAATGAAGTCGCGATTTAGCTGGGCCCGCGCAGTGATGATTCTCGAACTTCTCGAAGTTCGTCAACTAATCTAGTATCCGATCCTCCAGTCTCGTGCTTGGGCTAAAGATTCCTTTAGATAGGTCAAGGCGTCTTACGTTCCCGACATCTGGCCAGATTCGATGGGTGCACGGTGTTCAGCCGCTGGGTAATCGCCGAGATTTCATCTGGAATTTTGTCTATTGTCCCGTCAGCCATGCTCGTGCCGCCCTAACCAATGCGTTTGACGGCACCGATGCACCTGATTCGGTTGTGCCGAAGGTGACGTTTCCCCACGGTAAAACTACGGTCAACCAGTGAAGGCGTGTCACCCTTTGTCCAAGCGTGTGATTGTCGAACGACAATAGATAACCCTTTGTGTCATGGCCAACGTTGACCGTTTTGAGCACCGTGCCGCCGGAACTGTGAGCGAGGGAATCTCGATACTGGGGGAGGCTCTCGAAGCTCGGCAGGAAGGTCGGGAATGTTCTCCCTTCGGTCACCCCAATTGTTGCGCCGGACGGAGTACGAACGTTCATGGATACGGTTGGAACGGGACCGCCGGTTGGCCCGGAAACCGCAGGTTGCCACGTGTTGTTGACGGTGATGAACGCTGGAAAGTAGCCTTTGGCTGGAGGGAGAACTGGATATCCCAGCTTACGTACCGCCTCGTTCCAGTTGTTTCCGTGGTACAACACAAGCGTGGGGGAATCCGGAGTTATCAGTTGGGCCTTTGTCCCATTCCACGCCGGTTGTGCCCAGGATAACCCTTGCTCCGTTTGTGCAGGGCGTCGGCCGCTAAAGGATTCCTCAAGCAAGGTGTAAGTTCCTGACTCTCGTAGCGGGGGAAACGTGATCTCTGTGCGGGTGCCGGCTGTACTGACATTCATCGGGAGAACTTTGCTTCCCGTCGGCGTTTGTACCCAAAAATCGTCGGACGGCGCGAAGGAACGGCTGGCATCCAACTCTAGCACGGTTTCGCTCGCCGTAGTGGTGACGGAGGTAATGATCATTTTGTTTCCCGCGATGGTTGCCGAGGCGTTGGGTGTCAATTGGAGTGCTGGAGTTTCCGCTGGAATGTACCCAAAGTGGAACGTCCATTCCCCGACGCGGGTGTCAATCTGCTTCTTCCCGAGGGGGCCGTTTGGCGCCAAAACCGCCTGCACGGCACCGATGCGAAGCGTCAGGCGCAGCCCGGCGTCTCGTTCCAGCGACGTGAACGGGGGAAACTGAAGGGAACCATATCCATTGCCGCCTCCGGATTGGGCGATAACCCGGCGGGTGACTCCGAATTGGTCCGTGAGCGTGATTGGGTACTGGCGAAGCGGTGTGGCGGGAGATGCAATGAGGTTGCCATTACCCTTGTTCAGTTGTTCGAGGCCGAGACTCAGGCTGTTATCCGCCACGACGCTCCATGGCGACGTGAGGCGGGCTCTCGGGTGGAATTGTGGATCGACACGATACAGGACAACCGTTCGACTGGGATCCGTCCATACGCCCATGACGCTCATGCGAATCCCATCCCTGGTCTCAGAGAGGCTCATAGGGGCAATGGAGCCTTGGTGCAAGAGGGAATTGAGACCGGGATCGTTCAAAAGGACGGACTCGAGTCCCGACGAGTTGACCGAACTCTTGTGCATCATGGCGTACGCCGTGACAACTAAGCGTGGAGAAAAGTACAGCGATGCCCCGCACAAACCAAGGACGATTGCCGTGACGGCACCCGCTCGAGTCGCAATGTGCCGCCTCAACGCGTGCGCTCGCGAACGCTTGCCCATCTCGGTCTCAACCCGGGCCGCAATCCGCGGCCACAAACTGCCGCTTCGGTCCAAGTCCGCTTCCTCGTACCAACGCCTCAGTTTCTCTTCAATTGTCAATTTGTCTACCTCCCTAGTCGTTTTCTTGTGGAGAATCCCGGTGGGGAGGTGCCCGAGGGACCTCGTGGGCTGGCGAATAGGTCGTCTGCATGTGGGCTAGATTGGCTCGCGGTGGGGTCTCCTCCATCTGATCTAGGTCGGCACGTAGCCTTTTCAGAGCCCTGTGAATTCGTGAGAGCACGGTGTTTGGCCGCATGCGAAGCGCCTTGGCAATGTCTGCGATGGGAAGCTCGGCTCCGTATCGAAGTCCAAGGAGTGTCTGATCGTTTCGCGAGAGCCGCGAGAGGGACGCGCCTAGGGTGTCGCTTCGTTCCTTTTCCAGCAGGCGCTCCGTAGGACCCGGCAGAGGATCCTCCGGTTCGGACACGGGTGAGGGACCGGGATGGACCGGATGGAACAGTAGACTTGAGTCTGCGTTCCGAGACGGGTTCCTTCGAGCCAACGGTGAGCGCAAGTAGTCCCTACAGATGTTGGTTAATATGCGATAGAACCACGGCCGCAGTCGGGCAGGATCTCGGAGTGCGGCCCTCTTTTGCCATGCGCGGAGGAACGCTTCCTGGACCATTTCTTCGGCAGTCGGGACATTGCGCACCAAGCCTTCTGCGAACCGAATGGCTTCGTGCTCCCATGTTTCGACGATGCGGCGGAACGCGTCCACATCGCCATCGCGAAAGAGTGACGCGATGCGCACCCAGTCGATCCGATTCGCTGCAGGTGGCTGCTGGTGCGGAGGGTTTTCTGGTTCCTGGGGCCACTGTGAATCTTGTCGCTTTCCGTCCATGAGCTCACCTTCTTCACCCATTATGACGGATGAGGTCGAGTGGATATTGCATCGTGGCAGGAGGAAAAAGTCGAGGTGTCCCAATCCCGGTACGCAGGGCGGGACGCAACCGGGCGCGTTAAGCAGGCGGCACCGGCTTAATCGGTCACTTTATGCGGGGGCTTAGGCGGATAAGAGGCTTGGGCAGGCTTATCTCAATCCCGGTACGCAGGGCGGGACGCAACCGGGCGCGTTAAGCAGGCGGCACCGGCTTAATCGGTCACTTTATGCGGGGGCTTAGGCGGATAAGAGGCTTGGGCAGGCTTATCTCAATTCCGGCACGCCGGGCGGGACACAACCGGGCGCGTTAAGCAGGCGGGCCCGGCTTATCGGTCACTTTATGCGGGGGCCTGGGCGGATAAGAGGCTTGGGCAGGCTTATCCCAATTTCGGCACGCCGGGCAGGGCGCAATCGGGCGCGTTAAGCAGGCGGGCCCGGCTTATTGGTCACTTTATGCGAGGGCCTGGGCGGATAAGAGGCTTGGGCAGGCTTATCCCAATCCCGGCACGCCGCGGAAACAATCCTGACAACCATATCTTACGGTTGACAAGAAAACATTGCCATGATATATTCACAATGTTTTCACATCATCGGGGCGATTGCCTAACCCGCCCGTGTTTGGGCACCCCATCACTACTTGACTTTTAGGGAGGTCACCATGGATGCCACGGATCATCGGAGTTACCCTATCCAATCCCATCCGGTTCCGTTTTGCTTCGTATCCGCTGGCTGACCTAGTGGTGAGTGTGTGACCCTGCGATTTTACGCGTGAGCACACAGTACTCCAGGTGGCGAGCCTGGAGTTTTTGATTTCTACCAGGTCTCCCCCTTGGAACGACATCCAAATGTCGCACAGAAGCCGCGGAAGCCATCAAACGTCCGTGGCTTTTTTGTATTCCAAAAGGGGGACTCATCCGTGAAAATCCGCAAGTCTACTAAATATCGCAACTCCACCAAAACGGCCCGACCCGACAACGCCTCGATGACCTGGATGTTGCGTTATGTCGCGCCGGTCAAAGGGCGCATGGCCACGCTCATGGCGCTCTTGCTCGTGACCACCGCGTGTCAACTCATCAATCCGCAGATTGTTCAGCACTTCATCGATGCCTCGGCGTCCGACGGACCCGTGTCGGACCTAATAAAGCTCGCGGGACTTTTTCTCGGGATCGCCGTTCTCAACCAACTTGTGACGGTGGCCGTGAGCTATCTCGGCAACGATGTCGCATGGCGAGCGACGAATCAATTGCGGGCCGATTTGCTCGGGCATCTCCTGCGGCTTGACATGCGGTTTCATAACCTGAAGACGCCTGGGGAGATGATTGAGCGCGTCGACGGCGACGTGACCAACATGTCGAACTTCTTCGCGATGTTCATCGTGCAAATCGTCGGTAGCTTCATCTTGCTGGCAGGCATTCTCGGCGTCATGTTCACCAAGAACTGGGGCATTGCCACGGTTATGAGCGCGTTCACCATCCTTGCGATTGGCGTTATGATGTTCATCCGCAACCTTGGCGTCGCTTCGTCGCAGACCGAGAGGCAGGCGACCGCCATGCTGTTTGGTCTCATAGAGGAGCGCATTGCCGGGATAGAAGACGTGCAGGCGAACGGTGCCGTGCCGTACGTGATGAACCGCTTCTTCAGGGCGATGAAATCCGTATTCCAGACAGGGCGCAAGGCGTGGATGATGCGGGTCATCCCGTGGAACGCCACGGTGCTGCTGTTCACGTTTGCCGTCACCACCGTGCTCCTCATGGGCGTCCATCTATACCTGAAGCACGCCATCACGCTAGGCACGCTGTACCTGTTCTTCCAGTACACGCAGATGTTGAACGATCCGATAGAGCAGCTCGGCAACCAAATGCAGGACTTCCAACGGGCCAAGTCTGGCATGCGCAGGTCCCGTGAACTACTGGCGCTGAAAAGCGAGATAGAGCCGGGAACGAAAGATTCGCTCCCGCACGGGGCTCTCTCCATTCGCTTTCATCACGTCAACTTCAGCTACAACGAAGACGAACGGGTTCTCCACGACATCGACTTTCACCTCCATCCGGGCGAGCGCCTTGGTATCATCGGCCGAACCGGCAGCGGGAAGTCCAGCATCAGTCGGCTCCTCTTGCGGCTCTACAATGTAGACGAAGGCGTCATCGAGGTGGGAGGCGTGGATATCCGCGAGTTGAAGCTCGAGGCCCTGTACCGACGTGTCGGCATGGTCACGCAGGATGTGCAGTTGTTTGACGGGAGCCTGCGCGACAATCTGACCCTGTTCAACCCTCGCGTCTGTGACGATGAGATTCTCGCGATTACCGAGAACGTGGGGCTGCGTCCGTGGATTGACGCGCTCCCGGAAGGGCTCGACACCCATCTTGCCGCGGGAGGCACATCTCTGTCCGCTGGCGAGGCGCAACTGTTTGCCTTAACGCGGGTGTTCCTCACCCGGCCGAGTCTCGTGGTCTTGGACGAACCGTCTTCGCGCTTGGATCCCGCGACGGAAGCCACGCTTACGCGGGCTATGGATCAACTTTTGACCGAGTGCACAGGCATCATCATCGCCCATCGGCTGATGACGCTGGAAACGGTCGACAAAATCATGGTGCTCAGCCATGGTCAGATTGTCGAGTTTGGGCTGCGGGAGGTCCTCGCGGCGGATCCCGAATCGCACTACGCAGGCTTGTTACGAACCGACAGACAGGAGGAATTCGCGTGAGTGTCCGTGAGTTCATCGGGCGACTGCTCCGATTTCGGCTCGCCTTGTATATCATCGACGGGTTTCTGTGGACCCTGTTCCATTCCATCCCGCTCTTCACCGGACTTGCAATGCAGTGGTTCTTTAACCGTGTCACAGGGGACTCGCACAGCCTGTGGTTTCTTGCCGTGCCGCTCATCGTCATCTCGCTCGTACGCTTCACGCGGATTGGCGTCTTCTTCACGGCGTTCTTTACGTGGGTGACGCACATCTACCACGTGCAAGCGATTCTCAGGACCAACATGCTGGCGGGCGTCATGCGCTGGCCGGGACGAAATCTTCCCGCTTCCCCCGGCGAGGCCATGACGCGCTTTCGCGAGGACGTGCAGGAAGTCGTCGATTACGTGGAGTCGTGGACCGACTTCTGGGGGTTCTTCGTGTTTGCCGTCGTCTCCATCGTGATCATGGTCCGCATCAACTGGCCCATCACCGTCGTGGCTGTCTTACCGCTCTTGGTTGTCACGCTGCTGAACAATCTGACTGGCAACCGCGCCAGGCGGTACAGCCGGATGAACCGTGAGGCCACCGGGCGCATCACGGGCTTCATCGCCGAGATCTTCGGTGCCGTGCAGGCTGTGAAACTCGGGCAGGCCGAGGACAACGTGATTGCCCGGTTTGTGCGACTAAACGAAGAGCGTCGGCAGGCCGCCCTGCGCGATAACCTGTTCCGCCAGTGGGTTCAGTCCATGAACCAGCACGTGCTAAACATCTCGACGGGCATCATCCTGCTCATGTGCGCGAGCGAGATGCGCGCGGGCCGCTTCACCGTCGGCGACTTCGCCCTATTCACGTCGTACCTCGGCAGCTTTGCGAACAGCGTGTCGCTCTTCGGCTACATGGTTTACCAGCACAAGCGCCTGCGCGTTGCGCTGGATAGGATGCGCATCTTGTTTCGCCCCGGTGAGGAGAATCGACTGATGGAATATCGAGACATCCATCTCTACACGGATCCGCCGGAGATTGAGGATGATCGTAAAGAAGTTTTCGATCCACTCCACACCCTCGAAGTCCGCGGCCTCACCTACGCATACCCGAACTCGGAGAACGGTGTGCGCAACGTGAGCTTTCGCCTGAAACGCGGACAGTTTCTCGTCATCACTGGCCGCATCGGTTCCGGCAAGTCGACTCTCGTGCGCACGCTGCTCGGCTTGCTGCCGAGGGATGCCGGAAGTGTGGAATGGAACGGCCGAGTGATTGAAAATACGGCGACGGTCCTCGTGCCGCCAAGGACCGCGTATACGCCGCAGGTCCCGCGTTTGTTCAGCGATCCGCTCCGCGAAAACATCACCCAGGGTCGCCCTGCAAATCAGGCGTCGCTGTGGCGTGTCGTCCACCACGCGGTCATGGAGCAGGATCTCGAGACTTTGGAGGATGGGCTCGATACGTTTGTGGGACCCCGCGGCGTGATGCTTTCCGGCGGCCAGATCCAGAGATCCGCCACGGCTCGCATGTTCATGACGGAAGCGGACTTGCTGATTTTCGACGATCTCTCCAGCGCGCTCGACGTGGAAACGGAGAAACAGTTGTGGGAGCGGCTGTTTGCTGAGCACGACGCCACGTGCATCGCCGTCTCCCATCGTCGCGAGGCCCTGGCCCGCGCAGACCTCATCCTCGTCATGAGCGACGGTGAGGTGGAGGGGATTGGAACCCTCGGCGAGTTGCTGGCGACGAGCACGGAGATGCAGCGACTGTGGCAGGGCGGCTCTGACGAGGACGCGGGCGATGCTGGAGAGGACGCGCAGACCGAAGAGCAGTTAGCTTAAAGCGGGGCGTAAAGAGACACGGGGATAGAACTACGATTGGCCGCGGTGAGGGCAGGCGCGGGGGAATCTTACAAGTAATCAGTGACCTTTCCTTCCTAAACCGAAGGGCCTGCGGTAGCGCAACTGGAGTAGTAGACATCCTTTGAGGGAGGAGCGCCCATGGCACTCCTCCCTCGCAATGTCGCCTTCCCAGGCGGGGAAAAAGAATTTGGGACTCAAAGGCCCTTTGTTGTCGCTTTCACCTCTCCGGTGCGGATGTAGTTAATCATCATGGGCGTGACGTAAGGCACCAGTTCCGGGAGCAGGTTGGGCATCAGGGAGTCCATGGTTTTCGGCAACAGGTCCGGCATCAATTCCTCCATGTCTTTGGGTAAAGGACCAACGCGCTTGGACACCTCCGCCAACATATCCGGCATCACCTTCGGCATAATCCCGGGAACCAGCCTCGGCATCATCATGGGCATCATCTTGGCCATCAGATCGAGTCCACCGGGGACGTGCTTCATCGTTTTCATCATGGGAACCATCCCGGGCGGCATGTTCGCAAACATTTGCGGGAACAGGCTGGCCATCAGCTTTGCCATATTCTCGGGTTCCATCAAAGCGATGAACTTTTCGAAGTAGGCCCACATCTCTAGGGAATAGCTGGACTTGTCTTCCGTTTCGAACCCTAGGCCTTTGGCGATAAACAACGCCAAGTCCGTGATGGGAATGTCCTGATGGTTGGTCTTGGCCGCCTGTCGCAGTTGGACCTGACAGCAAGGGCATAGGGCCAACAAGGCGTCCGCCTCTGCGTCGATGGCTTCCTGAACGCGCATTCCGCCCAATTTGGGAGCCGTCGGCATGTCGCCAATCAGGGTTAAGACGGAGCCGCAACACAGGCCGTTTTCACGATTGTGCTCCATCTCAACCAGTTCAACGCCTGGGATGGCTTGTAGCACATCGCGTGGGGGATCGTAGAGGCCTTGAGCACGACCTGCGTGACAGGAATCGTGGAAAGTGAATCGGCCGTGAACCTCGTGGTCAAATTTCAAATCTCCCGCCTGGAGCGCGTCGGCGGCGATTTCGGTATAGTGCTTCACTTCAAACGGGTAGTCGATGCCCTTCTTGCGCGCCAGTTGGGGATACAATTCTCGCCACACGAGCCCGCAAGCGGGGCAGGACGTAACAATGGTCTTGGCCCCTCGCTTCTTTGCTTCGGACACGTTGTGCTCGAAGATTTCCTCGAATACATCCCATTTCCCAGAGACTTTCATGGGGATACCACAGCAGGCTTCGTCTTCTCCCATATAGGTGAACTCCACACCCGCTTTATCCAAAATGCGAACGGTGGATTTGGCCACGTCCGTGTTGACGTAGGAAGCGGTACAGCCCGCAAAGTACATGACGTCAGCTTTATCCTTAATCTTCGGCTTGACGTCATCAGGCACCCAATCCGCACGTTTGTCTCTCTTGCCGGCCCAGATATTCCGTTGTCCACGAAGCGACGCAGCCATCATTTCGAAAGGAGGAAAGGTCATCCGCTTTTCATCGTTTACCAGGACACCGCGCATCGTCATCCAGTTGTGTTCGACGGGTAAATTCAATTGGCAACGACTATTGCAAAGTTCACATGTCGTGCACAAAAGGAACTTGTCAATCATCTCCTGATTAAACTTTTCCCGTCCGGCCATCACTTCGCGCAGATACGCGTATTTGCCGCGCGGCGAGTGGGATTCGAAGCCGCGGCCGGAAAATTGGGTGCAGGTTGAGACGCAATATCCACAGCGAGCACAGGCGGTGGCGAAGAAACCGACATTGCCTGGGATTCCATTTTTCTCTTTGGTGCGCTCGGCCATGTCTCCCGTCGTTGTCTTGGCGGCGTTCGCAACCGGGCGAATGACGGACTCAAACGTGGACGCGAGTGCCATCACAACGTTAATGACGCCAGGGCCGACGATTTTGTGTGGGTTGAAGAGATTATCGGGATCCACCTCATGCTTGTAACGGCTGAGCGCTTTGAAACGAGAACCACCCAAGACATTCTTTGCTTCGCTCTTGAAGTACAGTCCCGTTGAATAGGCGGACCCGCCGTACCTCTTGGCAATTTTGATGACGGATAGGGCCAACGCGAAAGCAATATTGTAGGCGAAAGAACGTTCGTCATGTGGGATGAAACCTAGCAAAGTGGCCTGATTCCCTCGCCCTACCATGCCTTCCAAAACGAACGGTTGTTTGATTTTTGCTCCGATTTCCTCCAGTACGGCAGACAGGTTGTCGATGGGGACTACGACTTCGGTGGGAATGATGGACGGGCCAATCCTCTTCAAACGCATGGGGGCAAACCGCAGATCCCACTCGTGTTCCGCGGCTTCCGATGAAAGCTTGTCGCCAGAGTTTCGTTCAATAATGTCCGTCAGCGTTGGTTCAATCAAGGAATGGCGTGAGGCAGGGTACGCAACGAGCATCACGTAAGCGTCTGGCAACTTCGGAACAAAATGCGGATGAGTTTCCTCATAAGCATGTCCGTGCTTGTGGGGCAGTCTCTTCTTTAACTTCAGGGATTCTGGATTGAGAAAAGTAATTGACCAAATGGGCAATTGCTCTGCTGCGATGGACTGCAATGTTTCATTTAAGGATTTCGAATCCGGAAATGCAAAGGCCCGGTGTATCTCTGGTTCCAGTTCTCGCACACGCAGGGTTACTTCGGTGATGATCCCCGTGATGCCCTCTGCATCCGCGACGTACTTGGCGAGGTCTTCCCCGTTGAACTCCCGCAGGTCACCTGAAGGCAGGATGACCTTCGCAGCTACCACGTTGTCCTTAAAGGGGCCAAATTCGTAAGAGCCGAAGCCGGATCCGCCCTGGGCCAGCCAACCGCCAACGGTGGACGAGGGAAGCGATGATGGGTAAAGCCGCAGGTCTAGGTCGTGGCGATGGAGCTCTTTTTGTAGGGTCTCCCATATGATTCCGGACTGAACTGTAACCAACATCTGATTTCGTTTGATTTCGACAATTTTGTTCATGCCGCTTACGTCAACGACAACGGCACCCTTTCCCGGCAAGACGCCGCCATACCCGGAAGTGGACATGCCCCGCGGTACCAAGGTGATCTTCTCTCGGCGTGCCGTTTTGACCAAATTCACAATTTCATCGTCCGTCATGGGGCGGACGACTGCCCCTGCCACTCCTGTTGGGACAAAGGGCTTTATTAATGAGGGAAGCGCGCCTATATCGTAGGAGTACAATTTCCGTTCAACCCTATCATCACTCATTCTTTCCCCAAAAATCTGCTTTAGTACGGTAGTCCCTCTTTTGCTCAGAGTAGCCACAGTTCATCACTCCCTGCACGTGGATGGCGGGTGGCTTGTATCTCATGAACCGAGACGTGTACCACTCGTGACTGTACCGGCTCCAACCATTTTTTGAAAACAGACGCTACAGACACCTTAACGGGTCTGATCTTCCTTCCTCAGGAATAATACATTTACGGGTATGGGTACAATGGTTCGTTTAGACTGTTTTCCGAAGTGCCCCCTTAACCATAACGCCTCGGGTTTGATCGTAAATCGCCATGAGTAGGAATGGGCAAACTCTGGTTCAGGACCATATCTGCTAGGCGTCACAATCTTTCAGCCTATTTGTGCCCCTGCGGGAATGGGATCATGCTGACCCGTTTGGAGGATTGTTGTGCTGGGGAACATGCAGAAACAGACTATGTAGCTAGCTCAAAAGGATGTGGTTCATGGCATTTGGCTCCCCGAGATCTGACCGTCATGTTGACCTTTATTCTGAGGATGATTCGAAAGCGTCAGTCGCGGACCGGAGCGGTGGACGCTGAACGAACCAGCGTATGGGGAATCGTTGTTGCAACTGGAACGGTTTCGCCCTTCATGCGTGCTACGAGCAGATCGACTGCAGTCATTCCGATTTGATTCTCATCCTGATCAATATGTGTGAATCGGGAAGGAGCCGTTGTGTTACGTGGACTGTCAAAGCAAGCAACGGAACATTGCGAGGGAATATTATATCCGAGCTGACTGAGAACCTTTTCAATTAATAGCATGATTTCGTACTCACAGGCCAGAAATGCAGTGATTTCGGGGTGCTCCTCGACGAAAGACCGAATCAACTCCAAATCCTCTTGGATTAGCTGCGTCTTCTCAGAACCATCTAAGGTCAACGTTGAGTGGACTTCAGTGACAACGTTCTGTGGGTACATGGCCATTCTGTTCTTGGCGAAGGAATGCGAAAACCCAAGGAGTCGGTCCTCAATCGAGGAGGTGCTTTCGGGCGGAGGCGAGACGAATGCGATGTTGCGATGCCCCATCTCAATCAGATGGTCTGTGAGCTCCTCTGCAGCTGCGACATTGTCCGTATGCACGGAAGGTACAGGTACTCCAGGCAAATACCGGTCTACCAAAACAACCGGGAAGTGGTCGAGTTGAAGCCTGAGGATCCTCTCGTTGTATCGTTCTCCATGGACCGGGAATATAACTAAACCGCCGCAGCCTCTAGCCACCATGTCCGAGATGGCTTGTTCTTCAACGTTCAAATAACCGTAAGTGTCCTTGAGCATTACGTACAGTCCGTGTTCCCAAGCGCGTTTTTCAACCGCATGAACTAGAGTCGCTCCATACGTGTCGGCGAAACCTGGAACAATCATGCCGATTACGCCTTCGCGTACGGACATCTGCGGACGGGACTCCTGGGTCAATTTCGTGACATTATTCGACGTTTCAGTGTGACTTGATACAAAGGATCCCTTACCGCGAACCCGGGTAATGACTCCCATCTCTTGTAGTTTGTTCAAGGCGTGCTTCGACGTGATGCGACTTACGCCGAACTTCTCCGCTAGGGCCTTTTCGGATAAAACCTTGTCTCCAACCTTTAGCCGATTGCTTCGAATTTCATCAATGACAGATTCCAAGACCATCTTATATAACGGGACTGGCATAATATGCCTCCATCTGGATAGGACATCGGCTTGCTAATGCCGGGGATCATTGAAACCCGGGATTAGACGGAGAAGGAACGATGAATGGTCGGCACTTCGCAGCACAGCTGGGTAACCAAGATGTTGAGGATAACGTGCGACATACCAACTTATGTGTCATTATTGTATACCATCTTAGAGCATATAACGAGTTAACTTGATACTGTTGCTGAGTTTCTTTGGCTGTCGCATTGGAGAATGAAGACGGCGCATGAAGATTCACAACTTTGACGCACCTATTGTATGCTAGACAACCTGTTATGTGTTAATATATACCCACATATACGTGGATTGGAGATAGTACATATGGTAGAACTGCGTTCGCTAGATGATTTGAAGGCGACAATGGCGGATCGTCTGAAGGATCATCCTGAAGTGTTCAGCGTTTTCTCTCGAGCATTTTTTAACACGCTAGAAACAACGACGAAGTCCTTGAGCGACGGATCCACCTACGTGTTCACTGGAGACATTCCCGCGATGTGGCTTAGGGACTCCTCCGCGCAGTTGCATCCTTATATCCGGAGCGCTTCACATTTGGAGGATGTGGCCCAAATTGTTAAGGGACTTATTCGGAAACAGGCCGAGTATATTCTCATTGACCCGTATGCAAACGCATTCAACGAGTCGCCAAATGGACATGGACACACTACGGATATAACCACTCAAAGCCCATGGGTATGGGAACGAAAGTTCGAGTTGGATTCACTTTGTTACCCAATCCGCTTGTGTGCAGAATACATCATGGCAACGGGGGACTCCTCCGTCTTGGATGACACGGTCCATCGAGCGTTTCGAGTCATCGTCAACGTGATGAAGACAGAACAGCATCACGATAGGGATTCTATGTATCGATTCGTCAGAATGGATGGTCCAAAGAGTGATACGCTTCCGTTTGGCACGGGTACGCCAACCAATTTTACAGGGATGGTTTGGTCGGGATTTCGGCCGAGCGACGATGCATGTGCGTTTGGCTACCACATTCCGGGAAACATGTTTGCGTCGGTGGTTCTTCGTTATATGGAACGGATGTGCAACGATTATTACCACGACACGGCGCTCGCAACTCAAGCTAGAGAATTGAGTGAAGAGATAGACTTCGGAATTTCGACATACGGAATAACCTACCACCCAAAGTACGGGCGAATATATGCCTACGAAACCGATGGCTTTGGAAATTACAACTTAATGGACGATGCCAATGTTCCTAGCTTGTTGTCCATTCCCTACATTGGCTACCGGAGCATAGACGATCCGTTATACCAAAATACGCGACGTTTTATCCTGAGCGAAGACAATCCGTACTTCTATCGGGGTACGTTTGCAGAGGGGGTTGGAAGTCCGCACACACCGAAGGGCAATGTTTGGCCGATTGGATTAATTATTCAGGGAATGACGACGGAAGACAGGGAAGAGCGGGATCAAATACTTGCCAGCTTGCTGCGAACTACTGGTGGAACTGGTCTTATGCACGAAAGCTTTGATCCGAACAATCCCAACAAATTCACCCGCGACTGGTTTGCATGGGCAAATAGTTTGTTTGGAGAGTTCGTTCTCAAATGGATGGCAGGAAAGTAAGCCGTCAAAAAAGGGGGTGAGGCGGTCCGCAAATCGCTTGGATGTAAACCAGTGTTGCGTTTGATAAGAGGGGAGACGAAAGAGATGAGTCATGTTTCAATGAAAACGCTTGGCGTTGTAGGTGTAGCCGCCGCCATGGCTTTTTCTACGGTCGGAGCGACCGCAGATGCCGCGTCAGCTCAGGGGCCACATATCGGTGGTTCCATCACCATCAATGCATCTCCGCATGGCCCATGGGCCGACGTGTTCAATCCGTACGTTCCTGGAGAAAATCAGGATGACATCGTACCGGACATTTATGAGCCGCTCGTTCAGTGGAACGGCTCCAATGGCGCATCTCTCCCGTGGTTGGCGCAGAGTTGGAAGTGGAGCAATCATAATACAGTGCTCACCGTAAATCTGCGTAAGGGAGTAAGGTGGTCGAACGGAAAGTCTTTTACCAGCAAAGATGTCGTGTTCACGTACGACATGCTCAAAAAGTATCCGGCCATTGATGGCAACGCCTTGTGGAGTTACATGAAGTCCATCACGGCTGAGGGACCCGACAAAGTCAAGGTGGTTCTCATCAAGCCGAATGCAACATTCTTTTACTACTTCTCTACCACTTTAATTGTTCCGCAATTCGGGTTCGCGGGCAAGAATCCGGTGAAATTTACGGATCCGAATCCCGTGGGTACCGGTCCGTTTGTGCTGAAGTCCTTTAATCCGCAGGAAATCACGCTGGCTCGCAACCCTAACTACTGGCAGCATGGCAAGCCATACCTGCAAACGGTCTATTATCCCGCCGAGACGTCCAACGATAGCACCATACTGGGTCTGGCGACGGGACAGATTGATTGGGCGACCATCTTCTCCCCGAATCTGAAGACGTCGTTTGTGGCCAAAAATCCGAAGAACTACCACGTCACTACGGTCAGCGGTGGGTTCGATTCGTTGTATCTGAACTTGCATGACTACCCGCTCAATATGCCAGTGGTCCGTAAGGCCATTAGCTTGGCCATCAATCGGCAGGCTCTGTCACAGATTGGCGAGAGCGGATATTCTACTCCGGCTGCGCTGAACGCCGTGGGCAATTCCATGGCGGGTGCATGGTCCACTCCCGCTTTGCAGCGCAAGTACGCATCGCGCTACAACGTCGCCGAGGCCAAGAAGCTTCTGCTGTCCGCCGGATTCAAGGAAAGCGGAGGCACGTTGCTGACGCCCAAAGGAAAACCGTTCGTCATCAACATGGATGTACCAGCTCCGTTTACCGACTTTGTGACGATGTCCAGCCAGATCAAGTCCATGTTGGCGGCTGTCGGTATTCAAATGAACGAACTATCTACTTCTGCGAACGAATATCTGATGCGTTTGGAAACGGGAGATTTTCAGGCTGGGATCTGTTGGACTCCGTCCGGACCGAACCCGTACTACACGCTCAACGGCCTAATGA
>JAJZAV010000022.1 GCA_021799255.1 Bacillota bacterium
TCGTGCTTGAGGTGGACACAACTTGGCAGGACGTTGTGCAGAGGATTGAGAAGACCGGATACAGCGTCCCCACGCGGAATGTGGAGTTAAATATCGAAGGCATGACGTGTGCGGCGTGCTCGGCCAGAATTGAAAAGGTCGTTGGACGACTGAAGGCCGTGGAGTCCGTCAGCGTGAATTTGGCCTCTGAAAAGGCTCACGTCACCTTCGTCCCCGGTATTGTGCAGGAATCGGACATCATTCGCGCGGTTGAGAAGGCCGGGTATGGGGCGAAATTGGCCTCGCAGTCGGCCGAAACGGAAGAGAAGGAACGGAAACAGAAGGAGTACAGGAGAGACGTTCTGAAGTTCTGGGGAGCGGTCGTGCTCATCGCCCCACTTCTGATCCAAATGTTTTACACCTTGTTCGGGGGTTCTGCGTTCATCCCCAATTGGGTCAGTTGGATCCTGGCGACGCCCGTGCAGTTCTACGTCGGTTGGCGTTTTTACAAAGGAGCGTACCACTCGTTACGCGGCGGAGCCGCAAACATGGACGTCCTGGTGGCGCTCGGGACCTCGGTGGCGTACCTGTACAGTGCCGTTCTTACGCTCACGGGTCGCCCAGACGTGTACTTCGATAGTTCGGCGACCGTCGTCACTCTGATTTTCATGGGAAAGCTGCTCGAGGCTCGGGCAAAGGCTCGGTCTAGTTCCGCGATTGAGTCTCTTGCAAAACTGGGAGCCAAAGTCGCCCACGTTCTTCGCGAAGGCGCTGAGACGGATGTCCCGGTTGAGGAACTGCGCGTGGGCGACGTCGTCCGGGTTCGCCCCGGAGAGAAGGTCCCAAGTGACGGCGTGATTCTGGAGGGTACTACGACCATCGACGAATCGTTCCTGACCGGGGAATCCTTGCCTGTGGAGAAGTCGGTCGGAGCCAGCGTGGTGGGAGCCTCTGTGAACCAAACCATGGCCTTCGCGATGGAGATCAAAAAGATTGGGTCCGATACGGCACTCGCCCAAGTTATCCGGCTGGTGGATCAGGCACAGGGTTCAAAAGCTCCGGTTCAACGCTTGGCAGACAAGATCTCAGGGATCTTTGTTCCCATTGTTCTGGCAATTGCTCTGGTGACGCTTTTAGCCTGGGGGTTCGTCGCCGGGTGGCCTCACGCCCTGATTGCGGCAGTGGCCGTGTTGGTGATTGCTTGTCCGTGTTCTCTGGGCCTCGCGACTCCGACGGCGATTATGGTGGGGACGGGTCTCGGAGCAGAGTCTGGAATACTTGTCAAAGGTGGAGAGCATCTCGAACTGGCTCATAAGGTGAACACGGTGGTGTTTGATAAAACGGGCACCATCACGTCGGGGAAACCGATGGTGACCGACCTGTGGACCGCAGAGGGAGTCTCCGAGGAGGAACTGTTGAGATTGGCGGCAGCCCTCGAGGCGCAGAGCGAGCATCCGCTCGGCGCGGCTGTCGTTGCCTGCGCGAAGGAACTCAAAATTGAGGTTCCTGCGGCCGCCGACGTACAGGCCATCCCTGGACGCGGGATTCTAGGTCAAGTGAGTGGGATGCTCATTCGAATCGGCAACCGTCGCTACATGGAAGAAACGGACATCGCTTCGATTCCCGAGGACGAGTTACAGCGATTCGAGAATGGCGGCAAAACCGCGATTTTAGTTACGGGCGAGAATAAACTTCTCGGACTTATCGCGATTGCGGATACCGTCAAATCCGATGCTGAAAAGACCGTTCGCCTTTTGCAAGAAATGGGTATCGGCGTCTGGATGATCACCGGTGATAACGAGCGGACCGCGAAGGCCGTAGCGCGCGAAGTTGGGATTAGGAACGTCATTGCCGGCGTTCTCCCGGGTGATAAGGCGTCGAAGGTAGAGGAGCTTCGGCAGGGTGGACGAGTGGTGGCCATGGTAGGCGACGGGATCAACGATGCGCCTGCACTCGCTGCCGCGGATATCGGCATTGCCATGGGAACGGGTGCCGACGTTGCCATAGAGGCGGCCGACATCGCCTTGATGCATGGGAATCCCATCGGCGTGGTGCAGGCCATTGTGCTCTCCAAACAGACGATGCGCAAAATCCGACAGAACCTATTCTGGGCGTTCTTCTATAACGTCCTTGGGATTCCCCTGGCGGCCTTCGGCATTTTGAGCCCCATCATCGCGGGCGCGGCCATGGCTATGAGTTCCGTGAGCGTCGTGTCCAATAGTCTTTTGTTGCGCCGCTTGAAACTTGGAGGGGAGGTGCATGCGGCAGGCTAGCATCGTTTGGCACCCCATACGGCAGGGAGTATGCACAACATAGCATAAAGGGAGATGGATGAACCATGACAACGACAACCCTCACGGTGAAGGGTATGACTTGCGACGGATGCGTCAGGTCGGTAACGAAGGCTCTGACAAACGTGGACGGTGTTCAAGATGCCTTGGTTGACCTGAAGGGACAAAGCGCGACCATCACGTATGACGATGGCAAGACGAGCGTAAGCGCCTTAAAGGAAGCTGTGGAAGAGGCGGGGTACGACGTCGAGTAGGCGACACGTCCCAAAGCGACAACAGTCTCATGCAAGGGATTCAAAGAACGACGGCGGGCGATTGGCTCGCGTCGTTCTTTTTTGCATTTCACACACTTTCTCCACATTTTCGCGGTATCGTGTCAGCAATTAGAGAATTGGAGGTGTCGGTGGTGACGAGAAAGCGACATCTATGGATCCCGGTTTCCATGATTGCCGTTGGCCTGGTAGGACTCCTTGGCCTGTCGTTGAATCGGGCCTTTGATAAGCCCTGGTTTGTGCCCGGTGGAACCCACGGAGGGTACGGTCCAAGGATGGGCCCTTACGATGGGAACGGATTGGGTTGGCCGGGGATGATGGGGGCGTGGGACCCAGGGAATGTCCAATCGCTATCGTCGGTGGACGCCACCCATGCCATGGAATCCTCCCTGGCAAACGCAATCGTGGATAAGGTCAACAACAGAGTGACCTACAGGGGTCAATCGATTCGACTTGTTGTCTTGGGTGGAGCGATGGACGGAACCAGTGCTGGACCGGCCGAGAAGTTCGTAGTGGCCGGGCTCGTCAATCCTACGCTCAACGTACCGAAGGGTAGCCGGATCACGCTGGAGCTCATCAACGAAGATACAGACATGCCGCACGGCATTGAGGTATCTGCCATCGGACCTCCCTATGCGACCATGTCCATGATGCAGGGAGGGGTCTACAGCGGATCGTTCATTGCACCGATGAATGAGGCCTCCAGCGGCGAATTCCCGATGGCGTCTACCACATTCACGGCAGATAAATCCGGGACGTTCTACTACTTGTGTCAGTATCCTGGGCACGCGGCCGAGGGAATGTACGGAAAACTTGTCGTGTCGTAACTGCATTCTTGGAAGCAGGCCCGACTCCGGAGAAAAAGTCCTTTGTAATGAATGATGGGAGGAATTGTGATGATGGGTTACGGTGGTTTCGGTTACGGTGGGGGCATGGGCCTGTTCGGTGGTCTCTTTGGACTGCTGCTCGTCGCGGGCATCGTTTACTTGGTGGTTTACATCGCCCGCTCGCCGAGGCACCACGGATACTCCGGTGCGAATACTTCCGCACGTGAGATTGCGGCCCAACGATATGCTCGCGGGGAAATTACAGAGGAAGAATACCAAAGGATCATCAACAATCTGTGATAGCAATCTGTGGTAGCATAGATGTGATAGCATGGATGTGAAGGGGGATTTGGACAGCCCCCGCGAATCGGGCTGTCCACCCGTTATCCATTTTCGTGCGCACAAAATGGGGCGGGTGAGGCGCACATAAGGGAGGAAGCCAAATGGAGTATCGTTTACTTGGCAAGACGGGTCTGAAGGTGAGCGATTTGTGTTTGGGGGCCATGACGTTCGGACGAGAGACGAGCGAGTCGGACAGTTTTGCGATATTGGACAGATTTGTCGAGTCCGGCGGAAACTTCATAGACACGGCCGACGTCTACTCAGGAGGAATGTCGGAGCAGATTGTGGGTCGCTGGATCCAACAGAAAAATCGAGACGACTACGTCATTGCCACGAAAGTGCGCTTTGCGATGGGACCGGGTCAAAACGACGTCGGGCTGAGCCGCAAGCACATCATCGCCGGAGTTGAATCTAGCCTAAAACGGCTCGGTACAGACTACATAGACCTGTATCAAGTGCATGCGTGGGACAATTTAACACCGATAGAAGAAACGCTCGGCACCTTGAACGATCTCGTTCGCCGCGGCCTAGTCCGTTACATTGGCGCGAGCAATTTTCGGGCGTGGCAACTGCAAAAAGCCATTTACACAAGCCGTGCGAACGGATGGGAGAGCTTTTCCTGCCTCCAACCCCAGTACAATCTGCTCTGCCGCGCCACGGAATACGAACTTTTGCCCCTGTGCGAGCAGGAAGGCCTTGGCGTGATTCCGTGGAGCCCGTTGCGTGGAGGATGGTTGAGCGGCAAGTTCCATCGTGGAATGGAGAATCCGCCCGCAGACACACGCATCGCCGCCGCCGAGGCGCACGGGTGGGGAGAATCGTGGAGCAACTACAACAACGATTATACGTGGACCGTCATTGATGCACTGTTTGAGGTTGCGAAGGAGGCGGGGAAAACACCGGCACAAACCGCCATTAACTGGCTGCTGCAGCGCCAGGCCGTAACCGCTCCCATCATTGGCGCACGAACCATCGAGCAACTCGACAACAACCTGGGGGCGTCTGGCTGGGCCTTGACGCCGAAACAGATAGAACGGCTGGATAAGGCGAGCAGACTGCCGGTCACGTATCCGTACGATGATGCGGCGGAGAGCCAACAGCGCGCCGGAAGATAACGGTTCAGGACTCGCCGTGTCCGAATTGAGGTTGGGAGTCGTGACTCGGACCAAACCGAAATAACCTCGCGACGAAAACCGTGATTGGGGTTAGTCGATGAGCAAACTTCCACATGATTCGCGACGATACGAAGCCTATCAGCAGTCCTGCCAAAACATCGGTTGGATAATGCACCCCTACGAATACTCGCGCAAACGATACGAGAATGGCCAGGATGGTGAACGAGTACCGCACCCAGCGTGGCGTGTGGCCCCACGAAGCGGACGCAAAGCCCCAACTGCCGGAAGCGTGATCGCTCGGAAAGGAAGCATCCTTGCTGTGGCTGACCAGTTGTGTAAATGTACCTTTTTGAAATACGGTGAACGGTCTCGGTCGAAACCAAATGTGTGAGATAACGACGTTGATGATGAGCGCCAACACGCCCGATAAACCGGCCACAAAGAGGGCATGCCTATTCTGTATGTCCTTGCGCGGCAGTGTAAACCAAGCGATCACAAAAAGAAGCGCATACAACTCGAGCGCGTATTTGGCGAAAAAGATCATGATGGCGTCGAGAATTTGACTATGGCCAGCCATTCCATTGACGAGGTGATACACGGCCACATCGAAAGGATTCAAGAATGCAGCGTGAAACATAACGTCACTTCCTAATTTAGTGTTTTGAACGATAAGGTTCCGAGCACCGAATCCATTGGACACAGTTGCATCGGAGCCTTCCAACCCTCAATAAACCCGACGATACTACGAGCGATTTTCACCGAAGTTAACAAACCCTTAACATAAGCTTAACTTTGGGAGTCGAAGATGACAATTGAGCCACTTGCCAGTCTTCCTTCGTCACTCTGATTTGAATCGACAATTATGGACGATTCGGTGAATTTCGGCCATAATCCAAGTGGGGTTCGGATTCGAGGCGATGGGGTGAACGGTTATGAAACAGCAAGTGTACGTGATTACCTACAGGAAAGAAAACGAAGTTAAAACCAGCGGTCCTATGACGTTAAAGGTTGCCGAGAAGCAACTTCAATTGTTACGCGAAAACGGGTATGAGGGGAAAATCCAACACGTGTGGATGGAACTAGCCACCGCACCGTGGGGAAGTGAGTTTGATTCGTAATCAGGAAATTCTAACAAGATGGTTCAATTCGCGACGAATCGAATCCATAGAGCTAAAGAGCCCCCGAACAATACGACGGTGAGCGTAAAAGTGGCTGCCATCTGTAACCAAATATCTTTGTCGTCCCAGACCGGTTGGCCCGCCTTCGGATTTGTCGGATCTTTTTTCTGCTGTGTTTGTTGCTGCTGTGTTCGGTGTTGCTCTGCTTCTGAAGCGGACTTCTCTTCCTGCCAGCCCGTTGACGGAGATGTTGGGCCTAAGGTCTTGTCGTAGACGCCCCGTTTTTCAGGATCCGAAAGCACGTTGTAGGCCGCTCGAATCGCGATGAATATTCTGGTGGCATACGGATTTGTGAGGTTCTTATCCGGATGCCACCGATTCACTAACTTGCGATAGCTCGCTTTAATCTCATTGGCCCGCGAGGAACGCGAAATTCCCAGAATATCGTAATAGGTTGAATCGAGTCTGTGGTGGCACGCCCCGCAACGCGCATTAAGAAGCCATCCTGCGTTAAGCCGATTTTTCGTATGACATTTTGGACACACGCGAAACTCAGCTTGCTGTTTCATGGCTAACCTCTGCGCTCCTCTGCCGATATCAAGAATGTCCTTTTCTCATTTCATGATTGGTTCTTTTCTTGCAAGAGTCAAGTCTATGCGATGGCCTCCTCGGGAGGGGACCCCGATGACGACGGGAGCAAGTCACTACATGGCCCCTGCACCATCACGGAAGTGGGGGTTCGGTCTTACCTTGACGTAGGGTACCCGAGATCAACAAAAGAGTATAGAATCAGTAGTGGACGCGGTGAGCATCACCAAAAATCTTGCAAAGGAGATTTGTGGGATGAATCGAATTCTGTTTGCCACGGACGGTTCCGATTCTGCGAAGGCTGCGTCGAGGTACGTGAAGTCTCTTCTGGATGCGTTTGCCGAATGCAAACTGGTGGTCTTGACTGTCAAACAACCCATGCCCATGGTAGAAGGGTTCGGTTTTCCTGGGGAGCCTGTGATCGATTTGTCGAATGAGCCCTCTGAGGCAATCAAGGAGTCCGTGGAGGAGGATTTCGCGCAGTATCGAGACAGGATGAACTTCGTATCGGTGACTGGTCATCCCGCCGTTACCATCTGCGAAGAGGCGGAGAACCAGCACGCGGACCTTATCGTTGTGGGCAGTCACGGGAGGTCTGCAGTCGACAGGTTGCTCCTTGGCAGCGTTAGCAATGGAGTTGTCCATCGTTCAAAGATTCCGGTGCTCGTTGTGAAATAGTGCTTGCAGATCAGATAGTACAGCAAGGGATGCGGGACCAAGGCTCATCAAGGAGCCTTGGTCCCGCAATGTCCTAGAAGGTGCAATTAAACACCGTAGCGGATATAATCCTGAACAAGGGAGGCGCCTCCGTTTGACTATGTACAACGACCCCGAGTTCAGAAAGCTGGTTCGGGACTTTTCAAAGCAGAGCGGGATGTCGAAGCAAGCCGTCGAGGAGGTTTTGTTGCGCCTCTTAGCAGATGGCAGCATGCCCGAGGAGGTCATCCATCAATTTGGGTTTGAGACCGAACGGGAGAAGACACATCGACTGGTGGGCCAAGACAACCCGGTGTTTCGTCGCACGCTTGAGTTGTTGTCGGAATGGGGACTGCAACACGAAGGGCTGAAAAAGGCGGAGCTTCAGGAGCTTAGGTTTAAGCTGATTGAACTGACGACGCATGTGGAAAAGGTTCTGGACGAAGAGTTCTAGGTTCGCTGAGGCTTGTTACGGGTAAAGCTCATCTAAGCTCGCGCGGGCAAAAGTCAAGTCCACGCGAGCTCTGAAGGAATCCTGATCATGGGTTCGTTAAGTCTTCTTTGAGGCTGGCAAGCGCATCCGCATCGAGCGTTACACTGGCCTGTAAATTGGGATGGTCAAGCACGAGTCTGACCGATGCTCGCCTCAAATCCCCCAACGAAAGCAGTTCTATGGCCCGAGGAGTCAAGGGAAACTTTAAGTAGTGAACGCTTGTGGTAAAGTCCCGGTCGTCATGTTCTTCCTCGAAAACGGCGGCGACGTGTTCATTCTCAGCTTCCAAGCGCAAATGGTGCTCGATGCCCTTGACTCGACGAAGCATTTCTGCCAGTAGGACTTGGTTGTCAAGCTCGATGAACAAAGTGGCGGACAACTCACCATCCAAAGGGAGCATAGGGCTGTAGATGTCGATATACTCCCGGATTTCGTCCTCGTTTTTCAAATCCTCACTGAAGATCAGTTCCCGAATTTGATATAGGACTGTGTCGCGGTTCTCAAACAGGATTGAGATATTTGGATGTAGCTGCACGCGCCTCTTTTTCTTCTTTTGAATCAGGTCTTCGACGTATTGCTTGCGCGTTTTCGCGTATTCGTCGAGGGATGAGAGGTCGTTCAGGTCGATGGGTTTCGTCGTTTGTCGCCTCCTTGCCTATCCGCGAGATCGATTAGTCCTCGAGGGAGTCGAGGAGCTTTTGAAACCGCTGGGCGTGAACGCGTTCTGCTTTTGCCATGACTTCCATCCATTCCCCGACGTCGTCAAAGCCCTCTTCTCGAGCGGTCTTGGCGAATCCAGGATACATCTCGGTATATTCATAGGTCTCGCCAGCTATCGCGGATGTCAACATCTCACGCGATGTTTTGACGGGATACCCCGTTACCGGATCTCCTTCACCGTGGGACCGAATGTGGTCAAAATGGCCAAAAGCATGCTTCGTTTCTCCCTCTGCGATGCTGCGGAATAGATTTGCAATTTCGATGGAACCTTCCTTGTCTGCCTGCTCCGCGAAGTAGAGGTAGCGACGATTGGCCTGCGATTCACCGGCAAAACCAACTTTGAGGTTTTCTGCTGTTTTCGTGTTTTTTAAATCCGGCATCTGTAGTAACCTCCTCGATGAATGGTGCTCTGCCGAAATGCGTCGATGCTACGGACAAACTGCACAGACCCAATGGCTGGATCCCACCATCATCATAGCAAAATACTACCGGTAGATTCAAAGTTGGTCGTCGGAAAAGAGGTTTCGCTTGCGAAAGGAAGCGGTCATGAACCGGACTGCAGCTTTTCGCTTGGTCAACCATGCGATACGTTCCCCGTTGCGTACTCCATCCAGCATTTTCGATACGAGAAAGCGCGCGACAGTCTCCGGTTTGTCCCCGAGGATATTGAAGACGCGACGCGTTCTCTCCCGGTCGGTGAGCACGTGGTTCGTCTTAGTCACGAAATCGGTGACCATCATTCCGGGACTTAAGAGGCAAACTTTAATAGGCGTACCCATCGCTTCTTTGGCGAGTGCCGACGTGAAATAGGTGACGGCGCGCTTTGTGGTTCCGTATAGATTCAGCCCAGGACGCTGCATATCGTTGCTTCCGAAACCTTCCATGTTGAAAATTGACCCGTTTTGCTGGCGCAACATTCCTTGCATGGCGACTTGTGAGCCGTAGATGGTACCTATGAGATTTGTGGAAATTACCGAATGGAGATCCTCGGGAGGGACTTCCCAGAGATGGATGTCTGGCTGATTGATTCCCGCGTTATTTATCCAGATGTCGACTTTGCCAAAGCGATTGGTGGCTTCTGCCCACAATCGAAGAACATCATGTCGATTCTGCACGTCGCACTGGACGGTGAGAATGTTTTCTTGAAATCGACTGAACCTCTGCTTCGCGCGCAACAGTGCCCCTTCATCCCTACCAGATAAGGTCACTTGGCAACCGGACTCGAGAAAACGTTCGGCCATGGCGAGGCCGAGTCCGCGGCTGCTACCCGTGATGACGACACTTTTCATTTCCCCATCCCCTTTACAGGGGGATCATAGCGCGCTCTATGACTGTGGTAAAGCGGGACGAAATCACACAAACTTCTGTGCGGTCACCCTCCGAGATTCATTCATCACGTCCTTGCGAGTGACGCTAAGGTAGGCTACCAATATCACGATGACAACCGTGAGGACAAGGCTGACGGATCCATCTCCAAGTCCCAGGCCGCCGATGCTCGGTGACTTGCCAAACCAGTCCGCAAACGATGCCCCCAGCGGGCGGGTCAATACGTAGGCACACCAGAATGCGAAGATGCTGTTGAGTCCAAACAACCAATAGCAAACGCCCGGAATCGCAAACAGACCGACGAACATGATGCCGGATCCGAGGTAGCCTAGGTGCAACGTGGTTGCCGTCATGTCCCCGGTGGCAGTTCCAAGGGCGAAGGTTGCCAGCACGGTGGCCCAGTAAAACCCTTCCCGGCGTCTGGTATAAATGCTGTGGATGGAAAGAGTCCTCTCCGTACGGTGCCAGAGTAGGAAAACGGCGGCGAGTACGACGAGATAGGTTGCGGTGGACATGTAATAGGGGACGAGAAGCACGATGTGCGTTACGTCGGCGGCCATGGTTCCAAAGATGCTCACCATCACTACCATGAGCCAATAAACCCAGGCGATGTAGCGTTTTACGGCAAATTGAAGGGCAAGTGCGATGACAAATCCCAAAGCTCCGATTCCCACCGCGACGTACGGGTTGATGGAGTAGACCAGATAATCGGATGTCGCTTCCCCCATGGCCGTGCTCAAAAGCTTGATGATCCAAAAGTAAATCGTTATCTCGGGAACTTTCGTGATCAGTAGTTCTCTTGTGTTCGAACGCGCGGATAGTGTCCTAGTCATGAAGTGAGAATTCCTCCCGTGTTCGTGCAAATCCCACAAACTATCAACGTTCTCAACGGTAGCTGAAAAATTGCGGTTCTATGATAGGCACCTAAGTTTTCGTCAACTTGAACGGTTCTTAAACATCATCTTAATTGCGACGCGAAGCGTTCGCAACGCGATGAGGCTGCGGACGAATGCGGGTGAGTTTGCCATCCAGATAGCTGTCACATTCGATTGTTTCGCTACGTCTAGTAGTTGAAGTGGTCACTTACAGAATATTGGATTGGAGGGTTCTTTTTGTGAAGAAGAGGTTGGAAAAGAGAGCTCGCAATGCTCCAGTAAGGACGAAGTTGGCGGCCATCCCGCTGGTTCTCATCGGGTGTTCGCTGGTGTGGTTTAGTGCGCCAACGCCCCAGGACTTCGCGATGGGAAGCCCACAGAGCGGCAGTAGCAATGCGTCGACGCTTGCGGCCAATACCATCACCGTGGAAGGAATGGCGACCGAGCCCGTTCTAAATCCGGTCACCGATATCTCGTATTCCATGAACGTGACCGACACGTCGGTGAATGCCGTGCTTCACGACGTCGCGAACCTTGAGAAACATGAAAAGATGGCTTTGAAGCGTGACGGCCTGCCGGCCGGAGATGTCGTATTCTCTTCACTTTCGTTCAACAGCGGGGGCTCAGGACCACAAGGTTCCGTCCAGATGAACGTGATTGTCCGCAATGCTGCGAAGGCGGCGGCAGTCATGAACACCTTTTCCCGCTATCAACCGGGCTTCTTGAGTAACGCGTACACCAACGAACAGGTGGTTCCGCTCAACCCTGCAGCCATGTGGCCATCTTTGTACCGGAAGGCTCTCATGAATGCGAGGACGCAAGCTCAGCAATTGGCCCGTGACGCAGGAGTAGGGTTGGGACGCGTGGTGTCGATTTCAACGATACCTACGCAGGGAACGGGACAAGTGATTACGGGTCCGTACCCAACTAGCCCTTCGGTTGTGGGAATGCAGATACAATACGGAATGAGCGGCCCTCTGAACGAGGTGAGCACCCAACTTCTCGTGTCCTTCGCTGTAACGAATAAGACGACCGCGAACTAGTGCTGAAAAGCCGCTCGAGGTGGTGTCACACCTTCGGGCGGTTGCATATTTAGCTTCTCTGGGGAAAGTGCGACCCATAAGCATTGTCTTGTTGACTGCGAACCCGCTATAATAATCTGATATAAAATGACAAGTTTGTATGTGTGGAGTGAATCCGGGGTGCAGGATCAACCAATGGGCGCAATGGGCCCCAAGCGGGCTTGGCGAAAGATGTTTTTCGGATTGTTTGTCGTGGAGTTTCTGACGGGCGTCTTCTATCAGAGAGTTGGAAGGCTCGTTTTCGGAAAGAATTGGTACCTCCAGACGCTGAATGAATCGGCGATTCACCTCATTTGGTTGGTCATCGTTTTTAGTCCCGTTATTTATGCATACGTATTGTGGTATGAACGAACGAGGAGTCAACAATTGAGTATCATTGAAGATAAGGATAATAAGTTCGAATCGTTATTTTTGAAGAACTCGAGTTCCATCGTCGTTCTGGATCCCACCGGTCGGCCGTTACGATTCAATCCCACCTTCGAAACCGTATCTGGATATACGTTGTCGGAGGTGCAGGCGATGGACGAGCGACGCCTGCAGGAGGTTTTGCAATTTTGCGAATGGACAGAGCCGATGCAGCGGGCCGTGAACGGTGAGGAGATGGAAGAGTTTGAGATCTCCCTCAAGACGAAGAGCGGAAGAACTCGAGTAATGAAAAACAGCGTTATCCCCATGACGAAAATGCGACGCGTCGGCGGTTATTACGTTGTCATGCGTGACGTCACCGAAGCGAGAGACGCCGAGCTGCGCATGTGGAAGATGGCTCATTTTGATACGATTACCCATCTGTGCAACCGAGATATGTTCGTCGGACGTCTGAAGGATGCTCTCGACGTTGCGAAAAAAGCCTCCGTCAGACTGGCCATACTATTCATAGACCTCGACGGTTTCAAAAATATTAACGACGCCCTTGGACACCGGATTGGTGACGAAGTTCTTAAATCCGTTGCAGGGCGCCTTGTAGAATGTGTGAGTCAAGGGGAGACCGTGGCTCGCTTTGGCGGTGACGAATTCGCCATCCTCATCCCTGCCGTGCATCACGTTGACGAAGCTTCAGACGTCGCCAAACGGGTTCTGTCGGCCATTGCGAACAACCATGTTGTGGAGAGTTACCAGCTGTCGGTGGGTGCAAGCATCGGGATCGCAGTCTACCCGGTAAGTGGGGACGCACCGGAAGCGTTGTTACAGAGCGCAGATCAAGCGATGTACGAGGCAAAGAGGAATGGAAGAAACCGCTACGTGGTCCACCTGCCTGTAATGCAGCAAATTACATACTCTCGTTTGACTCTGGAGAATGATTTGCGATCCGCCGTTCAGCGCGACCATGAACTTTTCGTGGAGTACCAGCCGCAAGTGGACGTCAAGACGGGGCGCGTTGTCAGCGCCGAAGCGTTGGTGCGATGGAATCATCCGACCCTCGGCCCGTTGTTGCCGGGAGAGTTCATTCCGCTTGCTGAGGAGATTGGCATCATTCGGGACATCGGGCGAGGGGTATTGACGCAAGTCTGCAAGCAAATCCGGGAATGGCAGCAAGCCTCGAAGCGGCCCGTGCCGATAAGCGTGAACGTGTCCGCGGCAGAACTGTCGGAGGAGAGTTTCACCGCCGAATTTCTTAACGTCTTGGAAGAATTTCAGGTGAAACCGTCGTTGATTGCGATTGAAATCACCGAAACCACTCTGATGAAGAACGAAGATAAAGTAGGTGCAGCGCTTGGAGAACTGCGGCGCGCGGGGGTTACCATCTGCGTGGACGATTTTGGACGTGGGTACAATTCTCTCGGATTGCTGAAACGATTGTCGGTCGACGTGCTGAAAATCGATAGAATGTTTGTTAGCAAAATCCACGAGGACCTCGCGGACAGGTCCATCGTGTCTGCGCTGATTTCGATGTCCCACGCACAGAACTGGCGCGTGATTGCAGAGGGTGTCGAACGCGTGGAAGATCTCGACGTGTTGCGCGAAGAAGATTGCGATACGTACCAAGGCTTTTTGTTTAGCCCCTCCATTTCCCCACAGTGGCTCGACGAGAAACTGTTCAGTCACTCCGACCAAGCGGGTTAAGCGATGGCAAGAGCGTTAGGAAATCAACCCGAGGGAACTCGCGTCCTTTGTGATGGCTTCCCCCAGGATCTTCCCAGCGAGAATGTGACCGGCCCGGTTCATATGCCAGTTGTTTGACTCGTAGGGCTTGTAGGAGAGGTGATGGGCCGCCAGGTATTGTTTCATCGAAGCGAGCAGATTGAACACGTGAACACGTTGGTCATGGACCGCGTTGGCTCCGTTGATTTCGAGGTTCACGAATTGTTGTTCGAGCTTTACGTCGTGTCCTACGTAGGTCGCCGGTGTGACTGGCGGCGTGACGACCCACACTTGTGCCCCGTATTTCACAGCCATTTTAACTTCCGAAGTAATGACCCGTTGGAACATATTCGTTGGCGTCTTTCTAGAAATGCTGTTCAACAGGCCCCAGGATATGATAACGACGTCGGGGCGAACCTGGTGAATCGTCGGATCGTAATCGGGGGCATACATCGTTGGCGTGTTTCCGCTATGAGCTTTGTTCACGAAGGTGATGGGAAAGCCAAGCCTTGAGGAGACCAAGCGCAAAGCCCTGGCGAGGTAACCATCTAACTGCGGATCGTCGTAACCCTGTGCGCTGGATCCGCCGACCGCCATGACCCGAAGCGGATGCTGTTTATTATATGGAGAAGTCACAGGATGCTTATTCCCGCGAAGAACATTTTCGATTGCGATTCGTGTCCCGTCTGTCCATTTCTTGAACCTGCCATTGGGAGCGAAGATCAGCAAGACAGCAAAGATTATTGCGGCGATGCCGATGATCCGAGTCCATACGCGCATGCGGGGTCGCCTCCAGAATCATGGGTTTATACCCCCGATTCTACAGGTGTTACTCCGCGCATCTTCGCAGATAATGTGTTGTTTCGTTGGATCCCCTTCGAAACAATGAGATGAGATTGAGACACAAAAGGCGGCTCTAGGAAGGAATTCCTCCTTTGTTCTTGCTCGACAAGATAAGGTTCGCCAGGATTTTTCCGGCGAGAATATGCCCTTTCTGGTTCAAATGCCACTTGTTCGCGACGAATGGTTGGTAAGCGAGATGATGCGAGGTAAGGTAGTCTTTCATCGCTTGAAACAAGTTGAACACGTGAACTTTTGGGCTGTGAACGGACTTGGCGGCCGCTATTTCCAAGTTCACGTACTTTGGTTCCAGGGGCACTTCAGGGCCCACGTAAGTCGCCAGCGTAGCCGGAGGTGTGACGACCCAAACGCTCGCGCCAGCCTTAAGCGCCATGATGGTCTCAGCGCGGATGACGCGCGAGAACATGCTTTCGGGGACCTTTTGACCGATGCTGTTCAAGAGGCCCCAGCCGAGGATGACAATGTTGGGGTGAACCTTGACGACTAAGGGATCGAATTGTGGCGCAAACATCGTCGGGATATCTCCGCTCTTTGCCTCATTGGCAAACCGAATGGGAATATTTAGTTGGGAAGAGACGCTCGCAAGTGCTCTAGACAGGTATCCGTCGAGATGCGGATCGTCATAACCCTGTGCGCTAGATCCGCCAACAGCCATCACGACGGTTCCCTTACCGTGGGAATCTCGCGCCTTCAGGGCAGCGGGAGACGATGCAGGATGCTTGTTTCCAAACACGTCCGCGAAGGCCCTTCGTATTCCGGGATTCGGAGACGTCACGATACCACTCACCACCAGTCCACACACCAGGACCAGAGATCCGAGCGCTGACCACACACGCATTGCACGACCTCCTCATGAGTACACGGACGTTCGCCTTATGGTTCTATTTCGCACTTGTTCTCGAATCTCCTTGTCAATGACTCCCCATGAGTCTGAACGGCGTCCGCACCGCATACGATGATTCATGCTCATTAGCAGAGACTAACGTCGGATGTGGAGGGACTTCATGTATCGCGAGAAAGTGAAGGCACAGAAAAGCAGCAGCCCTTACGAAGAAGCCATCAGGATTGTCCGAGTGGCCAGCAAGTACACGAGTGACGTGTACATCGAAAAGGGGAAGAAATGTGCGAACGCGAAGAGCGTTCTCGGAATTGTCGCGCTCATGCTGGAGGGAGGGGACGTCGTCACTGTCAGCGCGCAAGGTGCGGACGCGGGTATCGCGCTGAAGACGGTCTGTCAGACAATCGGTGAAGCACTTCACCTCAGAAACGAGTATTCGGTCAAACGGTAGTCGCCCCGTTCGGGCCGCCTAGCACCAGCATGCGTCATTCTATGAACGCAATCAAAGTAACTCCTGAGAACGATGCCAATCGTCTCCCAGGGGTTTTTTAATGCGCGTCCTTAGCCTTTCTTCGGATGGAGCATCAATTCTTTGAAATCGGGGAATCATCGGTTAGTTGGGACAAATTATGATAGAATGTCTCACAAACCCAATGCGGGAATTCTAGGTACTGGAGGGACTCCTGTGCATGGACAGTTACAGCCACCCATTCATGCTGGATGGGCATGGCAGTTTTCTTGGTTGAACTTATCCGCAGCAGACCTTATCGTGGTGGCGCTCATGGTTGTGGTTTTCGTATTGGCACTCGTGGTTCCATTTCCGAACCACAAAGGGGGAGATGACGAATGAGCCGGAACCTCACGAAGTCTCTCCGGGACTGGATTGCGGAAACCTTGCCCATGGAGAATCTACTGCCGGACTCGTTGCCCACGTACGTGGACTCGTACGTATATCTCTTTGGCATCCTCACGGTTGCCGCGCTCGTTTGGCTCATATTCACTGGCACCATTTTGGCCATCTTCGGACCGGACTGGTGGCACGTGTCCGCCGTGGGACACTTTTTCAACAGCATGCATTTTTGGTCCGTACAGGCCTTCTTCTTCTTCATGGTGCTGCATCTGTGGGCTCAGTTCATGATGGCGGCTTGGCGCGGGGGAAGACACTGGACGTGGATAGGGGGCTGGCTTTTGTTCCTCGTATCCATCGTGGCCGGACTGACCGGATACTTGTCGCAGAACAACTTTGATGCACAGTGGATTGGGGTCCAAGGAAAGGACGCCATTAACGCGACGGGAGTGGGGGGATTCTTTGATTTGCTCAACTTCGGGCAAATGTACGGATTACATATCTTCGTCTTGCCCATGCTTATCATCATTCTTCTCGCCGTTCATCTGATGCTGGTGCGCATGCATGGTGTCGTGGAACCATTAGATGATGACAAAGGAGCCGAGAACGATGAGTCGTAAATGGACCAACACGAACAGCCAGTATCCGCAGATGCCATACGACTTGATCAAGGAAATGCTCGTGGCCCTTGGCATCATGGGAGTACTCGTTCTGCTCCTGGCAGGCATCTTTTCGACGCCCGATGTACCAGCTCTCACCGCTAAGCAGGTCGCACAGCAGGCTCCGCAATTACTGTTGCAAAACGCGTTGGACGACCTGTCGGGGCAGGACGCCATTTCAACATATGGACCTCCTTACAACAACACGCCGGGAGCGTCGCAGTCGTTGGCCGGAATCTCTCCGGAACAGTGGGCCGGAGTCCAGATCCCCATCAAGTCCGCACAAGTGAACGTCATCGGTCCTCTGACAAAAATCGAGCCTGTGAATCCGTCACTCAAAGCGCCGTTGACCACATGGCAGAGGGCAACCTCGAGCCAGCAGAACGCTTGGGTTCAACACGTAGAATCGGCGTTGTCGAAGGCGAAAATCGTTGGAAATGCGCTCGTGTTACCCGCGCAAACTCCCGGCGACTATGGGCCTTTGCCTGCCATGCTGAACGCTTATTTGTCGCTGGCCCGCACCGGGCTTCTCGAGGACGCGATTGATGGGGGCACCGGGCCGATGCCTGTCATTGACAGAACCAAATCCCTGCTTCTCCTTCAGGATGTTCCCGACGCTGCTTATGCGGCCAAACTCGACATGGCCGGCAACGAGTGGGGCATCATCAAAGAAACCGGAAACTACCCCGGGGCCGTGTGGTTGTGGTTCTATACCCTGTTGTATCAGATTCCTCCGTTTTCCACGTCGGCGTCCGCGGATCTTTGGGTGGTATTAACCACAGGCGGTGTGACCGTCATTCTGATGCTGACGCCGTTCATCCCGGGCTTGCGCTCCATCCCACGCCTTGTCGGGATCCATAAGCTTATTTGGCGGCGGTATTACCGAGATCAACGAAAGCGTAGGGGGGTGAGAGCATGAGCAAAAAGTCGAAGCAAGGCGCAACGCGCCGACGCGCTCATAAGGTCTTGGTTCCTCCCGTGTGGTCGGTGTTGCTGATCACGTTGGTGGGCATCTACGCGACGGGTCTTGTATACAACGCGGTTGTGGACGGCGCGTGGCGTGGAGGCATCGTCGGAGCGGTGCTGTTAGCTTTGGCCGTGTACGCAACAGGGACCCCGCTCGCGGCCTCGATGTGGAACCACAGGGCGAAGAAGGCCAAGCGAAAGGCGAACGACGGCGCCAGATCCATTTGAGGCGTGGTCGTCATGAGCATCGAGATTTGAGGGAACCCTACTGTGCAGCAAGAGATAAGGGCACAAGGGGAGGGTCGCCGAATGCCGGACGACTACGAACGCATCTACCAACAATACAAGTCCCAAAACTCGCCCGCAGGCCAGGGCCAGGGAATGGACCATGACGACGGGCGTGAGAAGATCATCGCGGTCCGGAAGAATCAAGACGGGGACATCATTGCCATCCGCACCGATGGGGGGCGGGACTTAGACTACGTGTCTGCGTTGTCCGAAGCCAAGGCGGGACGTTTGGCCCACGTCGATGTCTTCCATAAATACGGACGTGATATCTTGCGCAGCGAGCCCGATGGGATCAAGGAGAACAACCTGGACAATCTGCCTCAGTTTTGACCAGGAATGGGAAAGAGCCACGCGCGAATATCGTGGCTCTTTCTTCGTGAAACTTGGTACCACCGCGCTGTGACGGCAAAGGATTGTCAGACGAGAAGCGGCATGGGGGTCACAGACTACGCTCGCGCCCTTTGGCGGCGGTAGGCTTGACGGGCGGACGCCCAAATGTTTCCGGTCACCCAGACGCCTATCAAAAGTACGGGAATCCCATAGATCAAATTCGGTCTCTGTCCAGCGAAGAGCCCTTGATACACAAGCGCGGTTCCGTAAACCCCCGAGCCTAATCCCAACAACCAAATCACGTACAAGCGGATGACTTTTCCCATGATGCTTCCTCCTTCGTCGTCTGAACTTCGGTTTACAAAGAATCCGTGAGCGGTGAATGCGTGTGTTACAGTGCGGCTGACGCCGGCGTCGTGATGGGCTGGTAACAAGGAAGCGAAGACACGTCCGAATCCGGTGTGTAGGCCCCCTTGAACTCTTTCGTGCACGCCGCGCGAAGAGGGCACTGTTCGCAGGCATTCTCCCTGTCCAGACGCTTGTACCAATCTCTCCAAATCAGCTTGTGCATCGGCAATACCTTAGGAAGCTTGTTCAGTCCAGGAATCCACGGCAGCAGAACCAGAAGCATGAACAGGATGCCGACGGAGTATGCGGCCATCTCGTCGCCCGCGGAAGAAGTGGACCAGGGTGGAATCTGGTACAGGAACGTGTATGGGGTCAGCCACCACGGTCCCGGATACGCCTGCTCGTCGTGGTTGATTCCCCATTGCTCGCCGAGCATGTCAATGTTTTGGGCGATGCCGTGAAGCGCCGCACCTTGAAGGAACAAGAGGTCGTTTTGAATGTTATAACGGTAAATAGTCCCTGGATTGCTCTCCCTGTCTAGTGCTCCGGACAACAGACCGGACTTTGCAAACGACAGCTCGTCGTTCATCATCATGGCGACGGGCCCGTAGTCTCCGGCCGGAACGACGACGTTGCCGTTCACGACCTTCGCCTTGTTAAGCGCGTTGGCGTAGTTGGTTGCCCACTTCTGCTGCTGCGCAAACGTCGCGCTTTGGTAGGTAGCGAGGGCACTTTTTAGCGATCCGTTGCCCGACGCGGTCGCCAGCATAGAGAGAGGCGTGATGACGTCGTCCTTCGCCGTGTTTACCGCGTACGGAGTGCCCCACCAGGTCTCCGGATGGAAACCAAAGATGGATTGCGTACTTTGCGGCGCTTGCCCGTGAAACCCGTTGTTGTACGGGGGACCGTACGATGCGATGGAACCAGTCCCGTCGAGATCCCCGAGTGTGGTTTGTTCCACGAGAACGGGTTGCGACTTGGCTATCTCCTGGTTGGTCACCGCGGGTCGAAAGGGTGCCTTCCAAATGGCGGCGACGCCCACGATGAGAACGCCCGCGACCACGAGGCTGATGACGCCCTCTTTGACCATGTCGAAATCCTTCTGTGGGAAACGAAGCGTATCCCTCTGGAACCGTCCAGCCTTGCCGTTTTTACTCATGACTCACACCCTCCTTACGCTTCGACGTGCGAGCTTTGTATGGGGGAACAACACCTTTGCTGCGGACGAGCACCAAGTGCCAACCAACGAATGCAATCAAGATGAGGGGAAGAACGGCGATGTGTAAACCGTAAACTTGCCCGTTATTCAAGATATTGAGAAAACCGTCGAGTCCAGCTCCGTTGAAGGCATCCTTGCTTTGTACTTGGTTCCACTGAGAGAAAAAGTCGCCACGGCTTAAATATCCGGAGAAGGCTTCGACGACAGAAATTGCGAACGACAGCGCTCCGACGACCCATGTGATGGCCCGGCCTTCTCGCCAGGACCCCATGAAGAACTGTCCGACAAGGTGCATAGTAAGGAAGAAGAAGAACGCTTGAACGCTCCAGAAGTGAATGGATCGCATAAACGATCCCAATGGAGAGATCTGGTACCACAAAGCACCCTTCGCCGCCATGATGACGCCGGAGGCGATACAAAACACCAAGCTGCTTAACGTGAACACGCCAAAGCTATACACGAGGGACGAAACGTAGATGGGTTGCTCTGAAGGCAAAAGATTGTCCCAAGTGATTTTCTCACTGACGGTGCTTCGAATTGACTTGGTCCAATTCATGATTCGTTCCCTCCTTTTTCTTGCCGTGCGGGTACTTCATGACGGCGAACGCGATGAATACGGCCAGCCAGAGGAAACCAACGTAGTAGTTCGGCCAGGCATTTGAATAATTCACCATACTAGTTACTTCCCTTCTGTTTGTAGCTTCACGTTCATCGTACTCGCGCTTTGCAGTGCCTTGCAGATGGAGATGGACTATTTAGCACCAATACTCAGACCAAATACTTGGCTCACATGAACCAATTCAAGCGGTGGTCTTTGCATAGTCGGAATGGACTATCGTGTTGGTCCCATAGGTGAGCCACAAGACTCGACATTTTCTGTTAACGGACCTATAAATCCACATGTGACGAAATTAAGACATTTCGGGTGGATGGAAGAATGCCAATGCTAGACGACCCTGGGGGGCGTTTACGATGGTTTTCCCATGGAGTGTTCCGTTTCGAAGCAACGCCAGTGAAGAATGGAATCCCTCGTGAGGAATGGTGCAAGTGCACTATACTGAGGTCATTCCATGGTCTGGTTGAACGGCTTAATATGGACTTGAACATGTGGATCAACGTGTCATGCGGATGTATCCGGCTTCGTCCGCGGGTGTTGCTCACTAACCGTGGCCGTAAGTTGCAAGCGGTATTCGGTGGCTTGTCTCATGATCTACTTTTGAGGGTCTTCGCTAGTATAGGATTTGCAAACATGAGTGTTGAATTATTCAGCATCGTACATGGAAGAGGATCGTCGGGGTAGAATGAAGCGGTAACCCCTTTCGTGAAGTGTCGCAGGGGCGTGGTCTCGCAACGGATTAAAAGCGCGAATCGGAGAAGGACATGCTAAGCCTTGGGGGAGATATCGTGCACATACACGTGCAGACCCTTATTCACCACTACGGGTATATCGGCGTCTCTTTTATTTTGTTCATGGAGATGGTTGGAATTCCGTTCCCCGCAGAAACGACGCTGACTATCTCTGGCATAGAGTGGACCCAGGGTGCGTTTCGGTTACTTCCTCTTTTGGCCGCGGCGAGTGCTGGGAATATTCTCGGATCTACGGTGGCCTATGGCATCGGACGGTTCCTTGGGCGGCCGATTGTCCTTCGATTCGGAAGGTACGTGGGAATCACGGGAGAACGACTGGACAAGGCGAACGTCGTATTTACCCGCTACGAGACTCCGGTCTTGTTGCTTGGCAAGTTCATTGCGGGGATTCGCGTTCTCATTCCGTACATGGCAGGCATCAACAAGCTTTCGTTTGGCAAGTTTAGTCTGTACAATGCCATCAGTGCGATTGTTTGGGCTGCTGCGTTTATTGTAGTGGGTAAGTACATAGGCATCGAGTGGGCACGATACCACAAGGTGTTGCATCAGTATATGGTTCCGTCCATTGTTATTGCGGCCGTACTTATCGCCGTGTATGTTGGTCTCAAAGCGACGCGTCGCCGTCGCAGACGCCGAACCCGAGTGTAGATGCACGAGAGTTCTTGTCCTTCGAAGCAGGATTTGCTCGGAGAAATATCGAATTGGACTGTGTTTTGCCTTTACAATCGATGCAGCGGGAGTGTAGACAGGAATGGCAGTCGAGCAAAAAGATACGGTACCCTCTACGGCACGAGTGAAAGTGGTCGTTCGATGTCGAAACTGCGGGCGACAGTTTGTCCTTCGCGGAACGCCAAAGGAAGATGGGCAGATTGAAACTGGCTTCAAAATGTGCCTATGCGACAGTACCGATGTGGAAGTAACCATCGCAAAGTGACTGCGTAGGTCCACACTGATGAGGATGAAAGAACTCGATTCTTCGCGCGCGGCCTCTCCCGCGCGCTTTCTCCACTCAGTGCGATTGCACATTCCCTCGCAAACTATCGACGGAACATATCAACTCGTCCCCAAATCTGAAAAGCCCCACATGTTCTCGTACGCACAGGTCACAGTGTGAATAATTCCGCAGTTGAGGAGAAAACTTCCCGAGTAGTGATTCTACGTTTCCACGTCGTTCGCCACATTCACGAATTCGGGAGGCTAGTTTTTTGACGCTTTGGCAACGAATGTCCCAAATGCGCAAACCTCAAAAACTTTCAGACAGTAATCAGCCGTTGTCTCCCGACGAAGTGCTAAACCAGCATCAGAATGAGATGTTTGATGGAGACGTCAAGGGTGCCGTCGAATTCTTTCAAGCTCTCGTCGGAATCAACGACGACTTTGTCGTACGAAAGATTCGGGTTTTTGGCGAGCACGACGCTGTCGTCCTCTATTTTTCGAATCTCGTTACGCGTGAGGACATCAACGAGAACATTCTATACCCCATCATGCGCTCTTCAGGGAATGGGTTGGGCAAGAGGCTGAAAGCCGACGACTTAAAGGCCGTTCTGGTTCAGGAGACAATTCCCTACGGGGAGATTCACCTGGAGCATCGACTCTTCAAACTGGTGGAGTCTCTGTTTCGAGGTGACACGCTGCTTTTGGTTCAAGGCGTGGACGAGGTGCTGCAGATTAGCACGCGAAACGTGGCGCAAAGGGGCATCGAACAACCGTCCACCGAACAGGCGATTCGCGGCGGCAGGGACGGGTTCACGGAACTTATGTCCACCAACATTACGTTGCTTCGCTATCGGTTGGAAACGCCGAACTTTCGCATTAAAATGCACACCATCGGCAGGCTTACCAAGACGAAAGTCGCCGTGTGCTTCATTGATGGAATTGTGAGTCCGGCGTTGGTGCAAGAGGTGGAAGACAGGCTGAATGCGATTGACATCGATGGGGTCATCGACGCGGGAACCTTGGAACAGTTCATCGAGGATAACCATTGGAGTCCGTTTCCACAGGTGCAGAATTCGGAACGCCCGGACAAGTGCGTAGTGAACCTCATGGAGGGCAGGGTCGTGATTCTGACAGACGGGACGCCGTTCGCCCTCATTGTGCCCGCCGTGTTTACGCAATTCTATCAAACGCTCGACGACTATTCGGAAAGACCATTAATGGGCAGCCTCATTCGCCTGGTTCGCATCGTGGCTCTCGTTTTCTCGTTGGTGTTTCCCTCCATCTACGTGTCGGTGATCTCGTTCAACCCGGAATTGATCCCAACGAAGTTCGCAGTGGCCGTGGCGGGTGGGCGCGCTGGGGTGCCGTTTCCTGCGGTCGTTGAGGTGCTGTTAATGGAGATTTCGATGGAGGTCCTGCGTGAAGCGACCCTGCGCCTGCCGCAGCAGGTTGGGGGTGCGCTGTCCATCGTCGGCGTCCTGGTTATCGGACAGGCCGCCGTTTCTGCTGGGTTCGCGAGCCCCATCACCGTCGTCGTGGTGGCACTATCCACCATCGGATCGTTCGCGACTCCGGCGTACAACGCCGCCGTCGCTCTTCGCATCTTGCGATTTCTTCTGACGGGCCTCGCCGGGATCTTCGGATTGTACGGCGTCATGATTGGGCTCATCCTCATCAGCCACCACATGCTGTCTCTCAGATCCTTTGGCGTGCCATACTTGAGTCCCATCGCTCCGGCCGATTGGGAGGGGATGAAGGACGCATGGGTACGCATGCCTATCTGGTGGATGCCGAAACGGCCGAGGATGCTTCATCCGCGAAATGGGGATCGATTGGGAAGAGAGACGATGGATGACTTCCTGTCTCAACCAAGCCAGACGCTGGATCCGGTAAATCCGCGCAAATTGAGGTGAATTCATGGTAACCAAGAACTACAGGACGGTAACGGTCATCGAGGCCACGGCGATACTCATCAGCACCATCATTGGTGTCGGCGTGCTTGCGTTGCCCCGGCTGGCAGCCAAAGCGGACAATTCCGGAGCGCCTTTGGTGACGGTGCTTGGGATCTTGGTGGCATTTGGGGGGCTCAGCTTCATCACCCTGCTGGGGATGCGGTTTCCGAATGAATCCATCATTGAGTACGGCGAGCGGATTCTCGGAAAGTGGCCGGCACGAATTGGAAGCAGCCTCATCATCGTGTTCTTCATCGTACTCACGGGCCTTGGCGCCCGCGAATTCAGCAAAGTCGTGGTCACTTCGGTGCTCACTAACACTCCGCTCTCGGTGGTCACCATCGTCATGACTGTCCTCGCGGCTCTGGCTTCGCGAGCAAACATGTCCACCTTCGCGTATTCGCATGTGTTTTATCTGCCCTTTGTGTACTTACCCGGGCTCGTGATTGACATTCTTTCCACGAAAAACGGAAGCCTCCTCAATTTGCAACCCATCATCGGAAATGAACCTCAGTTCATGCCCATCGTTTCGGGGAGCTTGACCGTCGCGGGGCTATTTCAGGGAGCCTTTGTGATGTCTTTCGTTATCCCCGCCATGCGCAGGCCGGAAAAGGCCATGACGGCGAGCGCGTGGGGGCTGTCTGCTGCGGGGTTGCTGTACCTTCTCCTTGTCATTGCAACGGTTGCGGTATTTGGTCCGCAGGCAACGAAGCTGTTTGTCTGGCCGACTCTGGAGTTAGCCAAGACCACCATGTTGCCGGGTGAAGTATTGGAACGG
>JAJZAV010000023.1 GCA_021799255.1 Bacillota bacterium
CTCGCCACTGCCGAGAAAGTCGAAGCGAAAGCTCGCGACGTTGGCCCGCTCCAGGGCGCGGCTTAGCTTGACGTACATTTGATGCCATTCGCCCTTTTGGCTGGTGAAGCTGTGCAAAAGGATGACAGCGGGCACCGAATCCGGGCTTTCGCTGTTCGCGTCGGGCCAATGCCTCATCCCGCGCATGGTCTGATTACCATGCATCAACGTGATAGCTTCTTGCATACTGTTCCCACCCTTTCCAAGTCCGATTTAGCGACTTGGCAGAAATTAATACGGGCCCCACGTTAGGTTTTTTTACATATTCAGTTGACTCTCACGGCGCTCATTTCTATAGTACACTATATAGATTATTTAGACCTTCAGTAGGGAGTGGAAGCCTTGACACCGCGCGAAGTATTAGAAATGATGCAGAAAAACAATGTCGAAATGGTCGATTTTCGCATTGTTGATGTACCTGGTCGTCAACATCACGTTACCGTTCCCGCCGTCGAAGTCGACGAGGAAGTCCTCGAAAACGGCGTCGCATTTGACGGTTCCAGCATCCAGGGATTCCGTGGCATCGAAGAAAGCGACATGGTCATGCGCCCCGTGCTTGAGTCCGCATTTATTGATCCGTTCATGAATGTCCCTACCTTGGCCATCGCCTGCAGCGTTTACGAGCCAAACGGCAGCCGTTACGAGCGCGATCCCAGGTATATCGCGGAAAAGGCAGAGGCTTACCTGAAGGATACGGGCATTGCAACGACGGCCTACTTTGGTCCCGAGTTGGAATTCTTCATTTTCGACGACGTCCGGTTTGATTCGTCCCAAAAAGGCGCGTTTTACCAGGTTGACTCCGAAGAGGCCATTTGGAATTCTGGCAGCGGCGAGAAAAACCTCGGCTACCGGGTGAAGAACAAAGGCGGGTACTTCCCGGTTCCTCCGGTGGATACCCAACAGGATATTCGCACGGAAATGGTCAAAGAACTGATGAACGCCGGCATTCGCGTCGAGCGTCATCACCACGAAGTGGCGACCGCCGGTCAGGCGGAGATCAACTTCCGCTTCTCGACGCTGACCCGCACGGGCGACATCGTCATGGCGTACAAGTACATCATCCGCAATGTGGCTCACAAATATGGCAAGAGCGTGACGTTCATGCCAAAGCCTATCTTCGGTGATAACGGATCCGGCATGCACGTACACCAGAGCTTGTTTAACGGCGACAACCCGCTCTTCTACGAAGAGGGAAAATACGGAAACATGAGCGAGATGGCTCTGTATTACATCGGCGGTATCCTGACCCACGCCCCCGCCATCCTCGCGTTCTCCAACCCGAGCACCAACTCTTACAAGCGTTTGGTTCCAGGCTTCGAAGCCCCGGTCAACCTCGTGTTCTCGAAGGGCAATCGCAGCGCTGCGGTGCGCGTTCCCGTCGCCGTCGTGTCTCCGAAGACCGCGCGCATCGAGTTCCGCACGCCGGACTGCACCGCGAACCCGTACCTCGCGTTTGCGGCCATGCTGATGGCGGGACTCGACGGCATCAAGAACAAGATTGACCCGAGAAAGCTCGGCTATGGTCCCGTCGACAAGAACATCTACGAGCTCTCGGGTAGCGAGAAGGCGGAAATCAAGAGCGTTCCGGGCTCCCTCGACGAAGTTCTTGTCGCGCTTGAGGAAGACCACGAATTCCTGCTCCAGGGTGGCGTGTTCAGCGAAGACTTTATCAATAACTGGATTGAGTTCAAGCGCTCCACCGAGGTGGCACCCATGAGCCTTCGTCCGCACCCGTACGAGTTCCAACTCTACTACGATCTCTAAGAAATCCCTTCGAGCCACGCGAAATAGGCCGGATATCCGGCCTATTTTTGTTTACGCATTTTTGCGTGTTCGTTTTCATTGAGAATCATTGTGACCATCGTACAAAAGACCATCTCACCGCTTGCGTTGGTTAGTGGAGGTACTGCTTCACCCGATTATATACTTCCTCTGGCGTCAGCCCGTTTGCCGTGACGATTGGAATCTGCGTCGTGACGTCCTCCATGCCCATGAGGTTCTCATCCGCTCCGGTGACCACCATGACGGTCGCATTGGACGGACTCGAAGTTGCGTTTTTCACATCAATGCACTCACAGCCCTGAGACTCAAGGTACCGCTTGACGGGCTCTAACCCTTGTTCCACCGCTACGGTCATCGTTTCGCATCTCCTCCCACTCTATTCGTCAAGGTCTAGAGTGCATCCGTTCGTCGGAAATCATGCGCATGCTCTGCATCGCGCTACGTTATCTGAGGTCGAATTGCACATGCGATGGCGTCCCTGTTACAATTTTGGACATACTCGAACGATTACGACTCGACGATTTTACCATCTAGCTAGGAGGTTCGATTTTGGATATCACATTCCTGGGACAAGCAGGCCTGTTCATCGAAACCAAATACGGGAGCATCCTGTGCGATCCCTGGTTTAACCCTGCGTACTTCGCCTCCTGGTTCCCGTTTCCGAGCAACGAATTCGTCGATAGAGCCAAGATTGCGAAGCCGGATTACCTATACTTGTCGCATCTTCACCACGACCATTACGATCCCGATTTTCTCCAACAACACGTTCACAAAGACGCGACGGTCCTTCTGCCAGCCTTCCCCATCGATAAATTGGAGCGGGAACTGAGGGAACTTGGATTCCATCGCTTCATCAAAACGAAAAACTGCGAAACGGTGGATGTAAACGGGCTTTCCGTCACCATCATGGCCCTGACGGCTCCAACGGACGGACCCATCGGGGATTCGTCGCTGGTGGTCAGCGACGGGGAGGTGACAATCCTAAACCAGAATGATTCCCGCCCCGTCGACATGGACTTGCTCGAGAGCTTTGGGCCGTTTGACGTTCACTTCCTCCAGTTTTCCGGGGCCATCTGGTATCCCATGGTCTATCGCATGCCAGAGACTGCGAAGGAGGTCCTCGCGAAGAAGAAACGCGAGAACCAAATGGCACGGGCGTTGCGTTACGTGAAGGAGATAGGCGCCACGTTTGTCGTACCTTCCGCTGGCCCTCCCTGCTTTTTGGATGATGATTTGTTCCACTTTAACGACGTCCATCGTGACGATACCAACATTTTTCCGGATCAAACCGTGTTTCTCGAGTATTTGAACGAAAACGGGGTGCACACCGGACGATTGATGATCCCGGACAGCGTGATGTCCTTGACCACCGGGGTATGCGAAGTGAAGCATCCGCTACCGGAAGAAGAGGTACAGAGGATATTCACACAGAAGGAAGACTACCTGAGGCGGTATCAAGAGCGGCAACGACCCGTCATCGAGGCGCAGAAGGCTTCGTGGACGAGGAACAAGGTGGACATTGTGGCCGCCCTTCAGAGCTGGTTTCATCCGCTCTTGGCGCTTGCGGACCTTACCTCGGCCGGAGTTAACGGATTGGTGTTGCTCGACTGTGGCAGCCCCAAGGTGGTCATCGATTTCCATCAGCGCAAGGTCTACGAGTGGAACGGCGAGGATACGGACTACCGCTTCTTCGTCGACCGAGCCTTGGTGGAGACGTGCATCGAAAAGCACCACGAAGACTGGGTCAACGAGTTGTTTCTCTCATGTCGCTTCGCGGCCGAGCGAAAAGGGGGATTCAACGAGCACATCTATAACTTCTTCAAGTGCCTCTCCCCTGAGCGCATTGAATATCTCGAAGGATACTTGGCTGAACGCGCCGACGTAAACGAGTTATTTGAATGCGCGGGGCATATGGTACAGCGCCGCTGCCCCCATCTCAAGGCGGACCTGACGCGGTTTGGGCACGTGGAGGACGGCATCCTGACCTGCCGCATGCACGGCTGGCAATGGGAACTCGACGGCGGTCGATGCTTAACTTCGGCGGACAGACCCATCTACAGTAAACCCATTGAGACCAGAGAAGCGAAGGCCTGAATCTGGAGTTTGAGCGCGCTCGAAAGGCGAGGCGAGAGAGCCCCGAGCGCATGTTTCCTCGAAAGGACTGGTCCGCCTTCATGGTGCGGACCAGTCCTTTTACTCTACCGCACAGCTTTCTGGTCAACGCGGTACTGGTCTCTTTGCTTGGAATCAGTCTGGCAGTGAGACTACGCGACTTCCCGTTCGGCCGACGAGGCGCGATACCGGGTAGACCCGTCGAATGGGCACGGCGATGATGGCCGTAAGCGCCGCCTTCATGGCGTCCCCTGGGAGAAATGGCCAGAACCCCTCCGCCATCGCCCGATTCATGGGCATATGTAGTACGTGAGCCATCCAGGGCACCCCCGAAACGTAACACAAAAGAGAGCCAAAGATCTCGGCGGCCAGAAACACCTGGATCCCTTGCCACAACCAATGCCCGCGAACGCGACTGGCCCATATTCCCGTAAGCAGGGCACAAAACGGCCAGGCCCAGACATATCCTCCCGAGTACGACAAGAGAGCCGCAATTCCGCCCGCCCCATCCAAAAACGGAAGCCCAACGGCGACGAGAATGATCATGAGGACCAAGCTGAAGAATCCGTAAACTCCCCCTAGGAGCGCCCCGGCCAGCATGACGCCAAGGTTACCCAGCGTGAAAGGGACGGGCGAAAAGGGCGGCTGAACCTGCAGAAAATTGAGAGCGATTGTAAGAGCCGCAAAGACGGCGCTGAAAACGACGCCACGAACCGTAAGTCTATCTCCCAATTTGCACTATCCCTCCCGAGTTGTTAACTTTGATGTACTGTATAATTTACTACGGAATTCTACCATGAGCGTGATAGGATATGTCAAGGTATCACGCAGAGTCTAGTAAGCAGTGTAGTAATTTCGAAGGTGATCGGTGCAGCCAGCCTTAGCCTCACACCATGGAGGAAAACAAGTGAGACTTCTTGAGATGGACGATATCTGGGTGGTTTTTGACACTCCAAACGGTCACGCCGAGTCGCTTCGTGGCGCGGCGCTCAAGCTCGATAAGGGAGAATGGGTGGCGGTGATTGGACACAACGGAAGCGGAAAGTCCACCTTGGGCCGGGTCATCGCTGGCCTGTGCGACATTTCCAAAGGTCAAATTCTGATTAACGGTCTACCGTGCACTCCGAAAACGAAGGCCTATGAGACATCGCTTTGCGTGAGAATCGTGTTTCAAAGTCCCGACACCCAGGCGGTTGGTGACACCGTGATGGAAGACGTCGCCTTTCAGCCCGGGCTACTTGCGACCCCCGGCGAAGACGGAGCGCACGCCAGAGCAGCGGCCACAGTAACGCCCACAGCAACCACCACAGGAGCGGCGACAGTGACGGCCACAGTGACGGACGCGCCGACGGACGCTTTGGACAACGAAATCATGGAGCGCGCAGCGAAGGCGCTGTCTCTGATGGGTTTGTGGGAGGTTCGCGGCCAGCCCGTCGAGACGCTCTCCGGGGGGCAAAAGCAGCGACTCGCCATCGCCAGCGCCATCGTGGCCAAGCCTGACATCCTAGTGCTTGATGAAGTGACCACGATGCTCGACGATTCCCATAGAGAGCAAGTCTGGGATACCGTCCGTCAACTAAACCGAGATGGGGTATGCATTGTCTGGATCACGCAGAACTTGGACGAGCTTTGGCTTGCCGACGCTGTCGTGGTGATGGATGAGGGGAAGGTAGCGTACCAGGGAGATCCGCGCAGTTTTTTCTATTCACCCCCATCCGACTCCGAGTCCGGGAGCATTTGTGAACGCATGGGATTTGTTCCCCCATTTGCCGTCGCCGTCGCTAAAGAGCTCGGGGACGCGCTGGCACCGACGTGCAGGCCCTTGACCGTCGCACAACTGATGGAGGTCATTCATCCATGACCATCGTCGTAACAGGCTTATCGATACGCGGGAGTCGAAGCACCTGGCTCCCATCAAACGAAGCCGGCGCATCCAGCCGACATCTCCTTGACGATGTGACCGGGACCTTCGCGTCGGGCGCCTTAACGCTCGTCATTGGGGCTTCTGGAGCCGGAAAATCCACGCTGCTGAGGGCCGTGGCCGGGTTACTCCCGCCCGAGGCAGGGACCGTCCATGTCGACGGGCAGCCTGTGTATCGAGGGAGAAAACCTACGCGCGAAGCCCTGTTGCAGATGTCTTACGTGGCACAGTTTCCGGAAGAGCAACTCTTCGCCGGCACGGTAAAAGGCGAAGTCCGATATTCCTTAAGGCCCTATCGGCTCGACGCATCAGAGGAATCGCGCAGAATCGAAGCAGCACTGAAAGCCGGAGGCATCCCGCTTGCCTTGAGCCAAGCGTCGCCTCTCACGCTTAGCGGAGGACAGAAGCGTCGACTTGCCACGGCTTCTTCCATCGCGCCTAACGCGCCGTGGCTCATCATGGACGAACCAACGGCTGGGCTCGACGCCGCGGCCATCCATCGCTTGCTCTCGCTCTTTGCAGGCTGGAAAGCTTCTGAGCAGATGGCGGGCGACGGCGACTTGAACAATCCGACCCCGCGTGGGGGCATCGTGATTGCTACCCATCACATCGGGCCGCTGCTTCGGTACGCCGATTCCATTTGGATGCTAAAGAATGGGCGCCTGGAGGGCATCCATTCGGTTTCGGACGTGTTTGCGAATCCCGACTTGCTCGTCGAGTTGGGAGTTGGTGTGCCGGAAGAATTGAGGCTCATGGAAGAACTGCGAAAGCAGGGTATCGCTGTCTCTGGGATTCCAAACGCCAAGGAACTCGCAACCGCCATGCTCGCTTCAGGCCGAATCAGCCCTGTAAATCAGCAAGCGTCACGTTTCATGCCTGCGAAATCACCGAACCCATCAACTGCGCAAGTCGGCCATACCATCGTCGGATCCTCCTTCCCCGTAGCCACACCCGAAGAAACGCAGGCGAGTTCCGGTTCCGTGGTGGATCCGCGCGCGAAATGGTGGTTCTTTGCTTGCCTCACGGTAGGTTTGTTCGTCCAAAATTCTTGGTTGGGTCTGGGCGTTTTCGCTCTCCTGCTCGTCCTCGTCATCCGCTTTGTACATTTTCGCATTCAATCGCTGGTGCGGACGCTGTCTCCTATCTTGTGGCTCATGGGTTTCTCGGTGTTACTCTCCGGTCTCACCGTCACATTTCAACCTTCGCATGCATTATCGGTGAGCGTCGACTGGTTGCACGCAGAAACGACATTGCGTGGCGTCTGCGAATTCGCGCTGGCGATTGGGGTGGGAGGACTCATCCCCGCGACGATGACACGTCTCGAGATGAAGAAAGGCTTGGAGTTGTCTCTGGGTCGACTGTCGCGCATCGGGGTACCAGTTGAAGCCGTTTCGCTGTCATTGACGCTCATCCTTCGGTTTCTCCCGCTTCTACGCCAAGAAGTGAGCCGCTTCTCCGCTATTGCGTCGTCACGTGCGAAAGTACCCACGAAGCCGGGACGCCTTCGCCCTTCAAGCCTTCCGTCCGCGGTGATCCCGCTGGTGCTCTCCATGTTGCGCCTCGGGGAGGACTTCGCCTCAGCGCTTGAGGCGCGGGGGTTGCGCAATTTCCGTTCACGAGGGAGAAAGCCGATTTCCTCTCGTTTGAATCGTCAAAGCGTCTCCGTGATCCTCTCCGGCGGACTCCTCTTTTTGGGACTGTTCAGCCTGCGATTTCTCTAGGTCTCGGGGACGAATCTCTGGAATTCACACGCTAGTTCGTGCAACTGCGAGAAAACGCGCCACGTCGGGAGGACCCGGCGATGCGGCGCGTCTTGGCGGTAGCTTCGGTTGTCGGGAACTTCAGTTCCAGTGAGTGCAAATGGACAGCGGGTGCCCAATTTTGGCGGGCGTTTTACTCGGGAGTTCCTGCGAGTCCCCTCACGAGCACGTCGGCGACCTCTGGGCGCGTGAACTTCGGCGAAGGTCTCTCGCCGCTGCGCAGAATGGCGCGCACCTTCGTGCCCGAGAGGATGTACCGCGACTCGGCATCATGGGCGCAGGTCTTCTCCGAGGCCATGCCGTCGCACTTTTCGCAGTAAAAGCTGTTCTCGAAGAACAGCGGAGTGATGCCAAGCTCCTCCCGCGTGAAGTTGGAGAAGATCTTCTGCGCATCGTAGGTTCCGTAGTAACTGCCGACGCCAGCGTGATCGCGCCCAACAACAAAGTGGGTGCAGCCGTAGTTGCGGCGAACCATCGCGTGCATGATGGCCTCGCGCGGACCCGCGTACCGCATCGCTGCCGGGTACACGGCAAGCATGACTCTATCGGCTTGGTAATAGTTTGCGAGCAGCACCTGGTAGCTCTCCATGCGTACGTCGGCTGGGATATCGTCCGCCTTCGTCTCCCCGACGAGCGGGTTGAGGAAAAGCCCATCGACGATTTCCAACGCGCACTTCTGAATGTACTCATGTGCCCGGTGCACCGGATTGCGCGTCTGAAAACCAACAACGGTGCGCCAGCCACGGTCTAGAAAGGCTTGGCGGGTCTTCGCGGGATCGAAATAAAACTGGGCAAATTGCTCGGGACGCTTGCGGTTCAGGAGCGTGATGGGTCCGGCGACGTAATATTCGGGCCTATCCATGAGCTTCTTCACGCCCGGATGAGCCTCGTCGGTCGTGAGGTACACAGCCCTTGCCTCACGCTCTTTGTCGGGACGATACACCTGCGTCACATCGATGGTTCCGTATATCACGCCGTCTTCGCCAACAAGCGCCACCGTCTTGCCGACATCGACGGCTGCGGCCTGTTCCTCGGTCACGGCGAGCGTGATGGGAATCGACCACACTTCTCCAGTCACGAGGCGCATGGAGTCCAAAATCGAGTTCCAGTTCTTCTCGTCGACGAATCCGGTAAGGGGGGAAAACGCGCCAATTCCAATGAGTTCAAGGTCCGACAAGGCCCACGCATTCAGGGCAATGCGCGGCAACGTTTCGGCCTTGCGCAGGGCGGTCTCACGCTCTTGGCCCGTGAGTTCGCGGTTCACCAGTGTTCCACCATTCGGTGCGATTAACTGTTCCAAAGACACGTCTAAGTCTCTCTCCCTCGATGTAATTCCTATTTTGTGAGTAACGAATCGCTCGTGTCGCTGAACATCGCCACTAGTCCGGCGTGCGGCCCGTTCGGTCACCGTCAGCTTCGGTCCGATGCCAGTCATCCGATATGCATGAGAATCCTTGGCGCGAGGCCAATCACGAGACTGAACACCGTCTCCATGTCCACATTACCAAATACGAGGGGGATCGCGCTAGCAACGGATCGTAAGAAGGGAGGCCTGAACGACGTTGTACGGGCGACTTCTCGGTTCCATCCGCCTCTTGCGTGGAAATTCGGACTTATAAGTCTAGAGCCGCTACTTGTGCAGACCGCACTCCGTCTTCTGAAATCCGGCCCAGCGTCCGCTACGCGGATCTTCTCCCTCGTTGACCGGCCGAGTGCAGTGGGTGCAACCAATGCTCGGATACCCATGATCATGAAGTGGATTATAGGGAACCTCATTTTGGCGAATGTAGTCCCAAACCTGATGGCTGGTCCAAGTAGCGAGTGGATTTACCTTGATCAGGCCAAACTTTGCATCCCACTCAAACACCTGAGAATTCGCACGGGTGGGCGCCTGGTCGCGACGAATTCCGGTAATCCAGCCATCATACATAGACAAGACCTTGGTCAGCGGGGTGACCTTGCGGATGTTGCAGCAAGCGTTAGGGTCCCGAGTCCACAGAGCATCCCCAAATTGGTTCGACTGTTCTTCGAGAGTGAGCTTGGGACTTACGCGCCGCAGGTTTGGCAAACCGTACTTCTCGACGGCCCAGTCGCGAAGCGCGTACGTTTCCGGAAATAGCACGTCGGTATCCAAATAAAAGACGTTCGCGTTCGGGTCTATCTGCGTCAGCATATCGAGAAGAACCATATCCTCGGCGCCAAAGCTGCACGCGAGCGTCAGGTTGGCGACTTTCTGAACAGCCACTTTCAGGATCTCCTGTGGAGAACTGTACTCCATGGAGTCAGCTAGAGCAATCAGTTCTTTTGCATTCGTTTCTAGAGTCAGCATGTTCAAAACTCCTTAATCCGATTTGTATACTGAGTATAAGTGATACGAATCGATACATCAATATTTCTTATGCAAAAATCGTGAGAGTGAATACAGACACCCTCGCCAATGGTTTGCGCTTATCGCGACCGACGGATGCCCCGGCCTGTCCGCCTTCAACCCGCGAGAGCAGAGACCTCCTCTTCTCTCGCGGGTTGAAGGCCATAGCGTTCCGCCTCGTAGCGGTTGTTCAGAGCCGACTTGACTCTCGTCGTCCGCCCCGGCCGGATCTTCTCCGCGAATTCTCCAGAAGAACTGCCGCACGGTTTCTCCGTCACGTGCATCACGGCGCGTAGGGGTTGACGAGGTGACGACGTTGGTTGGCTAGTTTTCTTTGATGTTGCCGCAGATAGATGGTAGAGAAAGGTTAAAGCGAAGAGGAACACGTTTCGAAGCGTGTCAATCGCGTTTCTTTTGTCTCGATAGGTGTAGAAACCGCCGACAACGAGGCCAGCAAAGAACAAATACATCAGCAAACGAGGATACCAATAGAGAATGCCAAAGCCTAGCCCAAGACTCCCCGCCAACACGAGGATAGGCTTCGTCAGCGTGGGCACAAGTACAGCACCTTCACGCGCCGCGAGCGCAATCTGGGAGTTGCGCAGGCTCGCCAGCCTAAGGGCCGTCGCAACCACAAACCCTATCTCCAAGGCGTTATTCTCCATTTGAGAGGACGGCAACCCATCCGACGAGGCGTACGCCACGAATAGGCTGACTAGCATAATCCCGAGGTCCCAAAGAAGCGTTCGGAACTGTGCGAAATCTTCCTGTAGGAAAGTGACGCTGCGGACCCGTCGCACTGGGAAGATGGAAAAGCCAATCAACGAAGAATTGGATGTTACTCCTTTCCTTTGGTATTTCGTCTCTTGCGACCGAATATCCCGGCGCGTCGCAAGAGTTCACCGAGCTTGGAAACTTCCTCCTCCTTGGCCGGACTCAGCCCGTAGCGTTCCGTTTCGTATCGTCCGACGAGCGTTTCGACGTGCCCATCCGCCTGTTGGTCCACCATCGGAGCTTCTTCGTGAACGCGTCCATAGAATTGGCGCACCGTTTCGCCACGTCCCAGCATGTACCCGCTTCTCTGCTCCCAATCGAGCCAATTTACCATCAACTGTGCCAGAGGGCTGTTTCCCCTGCGCCGGCGACGAGACCCGTCGTCCATCTTCGTGCGTTCTACGACAGGGGCAACCTGTTGCACATCCAAGGTCCTCTTCGCCCTGCGCTGCAGGACGTACAGAACAATCAGCAACGCAATGATGGCGCCCATCCCGATTGAATACCACAACATCGGTGAGATATGGGCATGCGCGGCGTGGCCCTTCCCCAGGGCCAGTTTTCCAGGTCCAATCCTGTTCAGATGGACCTTGACTCCTCTTTGAATGTGGTGGGTCGCGGAAGAGAGGTACCAGAAAATCAGGGCAAACACGCCTAAAATAATCAATGCTTCCATCAGATTCTTCTTGTTCAGAAGGGTGTATATCAAGATGCCAAGCAAGCTTGCCAAGAACAAATACAACAGAAGGTGTGGATCCCAGTAGAGGACCCCAAAGACTACGAGGAAAACAGCACCTATGGCCAGAAGGGGCTTAGTCATGGAAGGAACCACGCTCACGCCGTGGCGAGCGGCACGGTAGAGCTGGGCGTTGCGCAGGCCCGCCAAACGCAGGGCCGTCGCGAGGACGAATCCTCCTGCCATCAAGGTTCCCTGCAAGTCAGCCAACGCAAAGGTTTGCGACGAAGCATAGGAAATGAACATGCCCACGATGATGATTCCGAGATCCCACATGAGCGTACGAAACTGCGCGAAGTCGTCTTGCATGAGGTTCATCCCACGAATGCGCCTCACGAGGAATATCGCAAAAGCGACCAACCCCATGAACGCGGGAGATCCCCCCAGTTCCGCCCACCACACGCCAAAGAGGGCGAACGTTACGGCAATGAGGGACAATAGCTGGAGATTGTTGCTCCTTATCCACAACATCGGCAACGTGCATAACACCATGGCGAGAACTTCCACAAACAGCGGCGCGACGACGATTCGGGCCAAGTTTAAGCTCATCCAAGAGAACGTGATGGCAAGCGTCAGCATTGCATCCGCAAGAAGAGCCGGGATGTTCACCCTCATCTGGATACCGCCCGCCTTTCCCGCAACTCTTTCCTAGGGCTTGTCTTCGGCTTTCCTTCTTCCTTCGCCACCTGGCGAATCCGCACCGTTTCCACGCGGTGTCCGGCCCGGGTGAGACGAGCGATGGCCCGCTCTGTTGCCGCCGACTCATATCCGGTTATGACCAGAATGCGACTTGGTTCCAACGCGTTTGCGCCCACCTCTGCAAGAACAGCCGCCAGCGAAACATGAGAGTAGATAGGGAGCGCACCGAGAACATGGCCAAGATTGAACTCCAGTCTAGCGCTCCACGGCCCCTCGCTCATCATCAGCGCGTGTCGATTGGCGCTTCGCGACTGTTGCCTTACGGCCGCGTTAGTGTACAGGGTAAACATGGCCCCTTGGTGAAGCAGATCCGTGATGAGCGAGTACGAGCTCGCAATCACCTTTTCGGCCAGTGCGGAATCTCCCAGCCAGAACTCATCCGCTACTTGCAGGCTAACGACCACAATGACGTGTTGCGCTACGGTAGTGGCTCGTTCCAGAACGATGAGTTCTCCGTGTCGAGCGCTCGTCGTCCACGAAATATCGCGCACCGAGTCGCCTACCCTGTACGGTCGCATGTCCACCCAATCCAGCGACGTCGGAAACAACTTACGCAGCGATGGCATGGACCCGATTTGATTTACGGGCACCAACTCGAGCGTATCTTTCTCTTTTCGAGGATGCACAATCACGCTCTGTGCGATGTTCACATCCCGCAATTGATGCCGCGGAGTAAAACCGTCGGAGAGCGCGAGACCAAATTCCCCTATCCTTTGCCGTCCGCGCTTAATGCCATACAAAACATAGCGAATCGATGCGGACTCTCGAGCTTTCAACGCGACCGCAACGGACACTCGTCTCTCCTCTTCATCCAAGGGGCCATCGTCGTCTCCGGTTGGCGGGCGGACGGACAGGCCAAGTGGAAGTTGAAACTCGCACGCGACAAGCGGTGCCGGAAGCATCGTGGGATTGCGTATGGTGATGACGAGTTCGCACGTCCCACCATATTCAATCGATCCCGTTGAGTACGTCGCCTCAGCCAGAATCTTGGGCCCGACCGTGCCGTGGAAGATTTGCCTCCAGGCCACCAGGGCGAGAATCATCGCCAAAATGATGACGAAGCTCATGACCCCATCGCCTCAATAGGCACTTCAACCTGCGCCAGGAGCGAATTCGTCCATTGCGTGGCGTCCGTTTCCAACGTGGAGATGTGGCCGTGGAAAACCAGCCGGTGGAACAAAACCAAGTGTGCGACCCGTTGGACGTCATCCGGCGTCACGAACTCCCGACCTGCGACGACAGCGGCCGATCTCGCTGCTTTCGCCAACAGGATTGCCGCGCGTGGACTCGCGCCAATCTCGATGTCTGGGTGCTCCCTTGTCGCCCGAATCACCTGTGAGATGTAGCGGAGAACATCGTCGGCAATGACCACCTTGTCGACAGCTCCGTCTAGCAATTTCAGAAGCTGGTTGGCCCGCTCCAAGTCGGTCGCATCTCTACCTTTCGCACTCGCGGGTCCAGCCGTATCCTCGTTGAGGTGCAACCGCAAAAGGCTTACATCGTGCTCCTCAGACGGATAGCCTAGGCTTGTCTTCATCAAGAATCTGTCCAGTTGGGCCTCGGGTAAAGGAAACACTCCCTGCGATTCGATGGGGTTTTGCGTGGCGATGACCAAGAAGGGCGTTGGCAACAGGTGAGTTTTGCCGTCGATGGTCACTTGGCCCTCCGCCATGGCCTCCAATAGAGCAGACTGAGTGCGAGGCAACGCGCGGTTAATCTCATCGACCAAAATGAGATTGGCGAAGATTGGACCTTTGCGCAGGATAAAATCCGAGTCTCCCGGGTGATAAATGAGTCCTCCGACAATGTCGGCGGGTAAAAGGTCCGGCGTACATTGGACGCGATGGAACGAAAGCCCTAGATGTTGTGCGAACGTTTTCGCCAAAGCGGTCTTGCCAACACCCGGCACGTCTTCAAGTAGAATGTGCCCTCGTGATAGAAGCGCAATCAGCAGTTCATCTACCGATTTCTCAAGGCCAAACAAGGTCCTCCCAATACTTTTCTTCATCCATTGTATCGCTTCGCTAGCGGTGTTTACGTTCAATGCGTCGACGGATTCAGACTGAATCACGAACGCCCCTCCTCTCCAATATCCTGATAATACCACAGTAAATATGTGTTGTTGTGTTCTAATACACCATTACACATAGGATACTTCAGGAGGGCCGAATCCGCTGGCGAATTTCCTTCCATATGGGCCGACCGAGAATTAAAAACACCCAGACCGCCCCAATGAAGAGAACCCCTACGATGCTCCACACGGTCCAGCGGCTGAAAATGCCCACGTAAAGGAGCCCTGTACTTGCGTAGTAGGGGATGGCCGTAACAGCGGCCGTCCAGAGGTAATCGCCGAGAGAGACGGTATGCAGCATCCCGAGAGCGTAGTTAACGGCCGACGCGGGGATGGGAAGCATTCGGACAGCCAGCAGCCCTAGAACCTGGCGCCGCGTAACCCAGGATTCTACCGTCGCCAAGTGCGCGGGAGCAACGAACCGATGGATCAGGGCCCGTCCCACACTTCGCGACAGGATGAACGCGGCGAGTGCGCCGATGATGGAACCAGCCCATCCAACGGCGATGCCCATCCAAACTCCGTATACGCGCATGTCCATCAAGAGGAGAAACTCGCCGGGAAGAGGCGTCAAGCAAATGATGGCCATCAGTACGATGGCCATCATAACCCCAATTGGGCCAAGAGACATGATCCAATTGGAAAAGACGTCGTTCCTGTCTAAATAAAGCACCATTGCGAGCGCTGTGAGCCCAAACAGGAGAGTTAGAGCCGACGCCATGGCGCGGCGGAGGCTTCGGTCCGATGTGTTATGGGAGGAATGCGTGCTTCGTCTAGGAGACAGGGTGCATACCTCCTTCACATTCGTTCTCGTTCATCATAATCTTTCCGGTGTGAGGCTGCACTTCTTCGACTAGGGCATCACTCGATGTTATGGTGGCACAGCGCGCCGCCACGCGTCCCGAATTTCACGGTACGTGACAAGGGTAAACTCTGCGAGGGCGTCCCTCACGCGGGGATTCGAAAGCGCGGCAAAGTCCCCGACACGAATGTCGGCATCGGGTAATGCCTCCGTTTCCGGCCCGGGAACTGCGGCGTGGTGGCGCAGATGGTACACGCCTGGAGGAAGGGAGTCCAGGGTATCTAGGTACCACTTTGTCTTGTCCTCCGTCCTCGTATACGAGTCAATGAGGCGCAGCTTCGGAAATGGTGAATTCTCCAGGATCTGCTCTAGAGGCACCTTCATCTCTGCTGGGAGCCTCATCTCGTCGAGCCCGTCGGGAAGCAAGCAGGGGACGCGGTATTCCAGCGCGAGTCGATGATAGGCAAGAGCAATATCGGGGCGCAATACGGATCCCATGTGGGTATCAATGTGAGTAGGTTCAATTCCTTTTGCCAGAAACGCTTCAATCTGCCCTCTCAGTTCCGCTTCAGCATCATCGGCGGTGGCACTATTCCATACCTCTTCGAGGCTTCGATAGAAATAGCCCGCTTTGTCCCTAAGGCTCATCCCCGGAGATATGGGCCGCATCCGAGGAGAGTCCCATTCGCTGGTCAGAGTCAAATGAACGCCGAGATCGCCTTCGGTAACCATCGGGGCCCAGCCACCGGTCATGAGGATAGACCCGGTTGAAAAGCTGAGCTCACGAAACGCCTGATTCATCGAAAGGGACAAACCGAGATCGTCATGATGAACGATGATGACCCGCTGGCCCGAAAGGCCCATGGCTTCCCACAAATCCACCCGCTCTTCCCCCCATCAGTTTGAATGCTCCCATCATAAGCGTATCCTTAACTATCCTTGTTCATGCCCAATGTTTACTAGTCCTGATGGAAAGTTTCGAGCGCCTTATGGTAGGATGGACTTCCAAGGTTGCACGGATGCAAAAAGGCAGAAAATGCGTTTTCCAAAGGATTTTCCCGCGTCCCCTAGAAAGGGATATACACGATACGCTTGTTGTGAGGGACGGTATCCATGAACACCTTTTCGCTCTGTGAATCCTGGCGGCTTCTTGCAAATAAGTATACCGTTTCAGATATTTATCTGCCGCAGGCAAACCTCATATTCCTGCTTGAATCCCCGCATGTTTCAGAATTAAAGTACCAAGCCCCGGTGTCGGGGGCGTCAGGAATCACCATGACGAGACACCTCTTTGGTGAGTCATACGCACGGTATCCGCTTGGGATACTGATAAAGACCAACGTCTTAGAGCACAGAAATCGACCAACATTGAATCGGATTGGACTGATGAACGTCTGCAACATACCGATGCAAGGCACTGCATACGGGTCCAGGGACGTCGTAGAGACTCACGCTGAATTGATTCGAGTGCTCCAAGGCATTCGATCCGCGAATCAAAAAGATGTGTACCCAATATCTCTGTGGAACGAAGTCCAATCCTATTTGCTGGACAATCTGCGCGACAGACTCTTCCAATTCGTGGATAGAAGCATGACATTCGTGCCATGTGGCCGCTTTGCGCAGAAGTTCTTTCGCCTTGCAGCCGTCGAGAGCCCAAAGTGGACGGTTGTTCATGATGTGCCTCATCCATCGTATAATTCATGGGATAGACCTCAATACAGACCTGTGGTGGAGCAGGTACAGCGGGCACTCGGCTATTCCGGCGAATCATGACTTCATGAGCCCTGTACTGCACCTATGCACAATCATCGGCATTTTCACTTTCCGAGTCCCCGGAAGTCCAAGGGTGGCGTCGCTTTGGAGGCTCGCATAAGATAGAATCGTGTTACAGAATGAGCAGAACGTCACTTGTGCTTCGTTACACGCTGTGTCATGGTCAATTAGTATGGTCGTTTGATTCATCGCTTTGAATGTTTAAAGGAGACTTGACATGCCTGTCACACCTAGCCAGGAAGATTACGTCGAAGCAATCTGGGGCCTCATTCGCAACAAAGGATATGCGCGCGTGAGCGATATCGCGGATCGACTCGGCATCAACAGCGCATCGGTGAGCAAAATGCTGAGGAAACTTGACGAAGACGGAGTCCTGGTATATGAAAAATATCGCGGATTAAACCTTACTCCCGAGGGCTTCACGCAAGGGCAGATGCTGTATGAAAGGCACAAGTTGCTAGAGGCTTTTCTCGGGTATCTGGGGCTCTCGGACGGAACCGCCATTCACGAGACCGTCGAGGGAATTGAACACCACTTTAGTCCGGACGCGCTGGCCCAGGTTGAGATGCTGGTTCGGTTTATTCAGATGCGGCCACAGTGGTGGCATGAGTTTCTCGAATGGAGCGAACGAACCGAGTCCGAGTCCGCCGAAGTAAGACCCAAGGATGTAAGGACCACCGAGTAAAAGGCGTCCAAAATCCGCGTATCGGGCCACAGACAGCGTGCTACAACGACTTGAGTGCCCAAGTGCCGTTGTTCCCACTTTTTCAATCTTTCCCCCATTTCCTGCGACACGCGGCCTCGAAATAGAAGATAGGGAACCACGACGATGGATTTGAAACCCCGATTCAGGCAGTCGTTCAAAGCGTCTTCCAAGGTTAATCCCAAACCCGTCATCACGGCCGGCATAGTGTGAGACACAAGCCTTCTGTCCAAACGGCTCTCGTCCTTCACCCGAAGCGCCAACTGCGCGAATTGGCTTACAGCAACCTCATCCCGATTCCCACGGAACGCCAAAATTGCGGCGGTTTCGTCATCCTCGCCCTGTTTCGCTTCCAATATCCTGTCGAGAGCCACATCCAAAAGTGCACCATCGAGACCGAGCGGTGGGGCGATGGTAAAGGCGCAGTCGGTGATCCCGCCTTCCTTCACGGTCTGATGGACGATGAGAGGGATGTCCCGTTTATGGTGGCCTGCGGAAAACAGAAGGAGGGGAACAAGCAAAATGGAAGTCGCTCCACGACGAAGGCATCGATGAATGCCCTCAGGAATCGTCGGTGAATTGATCTCCAAGTACGCCGTTTCGACGATGGAAACGACGGTTTGAATTCGATGGGTAAGTTGCGTCGTCAGCTCTCCGCTATCGGCAACACCGTTGGGATCTCGGGTCCCGTGGGCCACGAAGAGAACCGCTTGGCTCATGCACCAATGTCCTTTCCCATGCGAAAGATCTTGCGGAGCACCCCTTGTCCCTCGGGCTCTGACCAAGCAGCCAAGGCGTCTAACGTCCGGGTGGATTCAGGTGCCAAGGTCCAATCTCCCGGATCAAAACCGTCCAGCATCTGTTCGATTCTGCCTAGAACAGGCCCCAATCGAAACAATCTTTGCACCCTGACCATAGGGATTGCAGGAGCCCCTTCCATCGCGCCACGGATGCAAGTTAGTCCATATTCCATGATAACACGCTCAATCAGGTCGTCGGTCGCAGCGAATTGAACGTGTGCAAGTCGCCTGACGTCGATTCTCCTTCCCCGAAGTCGGGAAAAAAAGTGCAACGCGTCGAGCGCTCGTTCGAATACGCAAGTGACATCGCTGTGGGTAGAAAGCAACTGTTCTTGAATCTCGTCAATTAAAGACAGGATGGGAATGGCAAAGGGCTCCAACGAAAGGGCCAGCACTTCGGCACCTTCGTCCTCATATCGGAGCTTGATCTCATCCGCTTCGCCTTGGAGTTGTGTAAGTACGAGAATTCGCTCTCGAAAACGCATCCTATCTTCGAACCACGAGAGTGTGGGACGCAGCGAAACGACATCCCCAATCACGATGAGACCGGGCGATTTCACCGCATCGCGCGGCCTTTCCCCCGCGAAATCGCGAAGCGTGCCAATCTCCGTTGTCTGATCCGCTCGAGTTCCCGAACTCACGACAGCGACTGGCGTGTCTTCCGGCCTGCCAGCGAAAATCAGGTTCCGCGCGATGATGTTCAGTTGGGCCATTCCCATCAGGACCACAAGGGTGGTGCTCTGATCCGCCAACACCGACCAATCGACTTTCGAATTCTCACGAGATACGCATTCATGCCCGGTGACTACATGGAACGAAGTGGCTACGTGCCGATGCGTCACCGGAATGCCCGCGTACGCTGGCACTGCAGTGGCGGAGGTGACTCCGGGGATCACTTCGAAGCGCACGCGCGCCTGCCTCAGGGCGAGCGCTTCCTCACCGCCCCGGCCAAACACCAAAGGATCTCCGCCTTTTAAGCGTACCACCTTCTGTCCAAGCAGCGCGTGTCTTACGAGCAGTCGGTTGATCCCCTCCTGCGGCAGCGCGTGGTGACCGGCCTGCTTGCCCACGTAAATCATCTGGGCGGAGGCCTTTGGCAGAGCGAGGAGTTGGGGTGATACCAGACGATCATAAACAACCACGTCGGCTTCCTCCAGCAGGCGTCTCGCTCTGTCCGTGATGAGCCCGGGATCTCCCGGGCCGCCCCCGACGAGGTAAACCACTCCACTTGCCGAATCTGCGCGCATCATCCCAGTTTCCCCTCTCAGGCCAGCGTGCGACCAACGGCGCGAAGCGAATTAAACGGTCGCAAGTTCCTTCAGATATTCAAACCCAACGCGCGCACAGAAATCCCCAAACCGTTCGTTGTCTTTACGATTCTCGATAAACTCTAAAAACAACGGCCTCAGCGTCGAGACGAACTCCTCGATGGGAGTCAACTCGCGATACAGTTCATTCAAGCGCGTGCCGTAGAATTCGCCTCCCAGGAAGAGGTCGTACTTTCCTGGCGATCTGCCGACAAACGCGATCTCGGCGCTATAAGGTCGTGCACATCCGTTGGGGCAACCCGTCATCCGGATAGTGATGGGCTCATCTTCCAATCCCAACTCAACCAGCATGGATTCGATGTCTGGCATCACCAGCGGCAGGGCTCTCTCCGATTCCGCCGTCGCCAAGCCGCACGTAGGCAGCGCGACGCAGGCCATCGAGTGCTGGCGCAAGACGCTCCATTCCTCCGGGAGCATGACCCCGTGTTCACGCAACAACGCCTCGACGAACGCCCTGTCCTTCGCCCGAATGTGACCCAGGATAATATTCTGCTGTGTTGTCAGGTGCATGCTCGGACTGTAGTCCATCGCGATTCGGCGAAGGGCGCTCTTCAGCCGGAACTCCCCCTCGCCCTCGTCCTTAATCCGCCCGTTCTCGACAAACAGCCCAAGGCACCATTCGTCGGCGCCGTGTTGATGCCAGCCAAGGTGATCCGTTGCGCTGTGCCACACCAATTCGCGCGGGGGGGTAAGCTTGCGTCCCAAGCGCGCTTCGAGTTCTGCGGTGAACCACGGAATTCCGCGGGAATCGAGGAGGTATTTGAAGCGGGCGTACCGTCTATCGGCGCGGTTGCCAAAATCTCGCTGAATCGAAACGATGGTGCGCGCCGTTTCGACGAGTTCTTGCGGTTCGACAAACGCGATGGGTGTGCCGAGGCGCGGGTACGTGTCTTTGACGCTCGCAGTGCGCCCCATCCCCCCGCCGACAAGAAGGGTGTACCCTTCGATGGAGTCGCCGGACGGATGCGCGACGATGCCCAAGTCGTTGTCGTACACATCCGAGCAGTTGTCCCCTTCTACCGCGAAGGCCAGCTTGAACTTGCGCGGCAGGTAGACTTCCCCGTACAGCGGTTCTTCGCCGGGATTCAGGTCAACCTTCTCGCCGTCGAGCCATATCTCGTGGTAAGCGTTGGTCTTGGCCGCGAGTTCATCGACAAGCTGAAGTAAATCGGCCCTCATTTGACGATGCACTCCATCGTCCACCGGCAGGGCACATCCCACGATGTTTCTCACCTGATCGCCACACCCGCCAAGGGTAGTGATCAAGCACTGGTTGATTCCTTGTATCGTCTCCTTGACGTTCTCCTTAAGGATGCCGTGCATCTGAAAGGTCTGACGCGTCGTGATGCGCATGGTTTTGTTTCCGAATTCCTCGGAGAGCCTGTCAAACTGAAGGTATTGCTCTGCGTCTAAAACCCCTCCGGGAATTCGAGCCCGGATCATCAAGGAATACGCCTTGTCGAGCCCGTCGCGTCGGCGCTGTTGCCTCAAGTCCCTGTCGTCCTGCTGGTACATCCCGTGAAACTTCAGGATCTGGATGCTCTCTTCGCTGAAATTTGGGGTTTCTTCACGCAATTCGTCGGCAATCCGCCCTCGTAGCTGGCGGCTCTCTCGCTTCATGACTTCAATTTTGGATTCTTTTCGCAAGCCCTCTTCAGCCATATGTTTAAACACCCTATTCCGATTATTATAGTGTGTATTAACGCCAGTCTAGTCGGGATCGCAGTCTGTGTCAATATCTCGAATCGATGAAATCTGACCCCCGCTGAGGGCCTGTACCCACTGGGGCTACACCCCGCTGAGGGCCTGCTCCAAGTCCATAACGAGATCGTCCGGATGTTCGATGCCAACGGACAGTCGCAACAACCTGTCGTTGACTCCGACCCTTTCGCGCACTTCCTGGGGGATGTCGGCGTGTGTTTGGGTGGCGGGATAAGTGATGAGAGATTCCACACCGCCAAGGCTTTCGGCAAATGTGATCAAAGACACTCCGTCGAGAATCTTCGGGACTAGCCGCGCATCCGTCACTTCAAATGCCACCATTCCGCCTCCTCCTGTCGCTTGTCGGCAGTGGACATCCCGGCCCTGGTGCCCTTCGAGCGTCGGATAGTAGACGCGTCGGACAGATGGTTGCCCACCTAGCCAACGGGCGATGGAGAGAGCGCTGTTACTGGACCTCTCCATGCGCAGAGCCAAGGTCTTCATGCCGCGAAGGAGGAGGAAGCAGTCCTGGGGGCCTAGCACGGCGCCCGTCGCGTTTTGCAGGAAACCAATGCGCTTGGCCAGAGCATCATCCTTAACGGCGACGAGCCCAGCCAACACGTCGTTATGCCCACCGAGGAACTTCGTCGCAGAGTGGACGACGATATCGGCGCCGAGTTCGAGCGGCCGTTGGTAGAATGGCGTCATAAACGTGTTATCGACGATGGTGATGATTTCCCTATCCTTCACCAGCCTCACACATGCGGCGATATCGGTAATCTTCATCATCGGATTCGTTGGCGTCTCGATGAACAAGGCCTTCGTATTCGGTCGAATTGCCGCTTCGACGGACTCGAGATTGGCCATGTCCACGTACGAACACGCGACGCCAATGGGCGCAAGTACCTGTTCAAAGAGCCGATAGGTGCCCCCATAGAGATCGTCTGACACGATGAGATGATCCCCAGGGGCAAACAACCCCAACACGCAGTTCACCGCGGCCATCCCGGAAGAGAAGGCAAAACCCCGAGTTCCCCCTTCGAGGTTCGCGATGGCCGATTCGAGGACGCCCCTCGTCGGATTCGCCATCCGCGAATAATCGTAGCCCGTGCTTTTACCCGCCGCGGGATGAGAAAAGGTGGTTGAATAATAGATTGGCACGGTCACGGCCCCAGTTTGCGGATCCTGTCGATTCCCTAGCTGGGCAAGCAACGTCTCGATGCGCCGCGCGAACTCCTCGGTTGGCATTTCGGCTTCCTCCTCGTGGGCGAAAATCTCGGATTGTAATTGGCGTTTACGTTGTACTCTAGCGGTTGTACTCTAGCGCAGTCTATCCAATTCCGTCAATACACGTTCAAATACAAGGAATTAACACGCCCAAACGAGATGGAGAGCAACGACGAGCATGACCACGTGCGAGGATGAGCGATGAAGACTAGCTCCAAAGGAATCATCTGGCGCGTCGGCTACAGTCAGAAGAGAGCATTTGCACCGTTGCGCAAGATGATGCGGACGTCTACAGTATTGATATAGTCGAATTTCAGCCAAAAATAGTGCAGCAAATGGGGTTGACAAAGTCTCGCAGCCATTAATGGTGCCGTCGCCAAGAAGATGGCTGAGGCGATTGCCACAGCGTGCGGCATCGCCAGTGCCAGTGCCAGACGAAACCCGACATCGCGACAGGGACAGCCAGACACCGCTGGCCGAGGACGAACCGAGGCAAGCGATGCGAATAAACTTATGGAGGAAGGTCGAAATTGTACAAAAAATGGATATCCGTTCTGTTCGCCATGTTCCTTGTATTCGCGCCCATCAGTGCACAAGCAAGAGGATTTGGGTCCCACTATTCTAGCAGGCCCAGCTACTCGAGTAGCTTTGGAAGCAGCGGATCGTCGAAGGGATTCTCATTTAGGTCAGGGTCACAGAGCCATAGCTCGAGCGGGATCTTTGGGGGATCCACACGAAGTTATTCTTCGTACGGCGGGTCCTCGTTTAGTTCCCATCTGGGCTCCTTCGGTCTGGGGATGCTTTTTGGAGGGATGATGCACCCCTTTGGGGGCTATTACGGAATGGGTTCCATGTATGGATACCACAGTTTCGGCCTGGGTCGCCTTATTTTGGATCTGATTGTCTTATACATCATCTTTCGCGTCATTCGCGGACGGTTTCGACGATAAACGCAGTGGCGCAGGGCGGCGGTATGTGAGACTGCTGTGGGATTGGTTGGAACCTTCGGACGCAGAGATATCGAGGCACAGCGGTCCTCGGTACCGCTAAATTGCGAGGTGGGCGAAATTAGCGGTACCCGGGACCCTTATGGCCCGGGAGCGCGCCGGCCTGAGGGTACGGCTAGCACGATAGCGGTACCCCATACCGCTATCGCGGTCAACTCGTCCAATCCGTCGAAGGCCGCTGGGGCACAGCGGTCCTCGGTACCGCTAAATTGCGAGGCGGGCGAAATTAGCGGTACCCGGGACCCTTATGGCCCGGGAGCGCGCCGGCCCGAGGGCACGGCTAACACAATAGCGGTGCCCCAGACCGCTATCGCGGTCAACTCGCCTGCGCCGGCCCCCGAACACCACCCCGCTCACACCACCTTGGTCGATCCGATGGCCAAGAACACCCATCCTGCCAGAAACGCTAACCCGCCGATGGGCGTAATGGGGCCAAACGCCTTCTTCCCCGTGGTAGACAAAAGGTACAGGCTTCCTGAGAACAGAATGATGCCTAGAACGAAACACCACGCGGCATACGTCATCCACGTGGAAGGCGTGGCCCAATAGCGGATCAAGGCGACAGCCAAAATGGCCAGCGAATGATACATCTGGTACTGAACGCCCGTTTGAAAAATGGCGATGTTCTCGGACGATAGCCTCCGACGCAGTGCATGAGCTCCAAAAGCGCCCAATGCCACGGCGAGAAATCCCGAAATTGCAGCGATGAGCACCAACAGTCCAGCCACGTTACCCTTCCCCTCTCCCGCTTTCTATCCACCGTCGGCTCAGAGTGTCGCGCCACCCTTCTGCCAAATACTCATAGTCCAACAGCGCCTTTACGCGCGTCGGCGCCGCCGATTTATCGTTCATGATGTCCGATACGGCTCGCACAGTCCATTCGTTGCGCCTAAGAGTCAGGGGGACGAGTTCGTCGCCGACGCCAACGTCCCCCTCTTCCAGAACCCGAAAGTACCATCCGGTTCTGCCCGTTTGTCGAACCAATTCATCAAGGTTGGCAATCCCCCACAACCGCGATAGCTTCCAACACGGCTGCCTGGGTTGCGACACCTCAACTACGGCCGTACCTATTCGAAACCTATCGCCCACGCAGACGGAGTCCTCGTTCATTCCAGTAATCGTGAAATTCTCCCCGAACGATCCCGGCAACATAGGTCGGCCCAGTTCCTCTCGCCACTGATTGTAGTGCTCCAACGAGTATCCAAGCACGGCTTTGTCCGGCCCCCCGTGGTTCTTCAAATCCGCCTGAGCGTCGCCGACCAGATTCTCTTTCCCGAGCCACAGTCTCGTATGAACGGATTTCTTCACGATGGCGCTTGTCCAGGTTAGAGGAGCTTCGTTGGCGTCACGACGGCCGCGGTGGTCCTCAACCCCGTGGTCCTCAATGCGGTGGTCCCCCACCGCGTTGTCCTGAACGCCTTGGTCCCAAGGGCCGTGGTACGTGGCAAGGTTCGTTGGCTCGACATGCCCTGCAGGCATGGTTTGCGGTTTACCGACTTGCACGGATGTGATGCGAATCATGGGGGAAACTACCTCCCGAAGCGTTCTTCAGCCATTGTACACGACCGGTT
>JAJZAV010000278.1 GCA_021799255.1 Bacillota bacterium
TACGAGGAGTGGTCTGTTATGAACCGAAAAGCCGTCTCAAAAGACGAGTCAACAGGCCACATTCGTAAGAATCCCCGCGAAATCCACGAAGATGCAATCATGCGCGCATGGATAGAAGCTCAAACAGCGGATATCAGTGGGCGTGTGGACGAGTGGGTAGACTGGAAGGAAATCGAACGCCACGTCCTCAGGTTACAGCGACAACTGGCCCACGCAGTTGAACACAACAATCGTAAAGCTGTGCGCCACTACAAGTGGCTCATCCGTACCAGCCACTCCAAACTTTTAGCCATTCGGCATGTGACACAAGAAAACCGGGGACGCCGAACACCGGGAGTAGACGGAAAGACCTATACCACGCCAGAGAAGAGGCGTGAGCTACGTGGACTCGTCAATCTCCGAAATCGCCCCCTACCCGTTCGGCGTGTGTATATCGTCAAGAAAAACGGAAAACTTAGGCCGCTCGGTATTCCAACGACTCATGATCGCGTGTGTCAGGCCATTCATAAAGCGGCCATGGAACCAGAATGGGACATTCAGTTCGCGCCCAATACGTACGGATTCCGTCCACAAAGATCAACGTGGGATGCCATGAGTCAAGTCTTCGCAAACCTCTGCAAGTCAGGTTCTGCCCAGTGGGTTATTGAAGGGGACATACGTGGCTATTTTGACAACGTCGACCACGCAAAACTCTTGGCCAAATTGGCACCGGAGGACCGCGTGTTCGTGAAACGTATGTTGAAAGCCCCGGTCCTCGACCCCGAAGAAGGCCTGTTAGCAAGCACGCGGGGCACTCCGCAAGGAGGCCTGGTTTCACCGTTAATTGCGGTCATTGCGCTGCAAGGTATGGAGCAGGATTTGCGGCAAAAGGCGTTCCAAATGAGATTCGGAAGTAGCCGTGCTAACCCCGGCATCAACATCGTATCTTATGCGGATGATTTCATTGTCACGTGCAAAACGAAAGAGCAAGCAGAGCAGTTCGTTCCAGTCATCGCCCAGTGGCTTGCGGAGAACGTAGGTGTCGAACTCAGTATAGAGAAAACGCATATAACCCACATCAATGACGGATTCGACTTCCTCGGATTCAACGTCCGCAAGTACAAGGGGCAGCTACTGATTAAACCCGCCAAAGACAGTAAACTTGCTGTCCTGCGGAAAATCAAAGGCATACTGGACGCGAACAAGTCAGCCAAACAGTCTATGGTCATTCGGTTGCTCAATCCAATTATTCGCGGATGGGGTAACTACTACAGCACACAAGTCAGCAAGAAGGTCTTTGCCTATTGCGACCATCGAATTAACCAAATGCTGTGGAAGTGGGCGAAACGGCGTCACCCCAAAAAGCGTGCCAAGTGGCTATACCAGAGATACTTTGCCCGAGTTGGAAGCCTGAACTGGGTATTCACGGACGGTTCATTTGTCCTAGCCACCATGACTGATGTCCGCATCATTCGGCACATCAAGATACAGGGGCGGCGTTCACCTCATCGACCGAGTGACCATGAATATTTCGAAGCTAGACGCGAGCAACTGCTACTTAAACGATTGAATGGTTTCCAGAAGAAAGTGGTGCGTAAAACTGGCGGCAAATGTGCTCTATGCGGATGTAATATATCGGTAGAACACTTCCGCCGCTGGAAGGTTAACGGAGACAACGCCATTCTTTTCGCTCGGATGATTCCCGAACGATTAGGCGGGCACAACTCGATTGAAAATGTGGTCGTCACGCATCGATGGTGCTACGAAAAGTACCGCTCCATCCATGACTATGATACTTTGCCGGACAATCCAGGACGCTACCTTTCCAGTCAGGAAAGCATTGTTGATGGACACGTAGTCTGGCAAGGCGTGAAACAGTCAGTAGGCGTTTGACGAGCTAACTGCAGGATGGCTTGAGCTGCATAACGGGAAACTGTTACGTGCAGTTCTTAGGGGAGAAGGAGGCCGCAAGGCCTCCGACTTACCCGGCGGCAAATGTGCAATAAGGCATGGTTGAGAGTCTTGTATGTTTGTTGGCTTTGATGTATTTTTATTCAACAATCGGCTTTGGAAAGGTGATCTGTGTATTTAGCCTGACGCTTCCCAAGCACGACCAAACGAGTCACTGGGGCTTTCGAGATGAGGGCGGCGGAGTGTTTTTTACGTCCGATAAGATAGATTATGTAGACTGTATGTGTTCGAGCGAGAGATTTTGACTAAAAAGCGGTACTTTAGAAATCAGTTTTGCCGAACCTATCAGTCGCACTCTGTTCAACTGCTGAAACCACGGATTCTCCAACTGTATTGATGTAGCACAGGGTAAACTTCCTCAATGTGGTCTTTCGGACGCAGTTGGACAAGGCGTTCACGTCCGGTGCCAGGCTCAATCATCCTACGGGATATCTGGGGGTTGCGGGTAGACTTCGTTATCCAGCTCAAGTTCGAGGGCTCACACTGGAACAGAATGGGTTGCTCAAGTACCGTGGGACATGACCACCCACAGATGACAAGTGACCAGTTTTCGGGCCGGTGGAGCATCTGCCATGCTAGGTCAAGTTTCAGCCGGCTTGTTGTCGGTGTCCTTCTCGGGCTTCGTCCAGATGACATCGGACCATTGCAAAAATGGAACGGATTTTGTATAACAAAAGAGTACAATGTAGAACATAAGTATGTTGTCGAAGGACTGCCGACCATGGAGATTGATGAAATCCTGATTCCAGAAAGCCGGGAGCAACACTTACGACAGGCTCACCAGGTATCTCCGAATGAAGTGTACGAGGCATTCGAAGACGAAACTCTACGGGTCGAGCGGGCTCTGGATGAACAGCCGGACAGACCTGGACGGTTGTATGTCGGGTTTGGTCGTGCCATCAATGGCCGTTTGCTCACCATTGTTTTCCGGTACTTTGTCGATAATCGAATGGCGTATGTGATTACCGCACGGGACATGACGGCTAGGGAAAAACGCAAATACTTGAATTGAGGTGTGGATGATGACCGAAGGGACGAAATTCCCGTTTGACCCTGATCATGATGAATCAGTCGCGGAATGGTTTGCTACTCATGATGCAACCGAGGTAGAAACGGAACGAGTGACGGATGTGAAAGTGCGGCGGCGCGAAAAGGAATTGGAACCGCTGACCCTTAGAATTGATCCAGATGACATGAAGCAATTAAAAAAGATCGCGAGCGAGGTTGGGGTAGGCTATACAACCATGGCCCGTATTCTTTTGCATCGCGAACTAAACAATCCTCCAAAAGTTAATGTGTAGTCGTGACCCCATTGCCCTAGAGCCATGATGGGGGGCGCTTGTTTTCTCAGAAAAGGGAGTTTCCTGAAAATGAATCGAATGCATAGCGTTAATAAGTTGGAAGCCAAAAAGCCAGCGGGACTCATGAGGGTGACGTCTCCAGTTTTCTGAACCCCGGACGAATCGATGAACCGGGCGGTCTTATCGATCGCCTCCACCCTTATCACGACAGCGGATACGGGCTGTTTGAGTCCCATAAGGGGGCCAAGCAATGTCAGAGACCCGCGGGTTACGGCATATACTCAGAATCACGCGGGAGCACGGATGGATCGCTTTCTCCCACAACGAAGCAGATCGGTATCACCAGCGCTCCTACTATAAGATTCGTTGATATTCCTTGTTGGAGAGCAGACTACGCTCCACAGCACTTCTTATACTTTTTCCCGCTACCGCATGGACAGGGATCGTTGCGTCCCACTTTGACAGGTTTCACAACCGTTCGTGATCCAGTGGATCCCCTCCATGGAGCGTTATCGCTAAAACGATTCCGTCGTTCCCGATACGCACGTTCGGATTCTTCTAGGTAAGCCTTCCAGTTTGGCAACTCGGGATCATCGACGCCGTTGATGACGCAGTTGGCATACAGGGGTTCAACGAGATCTAACATCATTTCATCGTAGCCTTCATCGATGACTTGCTTCACTGCCGGGATCCCCTGGACGGACAACAGGTTGCATAGCCCATCGGCTAATACGGTGCGGATTGATTCATCCTCCTCACGCTGTAAAAGGGTAAGCATCGCCGCCTCTGACGACGGATGTTTAATGGTTGACAACACCGCACTCGCAAACAGACGAAACTTCCATTCGCTCTCGGGGAAGGCTCTCTCAATGCGCTCAATAATATTTGGCGTTCCGATTCTCGTCAGCGCCCTCGCCACTTCCTCGTTCAGCAGATCCGCATCCAGGTGCAAATAATCGACGAGTCTAGGCACCATGTCCTCGTATTGAAACATGCCGGCCAGGACGCAGGCATAAATGTCTCCATAGCCATCATAGTTCTCGGGATATGTCGTATCCATCCACTGGCGAATGTAATCCGTCGGTGCGTCCAAGCGCCCCGCAAGTTCCCGCGCGATGTACACGCCGAAGGAATAGTTAGACTCAAAGATATCTTTCCCATTGGCGTTCTCACTGTGATCAATCAATTTCTCTAACAGCGTTGGTCCATCCATGTCTGCCAATGAAGCGCGTTGAAATGCGACCTTACGAGCCTCGGAAGAAAGTTTTGGGAAGATATGCCCATAGCTCCGCAGAAGTTGCGAAGGAGCGCCGATAACAAGCCGTTCGCCCAAATCGCGAAACGCTGGATTCGTCAGTATGGAGGATGCAATTTCATCCATCGTGCTGTCCGTTTGGGCAAAGTCCGTTGAGAACGCCAGCAACGTTCTTCGGTCCTCTACGCTTGATGGGAAGCGAAATCCTTGCAAAACCCACGGCATGATCCCGTCGTCAGCGCTCTCCAACTCATGGAAGTAGTGGACAGCAAACTTCCGGACGATAGGGTCCTCGTGACTTAGAAATGGCTTGACTTCAGATGGTCGGATCAAGTCCGATTCCTGCTCT